>JAMCYS010000098.1 GCA_023473795.1 Chloroflexota bacterium | reverse complement strand
CGGCGTAGACCATGCCGAAGGTCTCATGGCGAGAAGGCAGGCAGAAGACGTCGCAGGCGGCGTAAGCGTTAGCCTTGCTCGCCTCGTCGACACGCGGCAGGTTGAGGAAACGGGGGTCCTGGCGGCTGCGGAAGGGGTCGGCAAAGAGGTCGAAGAACGAGCCCTCGCCGATAAAGACGAAGTGGGTCGCGGGCTGGCGCTGCCAGACGAGCGCCGCCGCGCGCACCAACGCTCCCACACCCTTGTACGGCTCCTTGCGCCCAATGAAGAGGACCACTGGCCCCGCCAGGTTGTACTGGTGGCGGAAGGCCGCGCCGTCGCCGGGCGCGGCGAGGCAGGGACCCAGGCCGACGACGTGCACTCGGTCGCCGGTAACGCCGCGGGCGGCGTACCAACGCTTCTCCGCCCCGGTCAGCGCCACCACGGCGTCGGCCTGCCGATAAAGGGCTACGTCCGTCGCCCGGTCGCCCGCCCAGAACTGGCCGGGATGGGCCAGCGGCGTCAACACCAGGCGCGCCCCCAGGGCGCGGGACAGGGCTAGGGCCTGAGGAGCGTATTCTCGGCAGACGTTATGAATCACCTCAGGACGCCCGGCGAGCGCGAGCGCCAGCCCTCCCCGCAACAGGTTGAACGGGGAGAGCACGTCCAGGCGCCGGCCCAAACCGCCCAAGCGCGGGAGCAGCTGGTAGATTTCGACGCCGCGATGCCAGAAAAGGCGGTACTCTCTCGTCTCGCGCCGCAGGGACTGCCGCGGCGGGAAGCCGTAGCGCTCCCCGGCGGGCCACTGGCAGAGGACCCGCACCGCGTGTCCCCGAGCGGCAAGTCGGGTCGCCAGCTCGTAAGTAAGGACTTCGGAGCCGCCGACCGGCGAGTAGCCTTTCTTGAGGAACGTTATCTTCACGCGCGCTGCGCACCCAAGGGAGCGATCTTGCCGGAGCCGATTATAGCACGGAGGCCGCCAAACTAGGTGGCCGCTCGTATTGACACCACCCGCTCGATATGGTATTAGCTCAGCGTCCGCGCTGCGGCCTGGCTGCCGGCGCGGCCTTTCGCTTGTGGGCACGGTGGCGAAGGACGGGGAGGTGCTGGCTTGGACGAGCCCGAAGACAAGGGGCCTCGCTACCGGCTCGTGATGTTCATCGCCATCGCCGCCATCCTCGTGCCGGGCTGGCTGTTGCTCACCTGGGTGGGCGACAACGGGGTCAACAACCTGTTCCGCAGCTTCCTAGGCATGAACGGCGCGGCGAGAGTCACTCGCACGGTGTTGCCCACCAGTACCGCGCCCGCCACGGCGACGGTGGCCCCCAGCCTGACGACCACGCCAACCGCGGCCGCCTCCGCCTCGCCGGCCAAGACCGCCACCGTGCCCCCGCCCACGGCGACAAAAGCACCAGCCACGCCGACCGTGCGCCCCACGCAGGCGCCGGCCACCCAGGTTCCCGCGGCCACGGCAACCCCGGTGCCACCCAAACCGACGGCCACCAACGCGCCGCGTCCGGCCACCCCGACGCCCGCCGGACTCGGCTGGGGCGCGGCCGTGCCCGCCTACGGTGGCGCCGCCGTGATCCGGGCGGAGCCCGACTCGAGCAGCGCGGCGCTGGCCAGCATCCCACTGGGTGACCGGGTCTACGTCCTCCGCATCGTGGAGGGTGAGGCCATCGACCCCGTGGAGCCGCGCTGGTGGCAAGTCGACTATCAGGGCGTCCACGGCTTCGTATACTGGAAGCTAATCAAACTGGATTGAGCGGAGGCCGGCCCATGCGCAGGCTGCTTATCGAGTTCGGCAACGGCATCGACCAGCACGGACAGAGCCCCACTGACGCCGCCATGCGGGCCATCAAAGACGCTATCAGCTGGAACTACCTGGTCGGGCTGCGCGAGCTGCTGGCCCTGGACGACGTGGACAAGATGGTGGTGCGCGTCACCATCGCCACGCCGTACCCCGAACGGGTGGACCGCGAGGCGCTGGCCGGAGCCCTGCCCCACGGCCAGAAACAGATCGAGGTCGTTCCCGGCGGTATGCTCTACCACAGCGGCCATGCCAGCCCCCGTCTCGGCGACAAGAACGACGAAGTCATCGTCGCCAACGCCGCCATCGAGGTCGGAGTGGCAGACTAGCTGCGGCCCCCACCGCCGACCCTGCCGGCTAGCGCTCTCCTTCAATTGACTATCTGACGTAGGGTCTATACCATAGCCAACCGTCCGCTCCTGGCGCTCAGCGCGCGAGGGCCGGCACCATCAATGAGTGGGCGGGGGGTTGGCAATGGGCATGGGCAGGGGATCGCGGGGCGGTGCGGCGTTCTTGGGGCTGGCGGCGTTGGTGGCGGCTATCTCCCTCGTGCAAGCGGAGCCGCTCGCCACCCTGGGCGGCGCCGACCCGGCGCCTACTGCCGCCCTTCTGGCCCAGGCGGGCCCGCCCCAGGAATTCGGGTCCCGCGAGCAGCCGTCCACCCGGGGCGGCGCAACCCCTACGGGCGAGATGGCGACCGCCACCGCCACCGCCACCGCGGCCGCTACGGCGACGGCAGTTCCTTCGCCCACCGCCGCGACCGCTCCTCCAATCGCCTCAATCGGTGCGCCCCGGACGGTGGTGCTGGACCCCGGCCACGCGGGCCAATGGAGCGGCGCCACCACCCGCCTGGCCGACGGCAGGCAGCTGCTCGAGAAGGACATCAATCTCAAGGTGGCTCTACGGACCGCGGATTGGCTGCGCCAGGCCGGAGTCACGGTCGTGCTCACCCGCACGAGCGACGCCGAAGTTAACGCGGCGGGCCGTGACCTCAACGGCGACGCCGCGGTGGGCGTTTCCGACGACCTGCAGGCCAGGTCTGACGTGGCCAACCGCGAACAGGCCGACGCCTTCGTTTCCATCCACTTCAACGCCGGCTCGACGGGGTCGCGCGGCACCGAGGTCTACTACAACGCCAACCGGACCTTCAGCGCCAAGAGCAAGCAACTGGCCACCGACATCTTCAACCATCTCGTCGCGGGAATCAGGGCCTACGGCTACAACACCCAGGCGCGCGGGGTGAAGAAGGATAGCGAGGCCACGGGGGGCGCCCCGTTCTTCATTCTGGGGCCGGCGGGCGGCATTGTCGCCCGCGCCAGCGAGATGCCGGCCGCCCTGGGCGAGGGTCTCTACCTGAGCCATCCGGCAGAGGCCGAGCTGCTGGCCAAGGACGACTTTCTGGCAGCGGTGGCTCGCGCCTACGCCGACGGGATCCTGGACTACTTAAGACGCTAGATTGTGGCTCTCCCGCGGTTAGGGGCGCCGCCAATCCTCTAGCAATTTGATCTGTTGCTCCAGGAGCGCTATCTGCCGCTGCTGCATGGCCACCAGCTCCTGCCACTGCTTCTCGCGCAGCAAGTCCAACTTCTCCTGCAGCTGCTCGATCTCCACCTCTGCTTTCAGGTTGACTTCATAGTCGTGCTCGGCTCGGATTCTATCCTTCGCCTCTTGGCGGTTCTGGCTCATCATAATAACGGGCGCTTGCAGACCGGCGAGGAAGGAGAGGACTAGGTTGAGCAGGATGAAGGGATATGGGTCCCAGCCCCGCGTTACCAGCAGGAAGCCGTTCGCGCCCACCCAGAGCACGATCATCACCAGGAAGGTGATGATGAAGCTCCAGCTGCCGACGCCATCGGCCAGGCCGTCCGCTAAGCGTTGCCCGAGGGTCAGCTGCTCGTCCGCTAGCTGGTTGATATTCTTGCTGACTCGCTCGTGGCGGCGGATCTTCTCGAGCAGCCGTTGCTCCAATGACGCACGCCCCCTGCTGGGACTCTGCCCCTGGGCTTCAGTGGTCGCCATCGCCTTTCCTCCCCCAGTGCCGCGCGGCAAGCGCCAGCGGCCGCGGACCGCTCCTACACTCCCGCCGCGACGGCCAGGCCGCGCTTCTGGCGGCGCCTCAGCATGAGGTCGACGAACGCCTCCAGGCGCGTCACCAGGCCCGCCCGCCCCATCTGCTCGTCCAGCACCAGGCAGAGCACCGGGATATCGTGCTCGCGGCTGACCTGGGGCAGCATGTTCTGCGCGATGATCTCGGGCATGCAGGTGAAGGGCTGCAAGTGCACCACGCCGTCGAAGCCCTCGTGCGAGTGCAGGACCGTCTCGCCCAGGGTCTGGATGGCGTCACCGGAGACGTCTCTCTTCAAGTACGGGCTGGCCGCTTTCTTCACCTTGTTACCGTGGCTGAGCCCCACGGCCTCCAGGAAAAGCCAGACCCTGGCCCAATCGCTGATCCAGGCCGAGCGTTCGATCTCCACGCCCATGTGGCCCAGCTCGATGGCGAGATCCATATTGGTAAAAGGGTCCACGACCATGAAGAACTCACCCAGCATGCCGACGCGCAGCGGCACCCGGCGAGGATCGAGGGGAATCGCCTCCAACTCGGCCGCCAGCTCTCTGCGCACCTGCTTCAGCTGGGCTGGAGAGTAGGCGGCACCCACCCTCTCGGGCACGGTCCGCCAGAAGCGGCTGACCGCGCCGCGCTCGGCCTCGCGCGCCCGCAACTTGAGCGTGCGCCGCTCTAGGTCGTCCAGCAGCATCAGTTGCTGGATGCCGAACTTGATGTCGCCGATCAGGTCTAAGAGCGGCTTGCCGGGGAAGATGTCGCGCAGGAACTCCACCAGGCCGACGATCTGCTTCTCCTGCCAGTTGAAACAGCGCATCTCGAACTGGTAGCCCAGGTCGCGCAGGGCGGCCTCCTGCAGGGAGGAGTAGCAGCCCAGTCGGCAAAGACCGGGACCGCTGACGCTGAGCACCGTGTCGGCGCCCATCTCCATGCCCTCGATCGAGTTGCCGAGCAGGATCTTATAGGGTAGACAGATCCACTCCGGGGCATACTTGGTTCCCAGGGAGAGGGTACGCTTGCTGGGGGCCGGCGGCAGAATCAGCTCGACGCCGTTCTTCAGGAACAGTGTCTGTAACGGCACCCAGACGGTAGTCAGGCGGGGGAAAGTCAACTTCAAACTCTCACCTCTTGTCGCGGGCCAGGCGCTCGGAGATGGCCTGGCGCAGGGCCTCGTGTTCGCTCCACGGGTACTCCACGGTGCCCCAGCACATCGATTGCTCGTGGCCCTTGCCCGTGGCCACCACCAGATCGCCCGGACGGGCCAGGTCGACGGCGAAGCGGATGGCCGCCGCGCGGTCGGCGACGCGCCAATAGGTTTCACCCTCGCGCCCGCCGCCCCGGTCGGCACCCGCCGCCACCTGAGCCATGATCGCCTCGGGATCCTCCGTGCGGGGATCCTCAGACGTGATAACGGTCAGATCGGCGAGGCGAGCGGCGACCTCGCCCATCGCCGGCCGTTTCTCCCAGTCGCGCAGCCCGGCGCAGCCGAAGGTCACGATTACCCGTCCCGTGGTGAGCTGCCGGGCCAGCTCCAACATCCTCCGCAGGGAATTGGGCGTGTGGGCAAAATCCACTACAGCCGTGAAATCCTGGCCTAGGTCTATCCTCTCCAGCCGACCGACCACGCCGCGCACGGCCGCAACCCCCGCCGCGATGTCCGCCGCGCGCACTCCCTGGGAGACGGCCACGGCGATGGCGGCCAGGAGATTGTAGGCGTTGTAGCGCCCCAAGAGAGGACTGGCCACCGCCACCTCGCCCGCGGGCGTGGCCGCACGCAGGCGGATGCCATCCACGGAGAGGGAGAGGTCCAGCGGGTGCACGTTGGCGGGGCGGTCGATGCCATAGGTCAGGTTGACGTCGCCGGGGAAGTCCTTGAGCTGGGCGTAGGAGTCGTCGTCCGCATTGAGCACGCTCACTTTGGGCACGCCGGGCTTGCGGTAGGTGGTGGCCAGGGCGCGGAAGAGCTTGGCCTTGGCGGCCAGGTAAGCCTCATAGCTGCCGTGGTAGTCGAGATGCTCGTGGGTGACGTTCGTGACGCAGGCCACGTCGTACTCGGCGCCCAGAGTGCGGTCCTGGTCGAGGCCGTGGGAGGTGGACTCGATCACGGCATACCGCAGGCCCTCCTGCGCCATCTGGCCCAGAAAGCGGTGGAAGTCGAGCGGGTCGGGCGTCGTGGTGTGCAGGCCGGTGTCCCAATCGCGACCGGCTATCTTGGCGGCTACAGTAGTGATCAGGCCGGTGGTGTGTCCGGCCGCCTCCAGAATGGAGGCGATCAGGGTGCTGGTGGTGGTCTTGCCATCAGTGCCGGTCACGCCGATGACACGCAGGCGACGCCCCGGGCGCCCGTAGAAGGCCGCGGCCATCAAGGCCAGGGCCTGGCGGGTGTTGGGCACCACGGCCTGGGGCACGGCCAGGTCCGGCAGCTCGCGCTCCACTACGAGAGCCGCGGCGCCCTTGGCCACGGCCTGGGGCGCATGGCGATGGCCATCGACCTCCCGGCCGGCCAGGGCAAGGAAAACGTCGCCCGGCTTGGCCTGGCGAGAATCGGCGGTGATGCCGGCGACGTCTATCGCCAGGCTCCCTCGCGTGCTCCTCACCGGCACGTCGGCGAGCAGTTCGCTAAGTTTCATAGGCCTCCAGAGTAGTCCTCTCGCGGGCGGCGCCCCGGTCGGCCACGAACTCGCGCACCTTGCCGACCGCGGGCAACAGGGTGCGCCAGAGCCTGTAGCGTCCCGGCGAGTAGGCGTAGTCGAAGGCGCCCACCGTGCGGGTCACGACCCCGCCGAAGTTGCGCTTGAACAGGTACACGCCGGTAAACGTCCCGGCGACGGCGCTGCCGGTCAGGTCGGGTTGGGTCGCCTCCGGCTCGCCTGCCACCACCGCATCCGGTATACCCCACAGATCGTAGGCCCGGCAGCCGAGCTCGCGCGCCCGCAGCAGGGCGCCCCACTGGAGCAGGTCGTTGGGCTTGTGCCGCCGGCCCTCGGCGCGGGAGCCGCTGTACAGCTGGTAGGCAGTACCGCCGACAACTAGAAACAGCGTTGCCGCCAGCGTCCCCGCGTCGGTCGACTCTCTAGGGCGCGGGGACGGTGTCCCCGCGCCCGACCTCACCAGCAAGAGCCGGGCCGCGCCGCGCTCGGCGAAGCGGCCCCAAAGCTCACCGTAGTAGCCGGCGGGGTGAACGTAGAAGTGGCCCCGGCGCGCCGTCTCCACCAGCAGGGCGTAGAACTCCGGCAGATCGGCCGCGGAACCCTCTTCACAGCGCAGGCCGTGCCGCTGAGCCAGGCGCACGTTGTAGCGGGCTTGCCTGGTCAGTCGCGAGAAGATTTCGTCCGTCGGGGCGGTCAGATCGACGACGATCGTGCTGCGGGGCTGCACGGTACCCGCGGCGCGGAAGCCCTGGGCCGCCAGAGCGGCCACCAGCTCGGGCGAGTGCGGCCAGTCCGGCTCGATCTTCAAGAAGAAAGCCCCGGCGGAGCGCGCAACCTGGTGCAGGGCCGAGAACGCGGCGGCCATCGCTTCGGCATCCTCGGGCGCAACCAAGGGCCCGCGGGGCACGTACGCCACCGTTCCCAAAGGCGAGGGGCGCAGCAACAGCTGCACCCCGCCGCGCGGGCGCCCGTCGTCCTCTAGGAGAAGCCGAACCGCCCGCCAGCCGAGCAGGGCCTTGAACTCACCCCACTCATAAGATTGCAGGACCCCGCCGCGAGGTGAGGAGCCCACCAGGGCCGCCCACTCCGCCGGGTCGGTGACATGGCGAATGCGCACACGCCCTTCCGCCGTAAGCTCTCTCCGGCCGATTATAACATACTTGACTTGGCTGAAGTCCGCGAGTATACTGCCCCGCACTGTGTCAAAACCGTCTAGTCCAACAGGCCTACGATCGATCGTCTGGTGATGCTTCTCTGGAACCAGCTGTCGAGACCGAAGCCTCGAGAGCCGTCCCAGACTTGGCTCCCGGCCATCTTGCGAGGTAAGCGTGCCGATGGCGGACTCATCCAGTTCTGGCGTTCTCACTGCTGTCGACCTGGGCGGCTCGCGTCGCCAGGGCGTGGCTCGCCTCCTAGGCCGCGATTGGGCAGGCGGCTTCCTCTTCTCCCTGCCAATGCTAATCGTCCTTTTCGGCTTCGTGGCCTACCCGTTCTTCTCCGCCATCTGGCTAAGTATGACCAACAAGATGATCGGCACTGAGGGTGTCTTCGTTGGTCTAGCCAATTATCAGAAGTTGCTGGCGAGCACAGATTTTCGCCAAATCGCGCTCAACAGCGGCGTTTACACCTTCGGCAGTGTGGCTGTCAAGCTCGTGGTTGGCATGACGGCCGCTGTGGTGCTGCACGAAGGGCTGAGACCCAGGAACCTCTGGCGGATGTTGCTCTTCCTACCCTGGTCGATTCCGGTGGTCATCGGCGCCTACACCTGGCGCTGGATTTACGACGACCTGAGCGGTGTGCTCAGCCAGACCTTGATCCAGACGGGCCTGGTTGATCACTACATTTACTGGCTGGCCAACAAGGCCCTCACTATGGGCTCGATCATCGCCGTGGTGGTCTGGCAGGGCACGCCTTTCTACATCATGAACTTCCTCGCCGGCCTGGCGGCGATTCCCCAGGAGCTATACGAGGCGGCAGAAGTTGACGGCGCCGGCGCAATCCGTAAGTTCTTCGACATCACTCTGCCAAGCATGGTGCCGGTGATCATCATCGTCACTCTGCTCTCGACCATTTGGACCTCCAACAACATGCAGATTGTCTTCGTGCTCACTCACGGCGGGCCCCAGGGGGTGAGCGAGATCTATCCCTTCACCTCGTTCAAGTACGCCATCGAGCTCAAGCAACTGGCGATGGGCGCGGCTGTGCCGCTGATGTTCTTCCCATTTATGGCGGTGATCATCTACTTCCTCACCCGCCGGATGTTGCAGGAGGATTAAGCAAATGCGACGCAGCCGGCGAAAAACGGTCATCACTATCTTGGTTATGGCGGGCCTCTTGCTCTGGGCGGTCTTCCCGTTCTATTGGATGCTGGTTACCTCCATCAAGACCAACGATGAGATCTACGGCCCGGTGGCTGCCATCATCCCCACCACTTTCACCACTCAACATTGGCGGGAGCTGTTTACCCGGACGGCCTTTGTCGTGCAGTTCCGCAACAGCCTGATCATCTCCGGCTCGACCACGCTGCTGTCGATGGCGATCGGCTCTCTGGGCGCCTACGCCGTGGCCCGACTCCAGTTCGCTGGCCGCACGATCGCAGCCCGCAGCCTAATCTACAGCTACCTCGTGCCACCGGCCGTGCTCTTCATTCCGCTCTTCCAGTTGATGAGCTCACTGGGCCTGCTCAATTCGCTCCAGGGTCTGATCATCTCTTACCTCACCTTCACGGTGCCCTTCTGTACCTGGCTGCTCGTGGGCTACTTCAAGACCGTACCGGTGGAGCTGGAGGAGGCGGCGCTGGTCGATGGCTGCAACCGTCTCACTACCCTAGTGCGCATCACCTTGCCGCTCTCGGCGCCGGCACTGGTGGTGGTGGCGCTCTTCTCCTTTACGCTCAGCTGGAATGAGTTCCTATATGCGCTGGTCTTCAACCAGGACGCTAACACCCGACCGGTCACCGCCGGCCTCACGGCGATGGCGGTGGAGGATGTCTTCTTCTGGGGGCGCATGATGGCCGCGGCGGCCCTCGGCTCGCTGCCGCCCATCATCCTCTATACCGCGGCTCAGCGTTATGTCGTTCGGGGACTGACGCTCGGCGCGGTCAAGGGCTAAGCGACGGGCTGCGGCCAGATTGGCCAATTGGCGGCGTGTCGCAGTCAAGGCGGCGGTACTCAAAGTAAGGAGGAAGAGGGAAAATGGCAGATCCGACCCAGAAGCACATCAGTCGGCGGCAGCTGCTCAAGCTGTCAGCGGTGGCGGCGGGCGGCGCCCTCCTGGCGGCCTGCTCGAACAGCTCGCCCGCACCGGCTCAACCTGCCTCCACGCAGGCGCCGGCGAAGTCCAGCGGTCCGCTCACCCTGTCCGTCTGGATCTCCCCCAGCTTCAACGAGACAGCCGACGCGGCCATCGGCAACGTCTTCAAGGAGTGGGGCGGGAAGAACAACGCGAGCATCGATTTCCAGGTGGTGCCGGAGGCCGAGCGGCGCCAACGCTACACCGCTGCCATTGAGGGCAAGAAACCGCCTGACATCGCCTACACCTTTGAGGCCGAACTGCAGTACTATCGCGCCCAGAACCTGGTGGCCGATTGCACCGACTTCATGACGGAAATGGCGAAGCTCGAGGGCGGGCTGTTCGAGTCCGCCTATCTGAACGTGGCCTACCAGGGCAAGTACTACGGCGTTCCCTACGTCGTCAATCCCTGGGTGAACCACGTGCGCACCGACCTGCTCAAGCAGGCTGGCGTGGACTATCCGAAGACCTGGCAAGACGTGGTCACGATCTCGGACAAGGTCTCCAAGCCCCCCCAGGTCTACACCTACGCCATGAGCTTGGGCGACAACAACGACACCAGCAACAACTTCCTGGTGATGGCCTGGGCCTATGGGGCGCAGCTACAGACCCCCGAGGGCGGGCTCTCCTTCCAGAACCCGGGCATGGTCGACGCGATCAAACTCGTCAAGGAGATGTTCGACAAGAAAGTGATCCCTCCGGGGGCCACCACCTGGGATTCATCCGGCAACAACAAGGCCTACCAGTCCAAGCAGGCGGTCCTGATCCACAACCCCAACTCGGTCTACGCCCAGCTGGAGAGCGACGCTAGAAAGGCAGACGCCTCTCAGGAAGCCAAGGACCTCCTTGCCAACACCGGGATGTACGGCATGCCGGCCGGGCCCAAGGGCGCCTTCGACATGGTGGACGTGCGCGCCTTCGTCGCCTTCAAGGACGGCAAGGACCCAGCCGCGTCTAAGAACGCCCTCAAGTACTTCATCGACCCCAAGAACTACGAGAAGGTGATCGAAACCGGTCTCAACCGCTGGGCGCCCGTCTACAAGAACATGATGGACCGGCCCTTGTGGCAGAAGGAGGCCTACAAGAACTATAAGCAACTGATGACCAATGGCCGCGCCATGGCCTATGGCGGCCCGCCCAACGCCGCCATGGACGAGGTGCTTAATTCCTGGTTGATCTCGAGAATGTTGCAGGAGGTCTGCACCAGCGGCAAGGACCCGCAGAAGGCGCTGGACGACGCTCGTGCCAAGATGGCCGAGATCTACAAGAAGTGGAAGTTGCCTGCCTAGTCCGGAGGGTAATGGCAAACAGGAAGGGCGGCGCGTTGGCGCCGCCCTTCCTGTTTGCCGTCAACTCGACAGGCGAGGGCAGGCTGCGGTATCCTGTAATAACAACGCGACATTGACGCGAGGTTTTGTTGTGCGAGCCATGGTTCTGCATCAACAAGCGCCCATCGAGACGGAGCCGCTGGTGATGGCCGAGGTGCCCACGCCTGAAGCAGGGCCGGGCGAAGTGCGCCTGCGCGTGCGAGCCTGCGGCATCTGCCACACCGACCTGCACGTGATCGAGGGTGAGCTGCCTGCCCACAGGCGTCCGCTGATCCCCGGACATCAGATCGTCGGGGAGGTGGACGCCGTCGGCCCGGGCGTGAGCGAATCCCTGCTGGGCCATCGACTGGGAGTGGCCTGGCTGCACCGCAGCTGCGGCGTCTGCGCCTTCTGCCGGGCCGGGGCGGAGAACCTGTGCGATAACGGCGAGTTCACCGGCTACGACGCCGACGGGGGCTACGCCCAGTACGCCACCGCCCCCGCGGACTTTGCCTACGAGTTGCCAGCCAGCCTGCCGGACGTCGAAGTGGCGCCGCTGCTCTGCGCCGGCATCATCGGCTATCGCGCCCTCCGCCTTGCCGAGATCAAGCCGGGCGGCCGGCTGGGGTTGTATGGCTTCGGCGCCTCCGCCCACATCGCCATTCAGATCGCCCGCCACTGGGGCTGCGAGGCGTACGTCTTCACCCGCGGCGAGGAGCACCGGCGCCTGGCTCTGGAGCTGGGAGCGGCCTGGGCCGGGCGGGCGGAAGCCACGCCCCCGCGGCCACTGGACTCGGCGATAATCTTCGCCCCGGCAGGGGCCTTGGTGCCGGAGGCCCTGCGGGCGCTGCGCAAAGGAGGCACGCTGGCCCTGGCAGGTATCTACATGAGCACGATTCCGCCCCTGGACTACCAACTTCTCTGGGGCGAGCGGACCGTGCGTAGCGTGGCCAACAGCACCCGGCAGGACGCGCGAGAGCTGTTGCGGCTGGCAGGCGAGATCCCCATCCATACCGAGGTCGAGGCCTTCCCGTTGGTCGAGGCCAACCGCGCTCTGCGCTTGCTGAAAGAGGGCAAAATCCGGGGCGCGGGCGTGTTGAAGGTGGACTAAACTGCGTTGCGCCCCGGCGGGCCCGCGTGCTATAATTCGCGGCGTCCCACAGGGAGGTAAGCTACTTGGCCGCCTACGTCACCATAGTTGAGATAATCTTATCCCTGGCCCTCATCCTCCTCGTGCTCGTGCAAACGCGCGGCGAGGGCTTCAGTGCCACCTTCAGCGCTGACTCCTCAATCTTCCGCACCAGGCGCGGCGTCGAGAAGACGCTCTTCCAGCTGACGATAGCAGTTGCAGTGATCTGGGTGCTTATGTCCATCGTCAGCGTCATCGTCAACCGTTAGGCTTAGCTACCAGTCAGCTCTGTCCTGGAGGATAGGTGTTGCCGCGGCATCGGCTCGCCTTAGTATTGGTTTGCCTCTGTGTCCTGGCAGGCAGTCTACTGCTCGGCGGACGCTGGGTGTACGACTCCGCGCCGGTGAGGCCCGACAAGGGCGGCACCTTCGTGGAGGCCGTGGCGGGCCGGCCGCAATACGTCAATCCTCTGCTGGCGCAGTTCAACGACGTCGACCGTGACCTCGTGGCCCTCATCTTCGCCGGCCTGACGAAGGTTGGCTCGGGCGGCCGCGTCGAACCCGACCTCGCCGAGAGCTGGGACGTCTCAGCCGACGGCAAGACCTACACTTTCACGCTGCGAGCCGACCGCAAGTTCCACAACGGGCAACCCGTCTCGGCCGACGACGTGCTCTTCACCATCGCCCTATTGCAGGATCCCGCTTTCCCCGGACTGCCCGACGTGGCCGCGCAATGGCAGGGCATCTCCGTCAAGAAGCAGGACGAACGCACGGTGGTTTTCACGCTGCCCGAGCCCTACGGTCCTTTCCTGGAGCAGGCCTCGCTGGGGATCCTTTCCTCCCAGCAGCTCGCCGGGATTCCCGCCGCCAAATTGACGCAGGTGCCCTTCAACGGCTTGCCCGTCGGCGCCGGCCCGTTCAAGGTGAGCCAGCTAAACGTGCAGCAGATCGTTCTCCAGCCCGACCCCAACTATCCCGGGCCCCAGACCTACCTGGAGTCCCTCGTCGTCAAGTTCTATCCCACCAGCCGGGCGACCTTGCTGGCCGTGCAAGCGGGAGAGGCCACGGGCGCCCGCGCCGTGCCGGCCGAGGAGCTGCCGCGCCTCAGGCAGGATGCCCACCTGGCTCTGCTATCGGCCCCGCTCGAGGGTCGGGCGACCGTGCTCTTTCTCAACAACCGCCGGGCACCCTTCGACACGCCCGCCGTGCGCCGGGCGGTGGCCCTGGCGGTCGACAGGCAGGCGCTCATCGGCCAGGCCCTCGGCGGTCAGGGCCAGCCGGCCTCCGCTCCGATCTGCCCCCTTAGCTGGGGCTACACCGCCGGCGACCAGAGTGGCCAGGACCCGAAGCAGGCCGCGACGCTGCTGGAGGAGGCCGGCTGGCTGGACACGAACGGCGACGGGCTGCGCGAGCGCGGCGACGAGCCGTTGGCCGTGACCCTGGCCACCAGCGATAGCCCCGAGCAACAAGCGGTGGCGACCTACCTGACGGCCCAAATGTCGAGACTGGGTTTTCGAGTCGAGTTGCAGAGCCAAACCTGGGAAGAGCTGCGAGACGCGCACCTCGCCACCCACGATTTCGACGCCGCTCTGGCGGACGTGTGGCTGCCCAACTACGACCCCGATGTCTTGGCTCTCTGGCACTCCTCCCAAGCGACGAGCGGCCTGAATCTCTCCGGTTGGCAGAATAGCACTGGCGACGCCTTGCTCGAGCAGGGACGGCAGTCCTGGCAACAGAGCGCCCGGGTGCAGGCATACGCTGCCTTCCAGAAGCTGTTCGCCGACGAGATGCCGGCTGTGTTTCTTTACTACCACACCTACACGTACGTGCTGCGAACCGACGTGCAGGGCGTCAGCCTGCAACCACTGCTCGACCCCAGCGAACGCTTCCGCGGCTTCGCCAACTGGTACACCCAAACCAAGAAGGTGCTCTTTACAGCAGTCACCGGCTCTAAACTCTAGAGAAATGGCAAGTGCCCCGCGAGCACTCGCGGGGCACTTGCCATTTCAAGGCTGGCTAGTCTCGAGGGGCTGCAAGCCCTATTCCGACCTGTTGCCGGCAGGCGGCGACTTCACTTCGGGGCCGACCCAGATCGTCTTGATATTGACGAACTCGCGGATGCCGAATTCCGACAGCTCGCGCCCGTAGCCGCTGCGCTTGACGCCGCCGAAGGGCAGGCGGGGGTCGGAGGCGCTCATGCCGTTGATGAACACGTTGCCAGCTTCGATGCGTCGCCCCAGGCGTTTCGCCCTCTCGACGTCGCGCGTCCAGAGGGCCGAGGAGAGGCCGTAGGGGGTGTCATTGGCCAGGCGAACAGCCTGCTCTTCATCCCGCACGCGGATCAACGAGGCCACCGGCCCGAAGGTCTCCTCGCGGAAGACCGGCATATCGGGGGTGACGTCGGCCAGCACCGTGGGGGCGAAGAAGTAGCCCGGCCGCGACAGGCGGCCGCCCCCCAGCAAGACCCGCGCGCCTTGCCGCACCGATTCGTTCACCTGCCGTTCGAGCTGGCTGACAAGGTCCGCGCGAGCCAGCGGACCGAGCTGTGTGGCGGGTTCTAGAGGGTCGCCCACGACCAGCCCGCGCACGCCGGCCAGAAAGCGCTCGCGAAAGTCATCGTAGACCGACTCTTCGATCAGCATGCGCTTGGCGGCGATGCAGGTCTGGCCGGCGGTGCGGTTGCGAGCCACCACGGCCACGGCGGCGGCCGCTTCCAGGTCGGCGTCGGCGAGGACGATGTAAGGGTCGGAGCCGCCGAGCTCGAGCACCGACTTCTTGATTACCCGGCCGGCCGCGACGGCCACGTGGCTGCCGGCCACGTCGCTGCCCGTCAGCGTCACCGCCGCGATACGCGGGTCCGCCACCAGGCCCTCGGCTTCACTGCCGGAGATGAGCAGCGTCCGGAAGGTGCCCTCGGGGAAGCCGGCGGCGCGGAAGACCTCCTCGACGGCCAGCGCCGACTGGGGCACGTTGGAGGAGTGCTTCAGGACGACGGTATTGCCGGCCATCAGCGCGGGTACGCCGGCCCGGAAGGCCTGCCAGAACGGGAAGTTCCAGGGCATAATCGCCAGGATCGTGCCGAGCGGCTCAAACGTTATGTAACTTTCCGTGGCGTTTGAGACGCGGGGCTCGGGTTCAAGGTAGGAAGCGGCGTTCTCGGCGTAGAAATCGGCTGCCCAGGCACACTTCTCTATCTCGGCTTCGGCCTCCGTGATCGGCTTGCCCATTTCCAGGGTAATCAAACGCGCCAGGCGGTCTCGATTCTCACGCAGGTAGGTGGCGGCGCGACGCATGGGCAGAGCGCGCTCACCGACCGAGAGGTCACGCCAGGAACGAAACGCCCACCTGGCCTGCACCAAAGCGCGGCCGACCTGCTCGGCCGAGAAGCCCGGATATCTAGCCAGAACCTGCTCGCTGGCAGGGTTGATCGATTCGAAGAAAGTCTGTTGGGTTGTGGCCACGATGATACACCTCCGCATGCGGCTCGGGGACATCGCCCCGCGCTGCTTTTCCCCGCAACTATTGTGCCAAGCTAAGTAACTGAGGCAAGGCACGCGGGCACTCGGCCCGGCGACGCCCTTTTGTCTAGGCCAGGGCAGCCAATTGAGAGAGGTAGCCGAGAGGGAGATCGACCCAGTCGGGCCGGTTGTCGAGCTCGTAGGTCAGCTCGTAGAGGGCCTTATCTAGCAGCAGGGCCGCCAGGACGCCCTCCTCCAGCGCCGGGCCGGCAGGCAGGAGCGGCAGGGGGCTGAAGGCGAGCGTCTGGCGGTAGCCGGCGAGGAACTCCCGCCCCGCCAGATCGGCCCAGAGCGCCGCCACGCGGCGGGTGCGCTCGCCCTCGTCCGGGGCGGCCGCCCGCGTCACCGCCCCCGCGGCGTAGTCCAGGGAGCGGAGGAGCCCGGCGACGTCGCGCAGAGCGAGGTGCCTGGCACGCCGCTCGGTCAGGGGTCGGGCCGGCTCGCCTTCGAAATCGACGACGACGAAGCCGCCGGGCGTGCGCAGCACCTGACCCAAATGGTAGTCGCCGTGGTGGCGGATCTTGAACAGCCCGGCGACGGCGGGCCAGGATAGCCCGTCGCTAACGCGTCGTAGCGCCGCGCCGCGGCCCACCAGCTGGCAGAGACGGTCCGCCGTGGGGGCGGGGAGGCGACCGGCCGCCGCTCGCGCCGCGGCCAGGGTGCGCTCCAAGCGCCGTCCCAGCGCCCCCTGCCAGGATGCCACGTCGCCAGGCGCGACCGGCTCGGGGGCGAAGGCGGGATCGTCGGCCCGCGAGGAGAGGGCCAGGTGGAGCCGGGCGGTGGTCTCGCCCAGGCGGCGCAGCTCTTGCAGGGAAGCGGCCGCCGCCTGGCGTACGAAAGACTCGTCCGGGACTGCCGGGGCGGCTCGGGCTGCCGCGCTCAGATTCGCCAGCTGCTCGAGGGCGTAACGCCAACCGTTCCCCTCGTTGGCCACGAAGCCCTGGAGGGAGAGGAAGGTGGCGCTGAAGTCGGCCCGGCGATAT
Source organism: Chloroflexota bacterium (assembly GCA_023473795.1). GTDB lineage: Bacteria > Chloroflexota > UBA6077 > FW602-bin22 > JAMCYS01 > JAMCYS01. The sequence continues at coordinate 72,607 of JAMCYS010000098.1, read as the reverse complement.
TCCGCGTAGCCCAGCAGCGGCGGCGAGTAAGGGAAGTGGGCCCGGGTTGTGAGGAACAGAGGTAGCTCGACGTCCGGATTGGGGCCATTCTGCAGGCGCCGGTAGAGCTTGAGCACGTAGCGGTCCCCATAGACGAGAGAGGTGTTGCTCTGCTCGGCCCCCAGCGGCCGTACGGGCAAGTGCAAAGCCAGCGACTGGCCCCCAGAAGCGGCGAAGGAGAAGCGGCCCCTCCGGCCGGACAGCACCGCTTCGCCGGCCACGAGGGCCAGGAGGGCGCGCGCGCAGTCCGGGTCTCCGGCAGCGTCGTAGAGCAGGTGGCGACCGTTGGGCGCGGCGAGGACGAGAAGGAAGCCGCTGGCGGGCAGGCCCAATCGCCGGGCGTCCTCTTCCGGGCGCACCGCCAGGGGCAGCGAGTAGGTGGCTGCGGGGCCCGCCGCCAGTCTGACGTCCACCAGCGCCAGCACCGCCGCCGGCCCTTCACCCAGCACCGCGCCGTCCACCAGCGATAGCGAGCTGATGGAGTCGCTCTTGCTGGCGAACCAGCGCTGGCGGGCCAGGGACGCCGCCGGCAGGGCCGCCAGCAACGACTCGAGGTTGGCCTGGAGCCAGGCGGCGTCGGGGTTGGCGTCGATTGCCAGAACGGGTACTGACGGTTCTTGATGCACTATTCCAACTTGAACCAGTAAAAGCCGTGCGGGCCCAGGGTGAAGAAATAGGGCAGCTCGCCGATGGGAGGGAAGCGGCTGCCGCCGATCAGCTCCACGGGGGTCCGCCCCTGAAACCGCCGCATGTTCAGCTCGGAGCACTGCACGAAGCGAGAAAGGTTGAGCACAACCAGTATGGTGTCACCCTCATAGTCGCGCACGTAAGAGAGGACTCGCTCGTTGCTGCCCGGCAGGAACTCAAGGCTGCCCCGACCGAAGGCGGGGTGCCGCTTGCGAACAGCGATGATTCGTTTCAGCCAATTGAGGAAGGACGTGGGCGTGCGCGACTGCGACTCCACGCTGACGCTCTGGAAACCGAAGACCGGGTCCTGGTTCACGGGGCTATAGAGCATAGCTGGGTCCGCCCGGGAGAAGCCGGCATTGCGATCCCCCGTCCACTGCATCGGCGTGCGCACGCCGATGCGGTCGCCCAGGTAGATGTTGTCGCCCATGCCGATCTCGTCGCCGTAGTACAGTACGGGGCTGCCCGGCATCGAGAGCAGGATGGAGTGCATCAACTCGATCTGCCGGCGACCGTTCTCCATCAAGGAGGCCAAACGGCGGCGGATGCCGATGTTGATTCGCATGCGCGGATCGCGCGCGTACTCGTGGTACATATAGTCGCGCTCCGCGTCGGTCACCATCTCTAGCGTCAGCTCGTCGTGGTTACGCAGGAACATTCCCCACTGGCAGTCTTCGGGGATCGGCGGCATAGAGGTCATTATCTCGACCACCGGCCGGCGCTCCTCCCGGCGCAGCGCCATGAAGAGCCGCGGCATGAGGGGAAAGTTGAAGGCCATGTGAAACTCGTCGCCCTCGCCGAAGTAGGCGCGCACGTCGGCGGGCCACTGGTTGGCCTCCGCCAGGAGCACCGTACCCGGGTAGCGGCCATCCACGAAGCCGCGCACCTCTTTCAGGTAGGCGTGCGTCTCCGGCAGGTTCTCGCAGTTGGTGCCCTCGCGCTCGAAGAGGTAGGGCACCGCATCGCAGCGGAAGCCATCCAACCCCTGATCCAGCCAGAAAGCCATCACCTCCAGAATCGCCTGGCGCACCTCCGGGTTGTCGTAGTTGAGGTCCGGCTGATGGCTGAAGAAGCGATGCCAGTAGTATTGCTTGGCCACTGGATCCCAGGTCCAGTTGGAGATCTCTGTATCCACGAAGATGATCCGGGTTTCCTTGTACTTCTCGGGGTCGTCGCTCCAGACGTACCAGTCCCGTTTGGGCGAGTCGGGCGTGGAACGTGCCTCCTGGAACCAGGGATGGCGGTCCGAGGTGTGGTTGAGCACAAGGTCGGAGATAACCCGTAGGCCGCGTTCGTGTGCGGCGTCGAGAAACGCCCGGAAGTCGTCCATGTTGCCATAGTCAGGATGGATCCTGTAGTAGTCGGCGATGTCGTAGCCGTCGTCCCGCAGAGGGGAATCGTACATTGGCAGCAACCAGATGCAGTTGACTCCCAGTTCGCGGATGTAGTCGAGTTTCTGCATCAGGCCCCGAAAGTCGCCAATGCCGTCGGCGTTGCTGTCATAAAACGACCGCACCGGCACCTCATAGAACACCGCGTCCTTGTACCATAGGCGGTCGGTGCCCACCTCGCTCAACTGCCCCTCTCCTCCACAATATGATGGTCCCCTGGCTAGCTACCTAGTAGCACGGGTCCTCGTAGTCTTTGAACTGCCAGCCTCTGATGGCGAAGATCGCCGCCGGCTCGGCGGCAGGATCGAGCCTGAGGGTTTGCTCCGCCCCTTTCCACAGCTGTTTCGTGTCCGAAATCAGCTCGTGAACGATGTACTGCTGCTCCGGTTCGATGCCGAATTGGCGAATCGGCACCCGCAACGTCGTCTCGTGTGCCTGGAAGGGGTCCAGGTTGACGGCCACCAGCACGGCGTTGCCGCGGTCGGGCGCCGCTTTGCCGTAGAAGAGCACGTTCTCGTCCCCCGCCCGGTAGAAACGCAGGTTCTTGTAGTACTGCAGGGCAGGGTTCGCCCGCCGGATGGCGTTGAGCCGGGCGAGGTAGTCTTTGATGTTGCCCGGACGGTCCCAGTCCCAGACCTTGTACTCGTACTTTTCCGAGTGCAGGTACTCCTCTTTGCCGGGAATGCCGCGGTTCTCACAAAGTTCGAAGCCGCTGTAGATGCCATAGAGCGAGGAGAGCGTGGCCGCCAGCGCCGCGCGGATCTTGAAAGCCGGCCGCCCGCCCTCCTGCAGCAGGCGCGGCAGGATGTCCGGCGTGTTGGTGAACAGGTTGCCGCGCAAGTACTCCTTGACGGTCGATTGCGTGAGATAGGTGAAGTACTCCGTCAGCTCGTCCTTGAAGTTGCGCCAGGTGAAGTATGTGTAGGACTGGCTGAAGCCCACCTTGGCCAGCGCCTCCAGCAACTTGGGCCTGGTGAAGGCCTCGGCCAGAAAGATCACATCCGGGTGCTCGTCCTGAATCTCCCGGATCAACCACTGCCAGAACGGCAGCGGCTTGGTGTGCGGGTTGTCCACACGGAAGATGCGCACGCCCTGCTCGATCCAGAAGCGGAGCACGCGCTTCATCTCCTGCCAGAGGTCCGCCGCGGCGGGCGAGTCAAAGTTCAGCGGGTAGATGTCCTCGTACTTCTTGGGTGGATTCTCCGCGTACTTGATGCTGCCGTCGGCCCGCCGATAGAACCACTCCGGGTGTTCCCGCGCCCAGGGATGGTCCGGGGCAACCTGGATGGCGAAGTCGAGGGCCACCTCCATTCCCAGCTCGCGGGCGGCGTCGAGAAAGCGCTGGAAGTCGGCCAGCGTGCCCAACTCCGGATGCACGGCCGTATGGCCGCCCTCCGCCGCGCCGATGGCGTAGGGGCTGCCCGGGTCGTGGGGACCCGCCACGAGCGAGTTCTCCGGCCCCTTGCGGTTGGTGCGGCCGATGGGATGGATGGGCGGCAAGTAGACGACGTCGAAGCCCAGGGCCGCGATCTCGGGCAGGCGGGCCGCCGCGTCGGCGAAGGTGCCGCTGCCGCCCAGCACGCGACCCTGCGAGCGGGGGAACAGTTCGTACCAGGCGGCGAAGCGGGCCCGCTCGCGGTCGGCATAGACCTCCAGCTCGCGATCGTAGTCGGTCGCCCGGGAGCGGTCCGGATACGCGGCCATTAGGGCGGCCAGCTCGTCGCCGAGCGCCACCCGCAGGCGCCTCTCGGCGCTGCCGTTGCCGGCCAGGAGGCCGGCCAACTCGCGTAGGCGCTCGGCGTCCTCACCCGCCGCCCGGCCGGCGCCCTCCCGCAGCAGGGCCGCGCCCTCCAGCAGGTCGCCGACCACGTCCTGGCCCGCGGCGGCCTTCTTGCCGACATCCTGCCGCCAAGAGGCAAAAACGTCCGGCCAGGCCTGGATGGTGAACAGATAGCGGCTGTTCTGGGCGAGGGAGAACTCGCCGCGCCAGCGGTCGTTATCCTCGTAGCGCAGCGGGGCCTCGTGCCACGCGGCCTCGTCCCAGCGCCGGTACTTAAGGACGGCCGCCAGGGCGCCATGCCCTTCCTGGAAGACATCGGCCCAGACCTCGCACAGCTCGCCCTGCTCGCGCTTGGCGGCGAAGTGGCCACAGTCGACCTCGGGGTAGACGTTCTGAATGATCACTCTCTGTTGCTTGGCGAGCAAAGGAGGGCAACCTCGACGCGGATTTTGCGTCTACAACATAACCGAAGTGCGGCCACCGCCGCAAGCGACCCGAGGATTCACCACCGGCGACACAGAGAGCGCGGAGGGAGCAGTTACAGGTTCTGGGAAACGTAGGAATAACCACCGAGACACCGAGGACACAGAGACCGGAGAGAAGATGAAGGAGAGGATAGACAGACCTCCTGAGATCCGGTCTCGGTGCTCTCCGTGTCTCGGTGGTTCAGTGTCCGGGCCTGTGTCTAGTCCCCTCTCCACGTCCTCGGTGTCTCGGTGGTTACACAGCCTTTCAGTGGCCGGTGTAACCGCCGCGGGTTTCGGGGAGCAGAAAGGTGAACGGCAGGGAAATCATCGAGGCGATGATGCTCCAGCCGAGCGCGCCCTGCAGGCCCGTGCGATCGGCCAGGAAACCGATGACCAGGCTGGCGAAGATCGTGCCCTCGAAGCTGAGGAACATCATTATGCCGCTGGCTACGCTGCGATTCTCAGGCATGAGCTCCTGAGCGAGGGCCAGCTGGACGGGGCCGGCGCTGATCGTCAGCAGACCGCCGACGAAGAGGGCCACGAAAGCGATGGGCTGGCCGCTCCAGAGGAGGGCAACGAAGAGCACCGGCCCGGCCAGGAGCTGGGAAAACCCCATCACGGTGCGCCGGCCGAAGCGGTCGGATACCGGGCCGCCGAGGAAGGCGCCCAACACGCCCCCGGCCTCGTAGACGGCGAGGGAAATACCGGCCAGGGCCAGGCTCTCGCCTAGACCCGTGAGGTAGGTGGCGTAGAAGATCTGGAAGCTGGAAATGACGAGCGAACGAAAAGTGACCACGCCGGCCAAGAGCAGAATCGCGCGGCCGCGAGCGCGCACCGCGGCCCCCAGATGGGCCGGGGCAGGGCGCACGTAGACGTGAGCGCCTCTGCCGGTGAAGCGCGTGACGGCGAAGAGCGAGAAGAGCACGGCCGGCAGCGCCGCCACCCAGGCCCCCTCGAAAGAGAACTGGGAGACGACCGCCACGATGAACGGCGGCCCGATTGTGCGGGCCAGCTCGCCGCCGGTCATGAAGTACGAGGTGGCCCGGCCCCATTGCTTGCCAGAGGCGTAGGTAACCAGCGCGCTGGCGGCGGGATGGAAAGCCGAGCTGGAGAGACCGGCGCCCACCAGCAGAGCAATGAGCACCCAGTAGCTGGGCGCCAGGCCCAGGGTACTGAGACAGAGGGCGGAGACCGTGGGACCCCAGATGACGAAGGCGCGAGCATCGTAGCGGTCGGCCAGATAGCCCAGGAATGGCATGGCTATGCCCGGCCAGCGGTTCGCCGTGGCCAGGAAGCCGGCCGCCGCCAGCGTCAGGCCGTGCTTCTGGATGATCAACGGCAGCAGCGGCCCGATGAACGAGCCGTAAGAGTCGTGGATCAGGTGGGCGCCCGCCAGGGTCACGACCTCTGTCGTGTGGAACTTGCCCTGCGCCGCCTCGTCGGCCACCTTGGCGTCGGGCCTGCCGGCGGCCTTGGCTTCGGTCTCCTCCAACAATCGGCCTCCCGGTAGGCTACGCGGCCCGCGGCACCGCCGCTCCGGCGCCAGACAACAAGAGGCGGCCGCTGCCGGCCGCTCCCCATTGGTCCTCGTGCTTCCTAAGCACTAGTCTACTCGGCCCGACCCGCCGTGTCCAGAGCGCTTGACTGGGCGGCCTCCGCCGCGCGTTGCCGCTCGCCAAAGCCGCTGCTACAATAGACATAAGCCGCCCGAGGGCGGCGGCGACTACGCCGACGAGGATCTCTAACAGTGCACTTGGCAGCCCTTCTCTGGCGCTTGTTCCTGCCCCTTACGGCCATATTCGGCCTCCTGGTGTCGCTTCCAGGACCCCTGCCGGCGCTGAACGCCGCCGGCGTGCCTCTCGGGCAGGTAATACTGTCCTCCAGCCGCTTCGGCCAGCCGCTGCCGAAGGCGCCCGCGCTCAGCTGCGTCGCTCCCAAGCCCCAGCGGGCGCTCTCCGTGCAGTTCGACGACGCGATTCTCCTGGCGGGCTACGACCTAACCATCGCCACGCCCGTGGGCAGCTTCGCCGTGCTCAACCTGTACTGGCAGGCCGGGGCGCCGCCCAGCGCCGACTACAAGGTCTTCGTCCACGTCCTCGACGCGGAGCGCAAGGTGATCGCCCAGGACGACGGCTATCCTGTCAACGGCGCCAGCCATACGCTTGGCTGGCAGGCCGGCCAGGTAGTCAGGGACGCGCACTTCATCGACCTGGAGCCCGACCTGGCGCCTGGCTCTTACCAGATCGAGGTTGGCCTATACCAGGAGGGCAGCGGCAAGCGCCTGGGTCTGCTCACGGAGATGCCCACCGTCAGCCCCGACGCGCCCTTGCTGCCCGATCCGATCCAGTTGCTGCCCCCCGTGGCCCGCCCTAAATGGACTTCGCATTGACGACCTTGAGCCGCGCCGACACCAGCGCACTCCCGAGCGGACCTGCCCGCATCGCGTCCGCCAACTGGCGAGCCCCCCTCTTCATCGCCGCCTGCGCCCTGCTGGTGCGGTTGCTGGCCGACGTGGTGGTCGATCCCGTGGCCTCGGGCGACGAGGCCATAACCGGGTTGATGGCGCGCCACATCCTGCTCTTCGGGGAGCGACCGTACTTCTATTACGGGCAAGACTACCTGGGCAGCTTCGAGTCCTACGTGACCGCCGGCTTCTTCGCCCTCTTCGGCTTCTCGACCGCGGTGCTCCGCCTGACGCCGCTACTCTTCTTCTCGGGCTACGTCCTGCTGAACGGCTGGCTGGGCGGCCGGCTCGCCGGCCCCAGGGCAGGCGTGGCGGCGGCCGTGCTGGCGGCCCTGGGGACGCCGCTGATCCAGTACCAGGCCCACATGGCCTTCGGCGGTTCGGGGGCCGAGTTGCTCTTTCTGGGCACGGCCCAGCTGGCCCTGGCGCTAAGGCTGGCGGACAGGGAGAGACGCCTCGACAGGCGCGATTACCCGCTGTTGCTCGCCTGCGGCGTCGTGATCGGTTTTTCGCTCTGGATCCATTTTCTCGTCGCCGTGTACACGCTGGCCGCGGCCCTCTACGTGGCCGGGCGCCGCTGGCGGCGGCTGATCGGCGATCTGCCGGCCTACGCGCTGGGCGCGCTCGGCCTGCCGCTGGGGTTCGCGCCGGCCCTGCTCTGGAACGCGCAGAACGGCTGGCGCAGCTTCGCCTTCCTCTCGTTCATTCTGGGCGGCTCGGGGAGCGCGGCGGGAGGAGAGCCGCTGCTGACTTCCGCCAAGCTGGCCATTATCATGGGCGAGGGGCTGGTGGCAGCCCTGGGCGCCCGCAACGACTGGGACCTCTGGCTGGCCGTCCCCTGGGAGACGGCGCTACCGCTCCTCTCTGGTGCCCTCGTGTTCTTCTATGCCCTGGCGCTGGGCGTCTGGCTGGCGTCGCGGCTGCGCCAGGCGGCCTGGCGCCGCTCGCAGCCCGCGGACCTGGTCGCCCTGGTGGCCGTGCTCAATCTGCTCGCTTTCCTGCCGCTGTCCTTCGGACCGGAAGGTCCGATCGTGCGCTATCTCCTGCCGCTCAGCGGCGTGCTGCCCCTGGCCGCGGTCTGGTTTCTAGAGAAGACGCTCGCCCGGCGGCGCTGGCTGTACGGCCTGGGGATAGGCCTGCTGCTGCTAAACAACGGCTACTTCGCCGCCGCGTCGCTCACTTCGGGCACGCTTTACCCCACGCGCGCTCTGGCCAGCTGGCTGGAGTCCGCGGGCCTGACGCGGGTCTACGCCGGCTACTGGATCGCCTACCCCCTGGACTTCGCCAGCCAGGAGCGAATCATCGCCTCGCCTGCCCACACGCGAGTGGACGTGGATGCCCTGATAGACATGGATCGCTACCAAGCCTACACCGAGCTACTCGAGAACGCCCAGGACCCGGCCTTCGTCTTCGACCGCCGCTTGGCAGCGGGCCGCATCTTCGCCCAGCGGCTGGCAGGGCATGGCATTGCCTACCAGGTGGACGTGGTCGCCGACCGCTTCCTGGTCTTCCACTGCTTCTCCGCCAACCCCCGCGGCGTCGCAATCTAGCCCGGTTCCACCGTGAATCGGGCGGCCAACTGGTTGGGTGAGCTAGCTCGGGCCGTGTCATTCCGAGTCCCGCCTCGGCCATGTCCCCCGCAAGGGGGGCGGGACGAGGATTCCGTGGAGTACTACGACGAGCTTCCCCCGCCAGGCCAACTGCCGTAGTAGGTCGCCAATCCGACAGCGAGCAGACTCCTATAAAGATGGCAGAAGGCTGGTCCGGCCTGGCAGGGGCGAGGCAAGCCTCGCCCGCGGGCCATGTCCCCGTAGCGCAGGGAAGGCGGGCGACCCAAGGGTCGCCCCTACGAAATCACGCTTGCCCCACGCAAACCATTTTCACGCCGATTGGTGACCTAGAGGGCTATGGTTGACTCCTATTCTTGGGACAACCGCCGCCTACTGCCGCGGGGCGAAGGCCAGCAGATGGCACGGGTTCTCCACCAAGATGAGGTGCAGCAGGTTGTCGTCCGCGCCGGCCCGGCGCAGGGCGGGCACGAACTCCCGTAGGATGAAGCCGTAGCCGGTGCCGCCGTTCTTGAGCAGGCGCGACTTGCGTGAGAGGTCGTGCGAGAGAATGACGCGGCCGGCGTAGCCGCGTTCGGCCAGGCCTAGCACCAGCTCGACGCGCTTGTCGTCCCAGGGATACTTGCGGGCGTTGATGCGGTCGATGCCGACGAAGGCACCGCGCTCGGCCACCGCCAGGTGGGCGGCGAGGTCCAGGTTGCAGTCCATGTGGCCCACTAGCACCTTGGTGGGATCAGCCCCGCCGTCCTCCAGCAGGTCCAGCTGCTCCATGGCCTGCTGGCCGAGGGCCGTGTGGGTGACCACCGGGGCGCCGGTGAGCCGCTGCGCCTGGCCCGTGGCCAGGAAGAGCCGCCGTTCGGTGGGCGTCAGGCCGCCCTCGCTGGCCCCAACTTCCCCAATCACCCCGGCGCGCACGCCGCTATCCTCGATGCCGACTTCGACCTCGCGCACGATGCTCGCGGCCAGCTCGTCCACGTCCATTTCGTGCACGTAGTCCGGCAGGAAGTGGCCGTGGTAGAAGCCGGCGCCGGCGACGACGTGCAGTCCGCTCAGCTCGGCAACCCGCCGCACGGCAAGCGGGCGGCGGTGCATGCCGACGTTGGTCACGTCCACGACCGTGCGCAGGCCGTAGCGCGCGGCCTCACGCAGGTCCTCGGCCACCTCCTCAGGATCGTCCAAGTAGATATCGGGGTCGGCAAAGCCCTCGCGGGCGTCGACGATGACGTGCTCGTGGCAGAGGGTTATGCCCAGGTCGGCGGGGTCGACGTCGCCCCGCACGGTGCGGACGATAGGAGCCATTCCTTCCTCCTGGCGAAGTTGGCCCTATTCTGCCACTTTGCGGCGGCCTTGTCACGAGCCGCGGGCCCGTTGTGGCGGGCGCTGCCCGACCGTATAATCCAGCGTGGGGGCTGGGACAGCCGGATAGCAAACCGGCCCCGGGAGTCGACAAATATGTGCGCAATTGATAGTGGCCTGCGCCGGGCCCTACGCGGCCCTGTCGTGCCGGTGATAACCCCGTTTGCCACCGACCTGGCGATCGATTGGGCCGCCTTCACGTCCCACCTGGAGCGGCTGCTGGCCGCGGGCATCGAGGCGCTGCTGCTGGCCGACCTAGTGGGGGAGTCTTGGGCGCTAACCATGGCGGAGAAGAAGGCTCTCTTCCACCGGGCAGCTCAGACAGCTGGGGGGCGGGCGCTGCTGCTGGGCAAGATATCGGAAAGCGCCCTGGCGAGCGCCGCCGAGCTGGGGCAGGCCGCCCGCGAGGCCGGGCTCCACGCTGTCAAGGTGATCCTGCCGGCGGGCATCCGGCCCGGAGAGCAAGAGGCGCTGGACTATCTGCTGGCCGCGGCGGCGCCCTCCGGTCTGCCGTTCATGGTGGAGACCAACGGCACGGAGGTCCCTTATCCGGTTCTGGACAGGCTGGCGGAGCGGCCGGACTTCCTGGGCATCGAGGAGACCAGCCTCAACCTAGACCACTTCCAGACCCTGCTGGAGCGCTACGGCGAGAAGGTGCCCGTCTTCTGCGGCGCCGAGGACGTGCTCGGCCCCGAGCTGCTGGTTGGCGCCGCCGGCTTTATGACCGCCTCCCCCAACTTCGCCCCCGAGTTCATGCTGCGCCTGTGGGTCGCCGCCCGCGAGGGCGACGCCGTCCGGGTGCGCGAGCTGAGCGGGCGCCTGCGCCGCCTGCGGGCGCTGCTCAAGCCGGAGCTGGCGGCGGGCCGGCCGGCCTTCGTCACCTACAGCAAGGCGGCGCTGGCCCTGCTGGGACACCCGGCTGGCCCGCCCCGGCCGCCTTTGCGGTCTCTAGACTCAGAGGAGATGGAGCGCCTAGCGGTGGTGCTGCAGGAACAGCTCGGGGTAGCGGTAACGAACGCGCCACGTTCGTAGCGCGGCCTAGGCCTGGCGCCCCCCCCCCGCGACCACGCTCGCGTCACCGCGGCAGCGGGTACCTGCCATACTCGCGGGCGTGGTCGAACATGGCCACGATGTTCTCGGACGGCACGTCGGGCTGGATGTTGTGCACGGCGTTGACGATGTAGCCGCCGCCGTGGGCCATTTGCTGGATGCGCAGCTCCACCTCGCGCTGGACGTCCTCCACAGTGCCGAAGGGCAGCACCCGGAACGAGTCCACTCCGCCCCAGAAGGCCATCTCGTCGCCGTATTCTTTCTTCAGCCGAGCCGGGTCCATCTCGGCGGCCGACACCTGGATGGGGTTGAGGACGTCGATGCCCATCTCGATGAAGTCGGGGATGAAGGGGTAGACGTCACCGCAGGAGTGGTAGAGCACCTTGGCGTCCGTTAGCGAGTTCACCATGTCGAAATACCGCTTGTGGCCCGGCTTGATCAGCTTGCGATAGAGCTCGGGAGAGACGAGCGGGCCGTTCTGGTGGCCGACGTCGTCGCCGGTGAGGACGATGTCCACGTAGTCGCGCACCAGGGAAAGGGCCTTGGTGGCGATGGCCATGTTGATCTCGCAAATGGCGTCCATCAGCGCCACGGCCAGATTGGGGTCCAGCAGGAGGTCGGTGAACCAATCCTGGAAGCCACGCAGGTACTGGGAGACGTGGACGAAGCCCGAAGCCGAGTTGAGGACGATGGCGCAGCCGGTATTGGCACGGAGTTCCTTGGCGCGCTCCACCAGGCCGCGGTAGCGCCCCGGGTCCTCGGGGTCGGGCCAGGGATAGTTGACTATGTCCTGGATGGTGACCTCGCCGGCCAGCGGACTGCGCACCAGGTCGTAGTAGAGCGAGCCGAGCGGCATCTCCCTCTCGACGCCCCACTCGTCGCGCCAGCGGGTCGGGCCCAGCATGGTATCGCGCGAATTCTCCGGGCCGCCCAGGAAGAGTCCGCGCGTGTCGACGTCGAGCCGCCGCAGGATGCGCTCGTCCACCACCACGGGACGCATCATCCTGTCGGTAAGGATGTCCTCGCCGCCCGCCAGGCCGAAGTGCTGGCGGAGCCGGGCGTGCCCGTCGACGTGGACCGAGCTATCGCGGGTGCTGCCCAGGTCTATGGGCACGCGGTCCGGCTCCTTGTGGGCCAAAGCGGTGAGCACTCTCTCACGGTGGGTCATCTGTGCCGCCATCGCCAGTTCACTCCTTGTCCATATTGCTCCACGGTTGGGGCTATTATAGCGCGCGAAGCGAGGCAGGGAAGTACCGGTAGCCCCTGCTCAGCGAGAATACCGGCGATGGCCGAAGTTGAGAACAAAGTACTGTTGTGACCCCACCGACCGACTGCTATAATGCCGGCGTTTTGAGCCAACGGCCGCGGGGTGCCGTACCGCTCGCCGGCCAGTTGGGACGCGACCGGCGCGGCGAGGGCGGCGCTGCTATCGCCCACTGTCCGCCCCGCCAGCGCGGAACCAGCGGGCAGTTCGCTCGTCATGGATGCCGTGCTAGACCTACCGAGGAGTTGGATTGTGAAGGTATCGGTCTGCCCGTGGTCGCCCGGCCGCTATTTCGGGGCGCTGCTGGCGCTGCTGGTCGGTCTGAGCGCCTTCGGCTGTACCTCTGCCGCGCCGGCGGCTACTCCGGCACCGGCCACGACGCCCGCGGCCGGCAGCGCGTCCGGACTGGGCTACGGCTTTCACACGCAGCTCTGGATGTCGGGCGGCGTGGCGGATCGGGACATCGCCCTGGCCAAGGACGCGGGCTTTGGCTGGATAAAGCAGCGCTTCGAGTGGCGCTACATGGAGACGAAGGCCAAGGGGGACCTCAACTTCGTCCGGGCCGACCAGCTGGTGCAGGCGGCCAACAAAGCCGGACTGAAGGTGATCGCTCGCGTGGACAACCAGCCGGAGTGGGCGACGGGCAAGAAGTACGGCGCGGCAACCGCTCCACCCGACAACCCGCGGGACTACGCCGACTTCGTGGGCGCCATGGCGGAGCGCTACAAGGCCGGCTCGCCCTACGGGACCATCGCCGCCTACGAAATCTGGAACGAGCCTAACCTGAGCCGAGAGTGGGGCAACAAGGCGCCCAGCGCTGCCGAGTACGTGGCTCTGCTCAAGGCGGCCTACCAGGCGATCAAGAAGGCCGATCCGCAGTCCCTCGTGATCACCGCCGGTCTTTCACCCACCACGGCTCCGCCACCCGTGGCCGTGCCCGATGTCCAATACCTCAAGCAAATGTACGCCGCGGGGGCCAAGGGGTATTTCGACATTTTGGGCGCACACGGCGCCGGCTTCAAGGCGCCGCCCGAGGTCAGCCCTGATGACGCCAGCAAGGATGCCCAGTACAATCACGGCGAGGGCGCCAACGGAAGGGTGTATTGCTTCCGTCACGTCGAGGACCTACGGGCGGTGATGGTGGAGAGCGGCGACGCCGCCAAGAAGGTTTCCGTGCTGGAGTTTGGCTGGACGACGGACAACCGGCCGGGTTCGCCCTATGGCTGGCACGCCGTCAGTTCGCAGGAACAGGCCGACTACCTGGTACGAGCCTTCAAGTACGCAAAGGAGAAATGGTCAGACTGGATCGGCCCGATGATAGTCATCTACATCGCCGACCCGGACATGAACAAGGATCAAGAGCAGTACTACTGGGCGGTCACGAATCCGGATGGTTCCCCGCGGCCCGCTTACAGCGCGCTTAAGGCGATGCCTAAGAACTAGGCGCAAAGTGTGAGGAGGATGGACAGGGTGCATAGGTTCCGCAGACTGTCTCTGGTCCTGGCGTTGATCATGGTGCTCTCCATGGTCCTCGCCGCCCTGCCAATGGGCGCCAGCGCGGCGGCGCTGGACTGGGACATTACCAACGGCCACTACTTCACGCAGACGAATGGCCAGCCGGAAGGCACCAGCCAGGCCGGCTACAGCGTGACCAACAACGACGGCGTGCCGTTCTGGGACGAATTCAAGCGCGACGGGGGCCTGCGGATCGTGGGCTACCCGATGAGCCAGCGCTTCATGTGGGACGGCTTCGTCACGCAGGTCTTCCAGAAGGCCATCTTCCAGTGGAAGCCTGTGGATCAGCGGGTCGACTTCATCAACGCCTTCGACCAGATGTCGCTGGCCGGCAAGGACGACTGGCTGCTGAACTTCAAGTCGACCCCCAAGCCGCTGGACGCGGCGACGTTTGACGCGGGCAAGACCTGGGACCAGATCGTGGCCGCCCGGTTGGCTCTATTGAACGCCAACCCGGCCATCAAGGCGGTCTACAACTCCGTACCCGACCCCATCCGCCTCTTTGGTCTGCCGACCTCGCAGGTGGTGGACAACGGCAACCACTACGCCATCCGCCTGCAGCGGGCCGTGATCCAGCAGTGGAAGGTCGCCGTGCCCTGGGCGGCGGCAGGCCAGGTGACCATCGGCAACGGTGGCGATATCTCCGTGCAGGCAGGCATCATTAGCGGTACCGCCCTGCAGCCCGAAGCCGGACCGCCAGGCACCAACAACCCGCCACCGCCTGTGGTCAACCCACCGGTGACGACGAGCGGTTTCGGCTACGGCATGCAAGCGCACCTCTGGGGCGTTCCCGCGGCGCAGCCGCTCGACATGGTCAAGGGCGCTGGCTTCAACTGGGTGAAGCAGCAGCTGCGCTGGGAGTGGGTCGAGAAGAACGGCAAGGGCCAGTTCGAGTGGAACACGCCCGACGCCATCGTCGACCAGGCCGCGGCGCGCGGGCTCAAGGTCCTGTTCAGCATCACCGCCTCGCCCCAGTGGGCTAATGGCGGCAACAGGGTTACCGCGCCGCCCCTGAATCCGAACGATCTGGCCGATTTCCTCAGCGCTATGGCGACCCGGTACAAGGGCCGCGTGGGCGCCTACGAGATTTGGAACGAGCAGAACCTCTCCTGCGCGGAGTGGGGCTGCAAGCCGGTGAATGCGGCTGATTACGTCAACCTGCTGCGCGTCGCCTACCAGGCCGTCAAGGCGGCCGACCCCAGCGCCATCGTGGTCTCGGGCGCTCTGACGCCCACCGGCTGGAACGACGGCGCCACGGCGGTGGACGACGTGGTCTTCATGGACCAAATGTACGCGGCCGGCATGAAAAACTACTGCGACGTGGTCGGCGCTCACCCGAACGGGTTCGACAACCCGCCGGGCGACTGGATGGACAAGGCCACCGACGACGACGCCACTATGAAGGGGCACCCCAGCTTCTACTTCCGCCGTGCCGAGCAGTTGCACGACATAATGGTGAAGTACGGCGACGGCAACAAGAAGTTGTGGTTCACCGAGGTAGGCTGGTCGACGGCCAATGCCAACCCGGATTACGCCTACGGGGCTCACAACACCGAGGCGGAGCAGGCCAAGTTCCTGGTCGACGCCTTCACGATGTCCAAGAACTGGGGCTGGGTGGGGGCGATGTTCGTCTGGAACCTGAACTTCCAGACGGTGGTCGGCGCGAACGACGAGAAGTACCCCTACGGAATCGTGCGTTCGGACTGGAGCCCGCGCCCGTCGTACACGGCGCTCCAGAACCTGCCCAAGTAACCCCCTCTCGAGGGGAGACAGCAAGAGGGACGGCCGCTGGGCCGTCCCTCTTCTCGTTGTGTGGGCACCGTTCCCGACTAGTTGGGGTAGACCACCCCATTGTAGGACACGGTGGGCATCAACAACCACCTGTCCGCTCGTCGTGCTAGAAAGACGGCGGACTGAAGTCCGCACTACAAACTAAGGTCGTCCTGCTCGTAGTGCGGACTTCAGTCCGCTCGCCTGCGGGCCCCGGGGCCTGGACGCGTATACCCTACCCCTTGACCTCTTCCGCGAGCGGTTCCTCGACCGTGATCGTCTCGTCCCAGTCCACGTTCGGGAAGAGCGCCGTCACGGCGTCGGCGAATTTCTCGGAATCAAGGTAGCTCAGCTTGTAGATTGGGTTGTCGGCGAAGGGATCTTCGGGGACCTCCAGCTGGGCCCAGCCGGCATCCACGCCTTTCATGATCGCCCGGGTAACCTGGTGCACGAAGCTCTGGTAGTTGACGTTGGGCGGCGCCACGGCCGTGAAGAGCTTCTCTCCTTGCCCGTCGGCGGTCCAGAGCATCTCCAGCAAGAAGTTCAGGCTCGGCTTGGGTACGTCGCGATACCAGCGGCGCGGCCAGTACCAGGTCTCCAGAATCTGGGATACCTGCTGCGTGCGCGCCATTGGTTTGCCGCAGGAGGCACAGGCTATCTGCTCCGCCCCCGGATCAGTCGCGAACCTCTTATGGCAATTCGGACAAACGAAATCCATTTCTCTGTAGCCCCTCCCCATTAGGTCACGTCGCTTGCGAAGAACAAGTATAGCATGCCGCGCCAGTGGAGGCTACGGGGCCGAGTCGCAAACGCAGGGCCATGCGTTCTTGCCGCACGGGCACCGAGGCTGGTCGGCGCCTGCGCGGAGGTCGAGGCTTCAGCCGGTGAGGAAGGCTGGCTCGCGATCGCTTCTCCGGCTGAAGCCTCGACCTCCGGGCGTGCATGCCTTGATGGTGGCAGAACGTGTAAGCTCTCTGGCCACAGACGAGAGCGGCATCCGCCCGGTGTCCGCCAGCGACACCGGGTAGCGATACGCTGGGCAGAGCCCTGGCTCAACCCCTAGGCTACGGCCCCCAGTTCCTTGCCGACGCGAGCGAAAGCGGCGAGGGCGCGGTCGAGATCCTCGCGGCGGTGGGTGGCAGTGACGATCGTGCGCACGCGGGCCTTGCCCTGCGCCACCGTCGGGTAGACGATGGCCTGAGCGAAAACGCCTTCCTCGAAGAGGCGCGTGCTGAGGCGCAGGGCCTTCTCCGACTCACCGACGATCACCGGAGTGATGGGAGTCTCGCTGATGCCCGTGTTGAAGCCCAATTGCTGCAGCCCCGATTTGAAGTAGCGGGTGTTGTCCCAGAGGCGCTCGATCAGCCCCGGCTCCTCCCGCAGCACGTCGAGGGCGGCCAGGCAGGTGGCCGCCACCGAGGGCGGATGGGAAGTACTGAACAGGTACGGCCGGCCACGTTGCACCAGCCACTCGCGCAGGGCCTTGCTGCCGGCGATGTAGCCGCCCAGGGCGCCAATGGCCTTGGAGAGCGTGCCCACCTGCACGTGCACCCGGCCGTGCAGGCCGTAGTGGTCGACGGTGCCCCGGCCGTTGGCACCGAGCACGCCCGAAGCGTGGGCGTCGTCCACCATGACAATGGCCCCGTAGGGCTCCGCTACCTCGACAATCTTATCGAGGGGGGCGATGTCGCCGTCCATGCTGAAGATGCCGTCGGTCACCACCAGCACCCGCCGGGCGCCCTTGGTCTCCTCCAGCCGCTGGCGCAGGTCGTCCGTGTCCTTGTGCTTGTAGACCACGCGTCGCGCCTTCGTCAGACGGCTGCCGTCGATGATGGAGGCGTGATTCAGCTCGTCGCTGACGATGACGTCCCCCTCGCCCACGAGGGCGGGGATGACACCGGTGTTGGCGGTGAAGCCCGACTGGAAGACGATGGCCGCCTCGGTGTGCTTGAAATCGGCCAGGCGGCGCTCCAGCTCCTCGTGCAGGGTCATGGTGCCGATGAT
Source organism: Chloroflexota bacterium (assembly GCA_023473795.1). Lineage (GTDB taxonomy): Bacteria > Chloroflexota > UBA6077 > FW602-bin22 > JAMCYS01 > JAMCYS01. The sequence continues at coordinate 55,252 of JAMCYS010000098.1, read as the reverse complement.
CGTGCGCACGGCCCCCGAGCCCACGCCGTAGTCGCGGATGGCCTGGATGGCCGCTTCACGCAGGCGGGGGTGGGTGGTAAGGCCGAGGTAGTTGTTGGAGGCGAGGTTGATCACCTGCCTGCCGTCGATGAGGGCCAACGGGGCCTGCTCGCTCTGCAGCACCCTCACCTGGAAGTAGAGGCCCTGATCCTTGAGCGCCTGGATTTCGTCGTCGAGAAAAGCCAAGGGGTCACCGGCCACGTCGCTGCCTCCTCTTCTGTCACGCCCTCGGCACGAGCAGGGGTTCGATGACCCTGCGCTCCTGCCGCTCGGCGAAGGCCTGCTCCCACTCCTCTAGTGGGAACGATTTGATGAAGGGCTGGAGATCGATCTTGCCCAGGCGCAACGCCTCGACGAAGTAGGCGACGTTAGCGGCGTTGTAGCCGCGCACCGGGCTGAGGGTGATCTCGCTGTAGACGACGGTGTGCATATCCACCAGGGCGTCGGCGGGTAGGCTGCCCAGCATGGCGATAGTGCCGCCCTTGCGCACGGTGTGGATCGCCTCGTTCAGGGCAGAGGGGGCGCCCGTGGTTTCCAGGGCCACGTCGGCCCCCAGGCCGTCGGTGAGGTCGCGCACCAGTTCGCCTACGTCTTGCTCGTCTGAGGCCACGGCGAAGTCCGCGCCCAGACGCTTGGCCAGCTGCAGGCGCTCGGCGTGGCGCCGCCGGCCGACCATGACGACCGGGCCGGCGCCTTCCAGTCTGGCCACCTGCAACATCGAGAGGCCCTGGAAGCCGGGGCCGTAGATCACCACCGACTTGCCGGCGACCCCGCCTGTGCGGTCGACGACGCTGTGCACGGCGTTGCAGAAATCCATGGCCGCCGCCTCTGCCAACGACACGCCGTCCGGCACCTTGACGACAAAGCGCTCGTCGAGGGCGAGGTACTCCGCCATGCCGCCGTCGATGCCGTAGCCCAGGCCCTTGCGGCCGGCGCAGAGGTACTCGCGCCCGCTGAGGCAGTAGGCGCAATGGCCGCAGGCCCCGACGTTCATGTCGACGGCCGCCCGCTCGCCGGGCGCGACGCCGCTCACCTCCGGACCGACTTCCGCCACCACTCCGGCGACGTTATGGCCCAGGATCACCGGCGGGCGGTAGATGTCGACTTTGTCCTCCACGATGAGCAGGTCGGTGCCGCAGATACCGCAGGCGGCGACCCGCAGCAGCACGTCGCGCGGCCCCACCTGGGGTCGCGGCACCTCCAGCAGCTCCACCTGCCCGACGCCGTGCGCCTTCTTCACCAGAGCCTTCATCTTCATCCTCTCTCTTGTCCCGGCGGCGCGAGCGCCGTCGCTCACTAGACTTGTTGTGGACTAGGGCAGAAGCACTCAACCTAGCGTTCAAAAAGGACCTTGAAGGTCGGTTTGCCGGGACTGCACGAAGCACGCTCGAGTTGTTTTCCGCTTATTCCGCAACAAGTCTATTTACATCCAGAAATCGGGAGGCCCACCGACCATGTCTCACCTGCGATGCCTCCCACCACAGGTCACGTCTTCGTCTGGCCGGTCGGGTTGACCATGAGGCGTGCACCTACTTGAGCACCCTCGGAGTCGGCTCGTGCCTCCAGCGTAGGTTCGGGGGGCCTCACTCGATCCGCAGTCGCGGGTCGAGCGCGTCCCGCAGGGCGTCGCCCAGAAGATTGATCGACATCACCGTCAGGAAGATGGCGACGCCTGGGAATAGCGACATCCAGGGAGCCTGGCTAAGGTAGCCGCGACCCACGTTGAGCATGTACCCCCAGCTGGGTGTGGGCGGCTGGACCCCTAGCCCCAGGAAGGAGAGTGTGGCCTCTGTCAGGATGGCGAAGGCCACTGCCAGCGAACTCTGGACTATGATCGGGGTGAGCATATTCGGCACGACGTGCCGGATGATGATATGACGGTTGGGCGCGCCCAGGCATCTGGCTGCCTCGACGTAGTCGAGACGGCAGATCGTGAGCACCTGGGCGCGAGCGAGGCGAGCAAACGTCGGGATTGAGACAATGCCGATCGCGATCATAGCATTTGTGAGACTGGGACCGAGGGCTGCGGTAATCGCCAGAGCCAAAATGATGCCGGGAAACGCCAACATTGCATCTACTAGACGCATAATCAACATGTCTACCAGGCCGAGGAAATATCCAGCCAACAGTCCAAAGAACGTGCCCACCGTCAGCCCGATGGCCGCAGAGATTAGGCCCGCCGACAGGCTTGCGCGCGATCCGTCGATGACCCGGCTAAAGATATCTCTCCCTAGCTCGTCGGTGCCCATCAGGTTCTTGAGCGACGGGCCTCGCAACACCGCGGTCAGGTCCACGTCGGTGGGCCGCGCCGGCGATATCCAGGGGGCAAAAACGGCCATGCATGCTACACAGGTGATGAGGGTCAAGGCGACAGTCGCGAGGCGCACCTGCAGCACCCGCCCCAGAAGCCAACGCCAATAGGGCACAGGCTCGCCCCGCAGCGGGCTGCCCGGCGCCGCTGCCCCCTCGTCTCGCATCTGCATAGTCGGTCTCATCCCGTTCCCCAAGCTCTATGGTCAAATGACGACCGTCAACTAAGGCGAACACGCGGATCAAGCACGCCGTAAAGTAGGTCCACGGCCAAGTTGACGGCGGTGAAGATAAGCGCCATCACCAACACGACCGCCTGGACGATCGGGAAGTCGCGCGTGAAGATGGAGGAAACGAGCAATTGCCCGCTGCCGGGCAAGGCGAAGATCGTCTCTACAACGACAGCGCCGCTCAGCACTTGGCCCAATTGCAGGCCGACGATGGTGACCACCGGAATGAGGGCGTTTCCTAGGGCGTGGCGCGTGAGCACTACCCTCTCAACCAGGCCCTTGGCCCGCGCTGTCCTTATGTAGTCCTGATACAGCACGTCCAGCATGGCGCCACGGGTCTGCCGAGCGACCACGGCAGCCATCACCGCTCCGAGCGTCAGCGATGGCAGAATCATCTGCCGGACGTTGGTCTCGGGGGCTATGAACAGGTTGGTGTAACCCATCGACGGCAACCAGCGTAGCCAGATGGAGAACACCAGCACGAGCATGATGCCGAGCCAGAAGGATGGCGTGGACACGCCGAGGATGGCGAGGACGGAGGCCGCCGCGTCGATCCTGCTATTGTGGTATACCGCCGCCGTCACCCCGGCCGTAATGCCTATGGCCACCGAGAACAGCATCGCGAGGATCGCCAGTTCGACGGTAGGAGGGATGCGCTGCAGCAGAATCTCGCTCACCGGTTGATTGCCGAAGGCGGACCGGCCGAGGTCCCCCCGCAGAGCATTGCCCACCCACGCCAAGTACTGCACGTGGAAAGGCTGGTCGAGCCCCAACCGCTGTTCCATGGCTTTGATGGCCTCCGGCGTGGCCTGGTCGCCCAGCATCGCCTGCGCCGGTCCGCCCGGCATTGAGCGCATTATGGCGAATATCACCACGGTCACCAGAACGATAGTAGGCACCGTGATAAGCAGGCGCCGGATAATGTACGCCGTCACTGGCACACCTCTAGACGACCGTCAGTGCTGGCGCGTTGCCCTTGACACGAGGTCCCCGCGCCGCTCCGCCTGCCTGCCAAGACACAGCCGACAAGACACAAATCTCGACGACCCGCGGCGGCTGCCGCCGGGACAGATCGCATCGAGCAGAATAGGCCCCCTCCTGGGGCCGCAAGCCCGCGGTCTGTCCACAGGCGCTGCCCTCCGCCCACGCACTGAACGCAGCTGAGCCCTATTCCAGCCAGCAGTTGTAGAGGTGCACGTGTGGGTCCGCGATGTCTACATACCCTTGAACTTCCTTGGCCAGCAGGACTAACCGCGGCGGGTAGCGCAGCATGACCCAGGGCACGTCCTCCGCCAGGATCGCACTTAGCTGCTTGTAGATAATGATTCGCTCGCTGGTATTAGCCGTGTCGGCCGCCTTGCTGAGCAGCTTATCGTATTCCGGGTTCCTATAGTTCCAGACGTTCAACGCCGATTCCGGCGTGAAGAACCGGGCCAAGCCTTGATACGGGTCCAGGTTGCCGCTGTCGTACTGACCGATTAGCGTGTCGAACTGCCCGGCCCCCTGTCGCTGGACCCAGGTCGTAAATTCCAGGGTCTCCATTTCCATCGTGACGCCGATCTTCTCCAACTGGCCCTTGACCGCCTGGGCCATCTGAACGTGCTCCGCGTTGTTTTGGATGAGGCAGCGGAACCTGAAACCATCGGGCTGGCCGCCGGCGGCGAGGAGAGCCTTGGCTTTCTCCAAGTCTTGGCGTTTGTAGACGTCCAACTTCTCGTCGTGGCCGAGCTGTCCCGGGGCGACGAACTGATTAGCCGGCAGGCCGGCGTCGAAGAAGACCGCCTTCTCGATGGCAGCACGGTCGATGGCCCAGGCGATAGCCTGTCGAATCTCCTTCTTATCGAAAGGCGGCACGGACAGGCGGAAGCGCAGAGACACCTGCCGCGTTGGGCGGCCCTCAATCAATTGCAGACTGGAATCGCTTTTGATCGTGGCAACGTCCTTCGCCAGCACGTTATAGGTGACGTGGATCTGTTTGCTGCGCACGCCGTTGAGGACTACTGTGGCGTCTGGAATACCCTTAAAAGTGATAGATTTGAGATAGGGCGGGTGGGCGGTGTCCCAATACTTCTCGTTGCGCACCACCACCACGCGATCGTTCTTGACCCATTCCTTGAAAACGAAGGGGCCGGTGCCAACGGCGTTGCGCGCGATGTCGGCGCCATACTTCTTGATGGCCGCGGGAGAAACCATGGTACCCGGGTAGCTGGCCAGAGCGTACGGCAGCACGGAAAACGGCTGGCTGAGCTTGATTCTGACCGTCTTGGGATCGACGACATCGACACCAGTGACCGCGGGGATCTCGCCTTTGCGCAGCGACTTCAGATTGGGATCGATGTAGCGGTCGATGTTGAATTTCACCGCCTCGGCGTTGAAGTCGGTGTCATCGTGGAACTTGACCCCCTGGCGCAGGCGGAGCGTCCATTTGAGATGATCTGCGTCTTCTTCCCACGACTCGGCCAGAGAAGGCAGGATCTCGCCTTTCTCGTCAACCGTGGTAAGCCTGTTGTATACGTGCGCGAAGATATTCCCTTCAGCTATGCCGTTGAACATAGCCGTGTCAAGAGTGGCGATATCAGTCGAGAGAGCGGAGACGATGTCGCCGCCGAACTTAGGTGTCTTGGCGATCGCGGGGGCAGGCACTTTGGTCGCCCCAGGCGCGCTCGCAGGCGTGCTCTGGGTAGTGCTGGGATTAGCGCAGGCGGTCAGCCAGGCCGACATCGCCCATCCACCACCGGCGGCTGTAAGGACCTTGAGCATGTGCCGACGTGACAAAGCTCGTGGCTCCTTGCCGTTCGTAGACGCGTCCTTCCTCACCATTCTCTCCTCTTGTGGCCCATTCTTGGGCTGAAGCCCGCTTCCGCTTGCCTTATCATTTAGCAAGCGTTCCCAACAAGTCGATTTCGTTGCCCCTGCAGCCTGCTCAACAGGCTTTCAGCACACCGGCGGATGAGATAGGAGCCTCTTCTGGCGTTCCACGAGTCTCTGCAGCAATTGCACCTCCTTCGATTTCGCATTTGGGTCTTCGAGCGATTGGTAGATGACCGCTCCCTCGCACTGAGCGGGAACAGGGAGGTCCGCTAGGTAGCAGATGGTGGGCACGACGTCCATGAGCGAGACGTTGCGCTCGAGGATTTCACCCTTCTTCACACCAGGCCCCGATATAATCAGAAGGCCCCTCAGATCGCCACTGCCAAAACGGGCGGTGGGGAGATGGTAGCCATGCTCCGAGGCAAACCGTGGGTCCACCGCGTACACTACGTCGCTCACGGTGTTGCCGAAGAGACCGAGCAGGCGCGCGTCCTCCCTGCGGAGGGCCAGACTGATTGGCTTAAGGCCCGTCTTTGGATCCACGTACTCGTGCAAGGCCTTGATGATCTCGTCCTGCACCGACGCGTAGTCCTCCGGTTCGACTATGCCATCTGGGTCCCGACCCTTGAGGTTGATGTATATGTGGACGAATCTTACCCCCAGCGCTTTCGTGCGGCTGTAGTCCACCTTACGCGTGAGCATGTCTTCTCGGAACACGGGCGCTCGCGGACCCTCGTCCGGCTCGAAGACGGTGAGCCCCGCACGCTCAAGCACGTCGTTCACATTGAACTGGTTGGCTTTGGCCTTGCAGCCGTGGTCCGAAACGACTACAACCAGAGCGTCGTCCCCCGCCGCCTCGATGATCTCTCCCAGCGCCCGGTCGACGCTCTGGTGCAGCCTAAGGTCCAGATCTTGCATCATCGGCACGCTGTCCTTGTCGGCCGCAACGAGGGGCTCCACGTCGGCCGAGGCGGCGTGATAGAACATGTCTGGCGTGTGAATGTGGATGAAGAACATGTCCCAAGGCTTGGAGAACAAGTACTTGGTGGCGTCCACCATAAAAGTGTGCTCCAGCGCCGTGGCTTCAACCCAGGTCTGCGGGTCGATCCACTCTCCCAGCCACGCTCGGTAGCCGAGGCTAGGGCAAGGCAAACCTCGCTCGGAAACGATCTCCTTCTCGATGGACTCGGGATATCCCCAGCCGCTTGTGGCAAACAGTCCCGGCAGGTAGATGCGCAGATTGTCGGCCGTGGGCGATAGTTCCAACAGTTTCATACGGAAGCGAGCCTGCCGCGGTCCTTCGGCCGTCTCGAATACATCCTCGATATTGCCGCTCCACTCCCCCTGGCGAAGCCGGCAGTAGACCCCAGCCTTGGTCTTGGAGCTGGCGACGAGCACGGTGTCATAGCCGCTATCCCCCGACCGATCGACCAGGAGATGCCACGTCACCGGTTTCATCGGTACCATCGGCTTCGGGAGGGAGAGCTCGACCGCGGCTTCCATCGCGTCTGCGCTGTGCTCAACCCCGTTCCAGCCCCTAGCCTTGCCGAGGATGATATCGCAGGAGTCAGGATACGGCTCTGTGCTCAGCAACATCTCGTAGGCCAGTAGCTGCTTGCCGAACTCCGCGCGGAGCAGCCCGCGCTTGAAGTCGTTGACGCCAAGGCCGTAGCCGGCTATCTGGTAGCCGTCCTTCATCTTGGGCGGCCAGGTACAGGGCCAGTTGAAGACGATGCTTTTCTTGCCAATCTTCTCAGCTGCCTCCCAGATGGTCTCGGCGTGATTGTACGAGGAGTCCCACGGATAGTAGACGCGGTCCAGACGGGTGCCCGGGTCATGGTGTGTCATGTCGGTGATGCCATGTGTGCCCGCGCAGGCCCCCGTGGCGATGGTTGTCCAGTTGGGCGGGGTGATGGTGGGGAAGGGCACCAGGCAGTTGTTGCAGTAGACCCCCTCGTCGATCAGCCTCGCGATCGTGGGCAGGTGCCCGGCCCTGGCCCACTTGTACACGCGAGAGGCCACCGGCGAATCGATTCCCAGCACCAGCACTTTCCGTGGTGTGTTGCTCACTTTGTTTCCCTCCTCTGGCATTGCATCTACTGTCACTACACGCTCCCTTGCGCCCGACCCGGTACTGCGACGCTGCCAACCGCCGCTTGGCGGCGCGGGGTTTACTTATGCATATCCTTGCCCCACTGCTTTCTCACATTCGCGGCCGGACCGGCGGGCCCCATTCACCGGCGTTCGGCGCAATTCCTCTTCCCAGCGGCTAGCCGGGTGGCGCTGCCGACTCCCGGACGATCAACCTCGGTTCTAGCACGACGACCTGCGTAGCGGCATCCATGCGGTCCGCCGTCCGCGCCAGGAGTAGTTCGGCCGCCTTGACGCCAGCCTGGTACCGATCCTGGGACATGGTTGTAAGTGGAACTTGCAGGTAGCGAGAGAACTCCATATCTCCGAGGCCAACTACAGAGACATCCTTAGGCACCCGCAGTCCGAGTTGTCGGCAGGCCTCCATCACTCCAATGGCCTGCAGGTCGTTGGCGGCAAACACGGCGCTTGGCCGGTCAGGTCTGTTGAGAAGGCGCTCCCCCTGGTCATAGCCCGCCTGAATGCTCGTGTGAGATGTCGCACGCACGACCAGGTCCTCGTCCACGGCCAGGCCTGCTTCTTCAAGGGCTTCCCGGTACCCGAGTTCGTGCGGCGCCACTTCGGCGGGTCGCCGGTAACTGGCGGCGTATCCAATCCGGCGGTGACCAAGCTCAACCAGGTAACTCACCATTCGGCGCGCGCCGCCCTGGAAATCGAATGTCACGCAATCGGCGTCAAGCCCAGCAACCTGGTAATAGAGCAGCACCAGCGCTATGCCACGCTCGCGTAGCGAGACGATCTGTTGCAGGTTGTTCCCAGTGGGCAGAAGGAGAACGCCGTCGACCCGCTTGCGCACCATCGTCAAGAGCCGCCGTGCCTCGCGTTCGGGTTCCTCATCGGAACTGGCGACGAGTACATCGTAGCCACGTGGCTCGAATACAGCCTCCATAGCAGCCAGAACCACCGACCAGCCCAGTGGGGCGCGCATGTTGGTGAGGAAGCCGATCGTCTTAGTGCTGCCGCGCACCATCGCCCGGGCGGGTTCGCTGGGGACGTAATGCAGCCGCTCCGCCACCTCGCGAATGCGACCCCGCGACTCTTCCCTCAACTCTCCTCGGTTGTTGAGCGCGCGGAAGGCGCTGGTGACCGACACTCCCGCCTCGCGGGCAACATCCTTCAAGGTTGCCCCGCTAGCCCTTCTAGCCGTCATCGCAGCCCTCTGACCATAATACGGTTTGCCACCGGCAACGTTACCGTAAAGGTTTCCGGTAGCGTTTGCGGCAGTGTACCCCTTGCTTTGGGGGTTGTCAAGATCTCGGACAGCCGTGGCCGGCCATCTTGCACGGCCATCACTCGCGTGGTAGCCTTGTGGCCGAGGCAGGAGGGGCGATGGAAATACTGGAGATCAAGAACACCCTCGCCGTGGTGCTCATGCCGGCGGGGACGCTCTCCTTCGGCCACTACTGGGAAGACCGGCCCTACAACGTCTTCCACTGGCAATTGCCCGACGGCACGACCGAGGCCTACTATTTCAACCTGGCCGACCGCACCTGCCTGCGCGAGGGCGAAGCGGAGTGGCGCGACCTGGTGGTCGACGTGATGGCGACCCCGGACGGGCAGGTGCGGGTGCTCGACGAAGACGAGCTGCTGGCCGACCTCGACCCGGCGCTGCGGGCCGGCATCGAGGCCACCGTGGCGCACCTGTTGGCTCAGCATGGCGCTATCGCGGCCGAGGTGGCCACGGCGTCGGCACGGTGCCGGGGCAGTCTGCCGCCCGAATCGACTCTGCCGGGCGCCGGGTAGGCCCGCGGATTCAGTGCCGGTGGGGCCGGCGAGCCGTTGCCTTTGCAGTCTCTGGCGCCTTTGTGGTACAAGGAGTCCATAGCCACGGTGTGGGAGGCAAGCCTGGCGTGCGCAGACTGGACGTGCCCGGGGGCTGGCCCGCGCTGGGCATCGCGGCGGCCGTCGTCTTCCTCTACCTCGTCCGTGGCATCCTCGCGCCCTTCATCGTAGCGACGGCCCTGGCTTACATACTTAGCCCGCTGGTAACCCGCCTGCAACTCCTGCTGCGCGTCGGCCGCCTGCCGGCCGTGGCTCTGGTCTACGTCTTTCTGATTGGCCTACTGACCCTACTCTGGATTCTCTTCGGGCCCACCCTGGCCCGAGAGACGGTGGACCTGGTCAGCAACGCGCCCTCAATCATCGCCAACCTGCTGCGCAGCGTGATCGGCGAGGGCGAAGTCGGCATCTTCGGCAATTCGATCAACGCCCAGCGGGCCGCCGACTACTTGATCACCGGCCTCACCTCCTTCTTCGGCACGCCCCGCGAGGCAGCCGGCCTCGCCGCCGCCATCTTCGAGGCTTTGCTCAATGGCTTTCTTACCCTGGTGGTGCTGTTCTATCTGCTGGTGGATAGGGAGCGCTTCACCGCTTTCGCCCTGCGCCTCTTGCCGCCGCCGTCGCGGGCGCGCTCGGTCTACGTTCTGGCCAGGGTTGACCAGGTGCTGAGCAGGTACGTCCTGGGCTTGCTGACGCTGATCGCGTTCGTGACCGTGATGACCTGGCTGGGGCTGGCGCTGATCTTCCGCCTGCCCTACAGCCTGCCCCTGGCCGTCGCCACCGGTTTCTTGGAGATCATTCCTTTCGTCGGCCCGATCACCGCCGGCACCATCGCCGGCCTGGTGGCGCTGACACACGGCTCAGTGGGCCTGCTGGTGGGGGTGGCGCTCTTCTACTTGATTCTCCGGCAGATAGAGGACCAGATAGTCGCCCCGTTTGTGCTCGGCCGGGCGGTGGCCCTGCATCCGGTCTCGGTGATCTTCTCCGTCCTGGCGGGCGGCGCCCTGGCGGGCATCCTGGGGGTGCTGCTGGCAATACCCGTGGCCGCGGCCGTCAAGGTGCTCGTTGAGAACTGGCAGGGCCCGCCGGTTGAGCCGCCGCCCGAGGCGCCGCCGGCACCGGACTTGCGCTAAGCCCGGCTGCGGCCGATAATGGTTTGGCCTAGCCAGCCGCGTCCTATGAGAATGGCCAGATTTGGTTGGCATACGTAGGGGCGACCGGCGACCGTAGGAAGTCCTTTAGGGCCGGTCGCCCCTATCGGGTTCTTCATTTTAGTTCCGATTGGTGTCCCGATTTCGGCCACGGACGATTCTTCTTGTTAGGTGGATTGCCTTGCAGCTGCGTTTGCGCTCCGGCTTCAGCTTCGGCGTCGCCGGCGTGGTGCTAGACGGCGAGCGGGTGTTGCTTGTGCGTCGCATGCACGAGCCGAATCGCGGCCGCTGGACCTTCCCCAGCGGTTGGGTGAAGAGCGACGAGGGCCTGCACGAGGCGGTGGCGCGCGAGATCAAGGAGGAAACGGGGGTCGAGGCCGAGGTCATCGGCGTGGTCGGCCTGCGCCAGCGCATCAGCCCCAACGACAACAACCTAGTGGTGAACTTCCTCCTGCGTCCGCTGGCGGGAGAGCCGGCACCGGACAACGTGGAGGTCGACGGGGCAGCCTACTTCGAACTGCAGGCGGCTCTGGCTAATCCCGACCTGATCGCGCTGAACAAGGCCATCGTCCGCAAACTAATCGTCGACCGCCAGGCCTGTCTGGAAGCCGCCCCCTGCCCCCCCACGCCGGGCCTGCCCGGCCGCTACTTCGCCTTCCTCTAGATGCCGCCAGGCGCTGCACTCGGCGCCGGTTGGGCGCGGAGCAGGAAGACGGCCAGCACGCCGGACACGCCGCCGATGACGGCCAGGCCCGTCAACACCGGGTCGGCCCCCAGGCGATCGATGAACGATCCCACCACAGGCGTGGCCACAGCCGCCGACTCCTGGGTGAGGAAGAAGTAGACACCAAGGACGGTGCCGCGCTGTGCCGGAGGCACGACGTCGGCGATGGCCGACTCCATCACAGGCATGCGCGCGCTGAGGACCAGCCCGTAGAGCGCCATCACCAGCAAGAGCGCCGGGCCGAACTGCAGCACGGTGAGCCAGTACAGAAGAGGCCCCGCCAGTAGCAGCGAAGTCGTGATCACGGGCGCCCTCCCCAGTTTGTCGGACAGCGCCCCGCCGAGCGGCGCGCCAATCACCCCGCCGCCGTTCACCAGCCCCACCACTATGCCCGCCACTTCTGGGCTCACCCCGTGCTTGTCCACGAGGTACAGCGGCAGCAGGCCGCTGACGGACTGCGAGAGCATCGCCGCCACTGCCGCAATGCTGAGGAGGAGACCGATGGCGTGGGCGATGGCCGCGGCCGATAGCCTGTTGCCGCCGACGGCGGCCGCCGCCGCCCGAATATGCACTTGCTCCTGCTGGCGAACCGCGGAGAGGATGACCACACCCATCACCATCGGCACGAGGGCCAGGACGACGAAGACGGCCCGCCAGTTGCCGAAGAGGCCGGCGATGCTCACCGCCAGCAGTGGCACGATGAGGAGGCTGCCGCTGCCGCCGATAGTGTGCGTACCTAGCGAGCGCCCCCGGTGGGCCTTGTCGAAGGTTAGAGAGAGGAAAGCCGAGGCCAGGGGGTGGTAGCCGGAGCCGAAGATGCCCATGACGGCCAGCAGCGCCGCCAGTTGCCAGTAGCCGCCACCCAGGCCCATGGCGAGTCCGCAGGCGCCCACCCCGATCAGGCTGATGGCCAGGAGCCTGCGCCGGCTGAAGCGATCGCCCAGCGCCGCGGCCGGCACCTGCATGAAGCTGTAGGTGACGGTGTAGGCGGCCACTAATAACCCGGCGCTAGAGTAGTCGAGGCCCAGTTCGTCCCGCAGGCGGGGCAGCAGCGGCACCAGCGCTCCTGTAACCGCGTGGTGGCTGAAGTGGGCGATGATGAAAATGGGCAGCACGGCCACGGCGGCGGTCTGGGCCTTCCCTAACCTGGCCATCGACGGCTAATCCCCCCCGCGACGGCCGCGCAGGCGGCCGACCAGCAGGCCGATGACCACCATGCCCAGGCCCAGACCGGCCGGTAAGTACCCGTACTGGCCCAGCCAGTCGAGGGCCGTCTCGGCGACCGGCGGCACCGGCGTGGGCAGCGACGTCGGCAAGGGCGCGGCGGTGGGCGAAGGCAGGGGCACGGGCGTCGCAGCGACGGTCGCCGTCGCGGTCACCTCAGGAGTAGCCGTCGCGGTAGCGCTGGCAGTAGCGGTGGGCGACGCCGTGGGGCTGGCAGTGGCCGTTGCCGCCGCCGTGCTGGCCGGCCTGGCCGTGCCGGTCGCCCCCGGTCGCGGGGTGGCGACGGTCGCCGTGGCGACCCGCTTCGTGGCAGTGGCTGCCGGTTGGTACTCGGGATAGTCGAAGTAGCCTGCCACCAGCGCCGGAAAGGAAGCGCCAGCGGCCGGCGCCAGCGCCGCCAGCAGATCGCGACCGCTGGCCAGGCCGCCGGCAAAGCGCTGATAGTAGCCGCGCAGCGCGGCCAGGTAAGCGTCGTCGCCCATCAGCTGGCGGGCCTCCTCCAGGAAGGAAGCGCCTTTGCGATAGACAATCGCGAAGTAGTAACCCTCGTTCTCATAGTCGTAGATGCCGGTGTTCACCGGCCGCTCGGGATAGACCGCGGCCTCCTGGCGGCGGCGGTCGGCCAGGTTCTGGAAGGTGGCCCGCCCCAGGCTGGCGTCCACCGACTCGTAGTAGCGGTAGGAGAGATGGGTGGTCAATGCCTCATCCACCCAGGGCTCGCACAACTGGTCGTCCCCCACTCGGCCGTAGAACCACTGGTGAACCGTCTCGTGAATCACCAGATAATCCAGGTAGCTGCCCAGACCGACGCTGCCGGAGGTGCTCTGACTGCTGACAAAGACGACGCCCGGGTACTCCTGGCCCACCCAGGAGGGATCGGCGCTGGATGTCTCGGCGACGAAGTAGGTGCCGTAGGGGTAAGTGCCGAAGGTCCTGTTGGCCCAGGCCATCAGGCCGGTGGCCGACTCCAGGTACTGCTGGCCGCCAGCGCGGTGCTCCGGAAGGTAGAAGGCGGTGACGCTGGTGCCGCCCACCTGGGCCGTGACAGACTCATAGCGCTCGCTTAAGGCGAGGGCGAAGTCGCGCACCGCGCTGGCGGCGTAGTGCAGGGCGGTGGGCGCGGAATCCGGCTGGCTGTCGCCGGTGTGGGCCACCTCGAAGGGGCGTGGCAGGGCCACTTTCACATCGTAGTCGGCCACCTCGGTGAAGAAGGCATCGCCCGGCTCCACCCCATTGGCCTTCTGGGAAGGGGTGTTCTGCTGGTGGCGGTCCCAGCCGGTGGGCAGCTTGCCACCGTAGGTGAGCGCCCCCTGCCGGTACACGGCCAGCACGGGATACCAGTTGCCGAGGGCGATGATACCCTGGTTGAAGCCAAAGCGCAGGTTGCCCGGCTGGGGCAGGGTAAGGTCAAAGTCGAAGGTCACGGTGGTGCCCTCCCCGGGGGCCAGGGCCGCCGCCAGAGGCACCTCCAGCACGATGCCGTCCAAGCTAGCCGCCACTGGCTGGCCGCCCACGGTCGCGGCCTTGAGAGCAAAGGCATCGTAGTAAGCAGCGGTGATGTGGAAAACCAGCGAGGAGAGGCTGACGCCGGTCTGATTGGCGTAGGTTACCACCTGGTGTACCTTGGCCGTGGCGGAGTCGGGATCGAGGCTCATGTCTATGGCATAGCGCGGCCGCGGCACTGTTTGGGCCGCGACTGGCGCGGCGGTCGGGAGCAGGAGGAGCAAGACGCAGAGGAACAGCGTGACCCAGCGAACCAAGCGGTGTGCTTTCGTCGCCAATCCGTCTCCTCCGGCTGCCCTATCCCCTAGCGCAAGGGAGGGGCGGTCGGCCGACCATCCCCGGCGTGTGCCTGGTGGTGGGTGCTCGCGCCGGGCGGGCCAACGGCCGTTCGGCGCGAGGCTGAGTATAGTCTCGTCGCGGCGGGGGTGTCAACGCACGATGGCTGCCGGTGGCCTACCCAGTCAATGGCGATGGAGCGAGCGCCGGCCATCGCCACCAGCTAGCGCCCACGATGCCAGACGACGGTCCCAAAGGGTGGGCAGGTAGGCGCAGGACCCGCCAAAGGTAGAACTGGCCTTGGGCGGGCTAGTGAAGAGATTCACTCTAACAGGGGGATTCCTACTACGCTGGCGATCCGTGAGCGGAACTCATCCCAGTCGGAGCCGAGGCGGCCGATTACCTGCGACAAATCGAACCACGAGTTGGTGGTGGGAGACTCACGTTTGAGCACGGCGAGGTCGATTCCTTTGGTGGCAATGACCGTCCAGAATTCCCGGTAACCCAAACTCCTGGCTTTCTGATGAGATTTCTCCGCCTCACCAGCTCGGTTGTGCGCATTGCTCTTGTCCGTGCCTCCTTTAACCTCTATAGCCACCTTCTTCTGCAATGCGCCTGCAATATCCTCTGTGATGCTGACGTCCGGATCCTGTGCCAACACTATGGTCACCGTCCGGCCGGATGCGTTTCTGATCTTGGTGTCCCTGTCGGTGCGACCAACGACGTGATTCTGAACAACCTCGCCAATCGAAAGGTACACGTCAACGATGGCTCGTTTGCCTATCTGGACATTGTTAGCCCCCTGAAACATCTGCCCGAGCGTCAAGATGGGAAGTTCTCTCACGTCTTGTGAAGTAATTTGTGGCGATAGCTGAGTCACCAAGTCGGCCAATGCCTCACCCATGACTCTACAGAAGTCGGGCAGAGCCTCTCTTTGTTCCTCGCGGATTGTGCCCTTGATCTCCATGCTCTTGAGAATGCCCATGCCGGTACCTCTGCCATAGAAGGTCTTCTGCGGCAGACCGAGTAGAAGGCGGTAGTAGCCCACTAATGTGGGCGCCTTCTCAAGAACAATCGGCGTGGGGAAGATGTGTTCGTCTTTGACCCACGCCGCTCCTAGAATCCTTTGGGCGTCGGCCGGTGCGTAGGTTACGACTTGTGCCTTGACTAGTTCCGGGTCAAATTCGCTCAGAGCGCTGCTGAGCGCGTCAATTAGCCAGGTCTTGCGTGCGGCCACGAGGAGCTGATGGAAGCCCACTTGTCTCGAAGCGTCTGGTCTCCTCATCGGTTCCTCCACTCCACGTCCCGTCGGGGCTCACTGATCCGTTTAGGCGTTGCTCCGCGATGCCCACATAGCCGGGATTCAGTTCCACCCCCACGAAGCGGCGATTCGTTTTCAATGCGGCCACTCCGGTCGTCCCAGAGCCGATGAAAGGGTCCAGGACAAGATCGCCCGGCCTGGTCCCCAGCGCGGTGCACCTCTCCGCCAGAGATACTGGGAAGGTGGCGAAGTGGGCCTCTCTGTAAGCTTGAGTATTGATATCCCACACCGTGCGCAGGTTCCGCCCTCTGGGGCCGCGCACGGCATCATACCGATACACGTACTTCTCACTCCTGGAGAAGAGAAAGACGTATTCGTGGCTGCGGGTGGGCCGATCCTTGACACTCTCTGGCTGGCAGTTGGGCTTGTCCCAGATAATATCCGCCCGCAGGTACCAGCCGACCGCTTGCAAGGCGAACGCCAACCGCCATGGTACCCCCACAAGATCCTTCGGTTTCAGACCCTCTGGAGTTGGCGGCCGGATGTCCATAGCTCGCACCGGGTTCTTCTTATCTGGAGCACGGCTAGTGCGGCCCCCCGAAGTAAAGGAGTCCCCGATGTTGAGCCATAGCGTGCCGTCGTCGCGGAGGACACGATGTACGTCCTTGAACACAGCGACCAAGTTATCAATGTACTCGTCGAGCGATGTCTCCAGCCCGATCTGTCCGGCGATATGGTAATTGCGGAGGGACCAGTACGGCGGCGAGGTAACACACGCCTGGAAAGACTTGTCCGGCAGTAGGGACAGCACCTTGCGACTGTCACCTGCTATCAGCGCTGACTCCGTGGCACTCTCCGTGAAGACAAACGCGATGTCGCTCGCAGTCGCGCTCGGTCTAAGAACGCGAACGCACGGTGGGAAGCCGGGTAGTGGGGGGGTGACCATCATGGTGCTCTCACTTCTCAGGGCCCCCAACCCCTTGGGATAGAGGAGACACGCACGACATACGTCTCATCAGCAACCAACCCATAGGCCTTGAACGTGGAACCCTCGACCCTGCCAAGTGTACCGGGCTTCCTGTGTGCCGTCAAGCTTGCGGCAACCTACTTGACCGTCCGCGGCGGCGACCTGGCTGGGGCTACGGGGCCAATGGCGGGCACGCAGCGTCTCAGCGAGTCCTCTGTAGCCCAGTAACCAGTTGGGGGACCACATCATTGGCAGCTACTGCAATGTTGGAAACCGGCAGGGCACTGGCAGGCCGCCTGCGCAGGCGGTCGGACTGGTGGCTGGACCGAGCCGCTGAGGGACTAGGCGGCGAGGCCGTCGGCAGGTATAATGGAGAGGTGAAACCTGGTCGAACTCTCACCTTCCCCTTCGGGCGACGATTTTGGCGCGCGGCCCTGGCGCTGGCCGTTCTCCTCAGCCTGGCCCTGCCGGCCCCTGCCCTGGCGGAGGACTTGCGCGCCCAGACTGGGCTCAAGCGCACGACCCCGGACGGCCGTTTCTTCCCGACCACCGGGCACAACGTGAACGGCCCCTTCCTCAGCTTCTTCGACCGTTACGGCGGCATCGATACCTTCGGCCTGCCCCGCACCGAGGCTTTCGTCGAGAACGGGCGCCTGGTGCAGTACTTCCAGCGCCACCGCCTGGAGCTCTGGCCGGAGAACCAGTACCCCTGGCAGGTGCAGCTGACTTTACTGGGCGACCTCGTGCTGGGCCCGGCCGAGCCGCCGATGCCGCCGCCCACGGACCCGGGGCGGCGCTACTACCCGGAGACGGGGCACTCGCTGGGGCCGCCCTTCCGGCAGTTCTATGAAACGCACGGCGCCCTGACCGTCTTCGGCTACCCGACGAGCGAGCCGTACCAGGCTGGGGCGGTCACGGTACAGCGCTTCCAGCGCGCCCGCCTGGAATTCCGGCCGCAGAACCCGCCGGCCTACCAGGTGCAGCCGGGGTTGCTGGGCGACGAATACATCTATACCCTCAAGAAAGTGCCGCCCGAGCGGCTGCAAGCGGTGCCCGAGCAGAGCAACGCCGAATGGTACGTTTGGGGCGCCTATACGACTGACGCCAGCGGCTTCATTCCCCAGAAGCTGCGCAACAACGAGGTCGCCGCTAAGGCGATCGACGGGGCTGTGATCCCCCCCGGCAAGGCCTTCAGCTTCGGCCGGGTGCTCTCCGCGCCCGGTTACGTAGTCGGCTTGGGCTACAACGCCGAGAACAAGTATGAGTGGGTGTACGCCGGCGGCGTTTGCGCCTCGGCGACGACCTTCTACCGGGCCGCGTTCAACGCCGGGGTGGCGATAGCGGCGGCCACTCCCCACTCCCTTGTCTCCTACGTTCCGTTCGGCTGGGACGCCACCGTGCAGGAGGGCGGGGCGGACGTGGTGATCTTCAACGACACGCCAACCGAGCTGCGGGTGCGCGCCGAGCTGGATACAGGTCTGATGCAGCTCGTTTATTGGCTCGAAGGCAAGGTGCCGCCAGATCGCACCGTCGTGCGCCGGGGCCCGACGCAGCTGGCCGAGTTCAAATACGAAACCTACCGCGACATCACCTACGCCGACGGGCACAAGGTGAGCGAGCATCGCTTCGTCACCTACGTCGGTGATCCGCCCACGATCATTCCCCCGTATCCCGGCAAGCCGCCCACGGTCACTCCGCCTGACGCCGGCAACTAGCAGCTCAGCCCCCCGTTCGTTCCCGACTGGCCCGCTTTTTGCTCTTTCAGTCTCTGTCCTCCCGCGCGCGGGGCAGCACGGCCGCCTGCCTTGTGGGCCGCGGTGCGGGCCGCCTATAATCCGGCGGCGCGCCTGCGCCGGCGGGTCTGGCGAATGCGGGAGGGGTGACGATGGCGAAGAGACTGGCTCTGATCAACGGTGACGTGGTGACCCTGGAGACGCGGCAACCGCGGGCCCAGGCGGTGCTGGCCGTGGACGGCAGGATCGCCCTGGTCGGCAGCGATGCGGAGGTTCTGGCGGCTCGGCAGGGCGGCGAGGTGATGGACCTGCACGGGCGCGCTCTGCTGCCCGGCTTCGGCGATAGCCACGTCCATCTGATGGCCACCGGCATCGCCAGCGTCGGCCTGCAGCTGCAGGAGTGCCGGTCCCTGGGCGAGGTGCTGGCGCTGGTCCGCCAGGCCGCGCGCCGGGAAACGCTGGTGCGCGGTCTCGGCTTCGACCCCACCGTGCTGGTGGAGAATCGCTTCCCTACCCGCGCCGAGCTGGACGAGGCGGCGAGCGGGGTCCCCACTTACCTGGCGCGCCGCGACCTGCACGCGGCGGTGCTCAACAGCAGCGCCCTGGCGCTGGTGCGGGCGGCCGAGGGGGAGCAGGGCTACGAGCGCGACCCGCTCGGCGGTGAGCCCACGGGCGTGCTGCGCGCCGAGGCCTGGTACAAAGCCTCGAGCCTGCTGTTCGCCGCCGTCGACGAGAACACCTGGCGCCGGGCCCTGCATACGGCGGCCCGGCAGGCATTGGCCGTCGGCGCTACCACGGTCCACGCCTTGGAGGGAGGCTTCACCAGCGGCGACGTCGACCTGGGTGCGTTGAGCGACTATCTCGCGGAACCAGGCGAGGCGCGCCTCAAGATAGTGCTCTGGTGGCAGACGAAGGAGGTGGCGCGGGTGGCGGCGGCCGGCCTGCCGCGCATCGGCGGCTGCCTGCTCGTGGACGGCTCGTTCGGCTCGCACACGGCCGCACTCGCGGAGCCCTACGCCGACAGGCCGGACTGGAACGGGGTTCTTTACCAGAGCGACGAGGAGCTGGCGGACTTCGTAATGGAGGCGCACCGGGCCGGCCTGCAAATCGCCCTGCACGCCATCGGCGACCGGGCCATCGGCCAGGCCCTGAATGCCTACCGGCGGGCGCTGGCGGCCTACCCAAGGCCGGGCCACCGCCACCGGCTGGAGCACTTCATGTTGCCCACGGCGGAGCAAATTGTGGCCGCCGGGGAGCTGGGCATCCACGTCGCCGTACAGCCGACCTTCTGCCAGCAGTGGGGCGGCGAGGGCGGCATGTACTACCAGCGGCTGGGGCCCGAGCGCTATGCGCGCTTCTACCCACTGCAAACTATGCTGCAAGCGGGGCTCACCCTGGGCGGGGGCTCCGACAGCACCGTGACGCCGCTGCAGCCGCTGCTGGGCATGCACGCCGCCGTGAACCGGGCAGAGGCCGAGCAGCGGCTGACACCGGCCCAGGCCCTGAGTATGTATACCCTGGACGCAGCCCGGCTAGCCTTCGAGGAGCAGGCCAAGGGCAGCATCGCCCCGGGCAAAGCCGCCGACTTGGTAGTGCTGGGGGCCAATCCCCTACGGGTGCCGCCTGGGGAAATCGCCGCCATTCCCGTGGAGGCTACGTTCGTGGATGGCCAGCAGGTCTGGCCGTGAGCGGCTTCGACCGCGGAGAGCGCGGAGGCCGCGGAGGCAAGATTAAGATGAGTAACGAGGCGGTTGCCGATGCCTGACGAGCGGCCGATAGGGATGTTCGACTCCGGGGTGGGCGGACTCTCGGTGCTGCGCGAGGTGCGGCGCCTGCTGCCTAACGAGGACATAGTCTACTTTGGCGACGACGCCTACGTGCCCTACGGGCCGCGGCCCGTGGAGTTCATCCGCCGCCGCGGCGAGACTATCGCCAGGTTCCTGCTGGAGGAGGGCGCGAAAGCCATCGTCGTGGCCTGCAATACCGCCTCCTCGGCGGCGCTGCCCTACCTGAGAGAGCGCTTTGCCGTGCCAGTCGTGGGCGTGGTGCCCGCCGTGAAGCCGGCGGCGGCGGCCACGCGCGCCGGGCGCGTCGGGGTGCTGGCAACCGAGACCACGGTTAAGGGAGAATCCTTCGCCGACCTAGTGCACCGCTTCGCGGCGGACATCGCCGTGGAAACGGTGGTCGGCGAGGGTCTGGTGCCGCTGGTCGAGGCGGGAGAGGTGGACTCGCCGCGCGCCCGGCAGCTGGTGCGCGCCTACGTGGCACCGCTGGTCGAGCACAGGGCGGACGTGGTCGTCCTCGGCTGCACGCACTATCCCTTTCTACGACCGCTGATCGAGGAGATTGCCGGGCCTGGCGTGACCATTCTGGACCCGGCGGAGGCGGTGGCTCGCCAGGCGCGGCGGGTGCTGGCCCAGCACGAGCTCGTGAGCGCGGCGGCGCGGCCCGGGAGCGAAGTCTACTACACCAGCGGCGACCCGGCGCAGTTCGCCAGAGTGGCAAGTCAGCTGCTGGGCCGCCCGGTGCAGGTGACGGCGGCAAGAGTCTAGAAGAGCAAGCGAACCCAGCCGGAGCCAACGCCAGCCCCGGCGCGAAGGGATGGCCCTGAAGGTGCAAGAACGTCGCATTATTGGCAATCGCTATAGAATCGGGCGAGAGATAGGCCGCGGCCCCACGGGCACCGTCTACCTCGCCCACGACGAGTCAAGAAACCGTGAGGTGGCCCTACGCCTGCTGCGGTCCCAGCTGGCGGCGGATACCGCCGCGGCGGCGCGGTGGTTGGCGACGGCTAGCCTCGCCCAAGGCCTGCGGCACCCCAACGTGCTGGCCATGTACGATAGTGGCGCGGACGCCGGGACCTACTATGTGGTCCAGGAGTACGCGCCGGGGGGCAGCATGCGCGACCTCCTGAAGCGCCGGGGCACCTTGCTGCCGGCCGAGGTGCTGCCCCTAGCCGAGCAGATCGTCGCCGGCCTGGCCAGGCCGCGGCAGCGTGAGCTGGTGCACGGCGACCTCAAGCCGGAGAACGTTCTCTTCGGCAGTGACGGCACGGCGAAAATCGGCGATTTCGGCTTGGCGCTTTCCGTGCTGCCGGCGGACGGTCTGCCTTTGAACACGCTCTACTACGCCTCGCCGGAGGTGATGCGGGGCGAGACGCCGAGCGAGGCCAGTGACATCTACTCCCTCGGCGCTCTGCTGTACCAGACGCTGGTGGGCCGGCCGCCGTTCGCCGCCGGCCATCCCAGGGAGGTAGCACACCTGCAGCGGGAGAGCAAGCCGATCCGGCCCCGGGCCGTCGACCCGCGCCTGCCGCCCCAGCTGGAGATCGTTGTGCTGCGAGCCCTGGCCAACCTCCCGGCAGACCGCTGGTCCGGTCTGGCGGCCGTGGCGGGCGCCCTGCAAACCTACCGCGAGGCGATGCCGGCGGCTCAGGTGGTCGAGCGAGCAGCAGGCTCGCCCCGACGGACTGCCCCGCCCGTGCCCAGCTTACTGGACGCGCCCCCGGAGACCCGGCTCAGCCCCCGCTGGCCGCTGGCGTTCGTCTCGGTGCTGGCGTTCGGGTTGATGGTCTGGCTCGTGCTTGCCGCCTCGGTCTACGTGCCTAAGGCGGTTTCCGCTTCCCTGCAGCTGCTGCCCACGTCCGCGGCCACGCGCGACCAGCCGATTGTCGTGCGCGTGGTCCAGCCGACCGGGACCCCGACGGTGACGCCGAGCAAAACGCCAACGCCGCTGCCGGGCACGACCTACACGCCCTCACCCACGCGCACCCCGACCCCCCAGGCGACGGCCACCCCAACGCCGTAGGCCGACTTGGCCGCCCAGGCCGGCTCGTCCAGGCGGCTTGCCAGCCGGTAGGGCCAGCGCCAAGTCCTCGCCGCGGGCTGGCACAGCCAAGAGACTAGCGCAGGCGACCGGTGCGCGTCATATTTCCGGGAGAGCGGGCCATATGGAGTGCGGTGGCCGCAGCCGCCGCTTTGAATTCGGCAGAGTCAGACTACGGTGGTACGAACCAGACCCCCGCTCCCCGCAAACGGTCTCGCCTCCTTGCACGGTTGAACGAGAGCCAAGGCGGCACCTGCGGGCGCCGCACTCCAAATCGACACCTTCCGGGAAACGTGTCGCACACCCGGCGGCGGCAAGTCCCTAGCGGCTGGCCTGGCCGCTGTGCTAGAATCGTCCGGCCCGGGCGACGAGGTCTGGGACGGACGGGGGGCAGCTTGGCAGGCAAAATCGAGGTGCGGGACCTCAACTTCTATTATGGCAACAACCACGTCCTACACGATATCAACGTCACTATCTACGAACACGAGATCACCGCGCTCATTGGCCCCTCGGGCTGCGGCAAGTCCACCTTTCTGCGCACGCTCAACCGCATGAACGACCTCATCCCCAGCGCCCGGGCCACTGGCGAAGTAGTCCTCGCGGGCAATAACGTGCTGGCGCCAACCACCGACGTGGTCGAGCTGCGCCAGCGCGTGGGCATGGTCTTCCAGAGGCCCAACCCGTTCCCGCAATCCATCTTCGACAACGTCGCTTACGGGCCGCGGGTGCTGGGGATGGATCGCAAGACGGACTTGCGTCTTCTAATCGAGCGGAGCCTGCGCGGGGCCGCCCTCTGGGAAGAGGTCAAGGACAAGCTGGGCCAATCGGCGCTGGACCTCGCCCTGGGCCAGCAGCAGCGCCTTTGCATCGCCCGCACCCTGGCGGTAGGCTCGGAAGTGATCCTGATGGACGAGCCGGCCTCGGCGCTGGACCCCATCGCCACCCTAGCCATCGAGGAACTGATGCAGGCGCTGAAGCCCGACTACACCATAATCATCGTCACCCACAACATGCAGCAGGCGGCGCGGACCTCCGACCGCACCGGCTTCTTCTTGCACGGCGAGTTGGTCGAGTTCGGGCCGACGAACGATATCTTCACGCGGCCCAAGGACAAACGCACTGAAGACTACATCACCGGCCGGTTCGGTTAGATGACACAGAGGTTGCTGGCGCTGGCGGCCGCATTGCTGGCCGCGCTGCCCCTGCTCTTGGGCTGCGCCCGGGCCCAGGGCGGAGTGACCGTCGCCGGCTCGACGTCGGTGCAACCCTTCGCGGAGGCGCTGGCGGAGGAGTACATGCGCCAGCACCCCAGCGCGGTGATCAACGTGCAGGGCGGCGGCTCGACCGCGGGCATCCAGGCCGCGCTCACCGGCGCCGCCGAGATAGGCATGTCCTCGCGCGAGCTGAAGCCGGACGAGCAAGCGCAGCTGGTGGAAACGGTCATCGCCCAGGACGCCATCGCCGTGGTCGTTCATCCCAGTAACCCTGTCGGCGCGCTGAGCCTGGAGCAAACGCGGCAGATCTTCTCCGGCCAGGTCACCAACTGGCGAGCGGTGGGCGGTCCCGACAAGCCAATCCACGCCGTTACTCGCGAAGAGGGCTCGGGCACGCGGGGCGCTTTCCAGGAACTGGTGATGGGCAAGTCCGACATCAATCCGGGCTCCATAGTGCAGGACTCCAACGGAGCGGTGCGCCAGGTAGTCGCGGACGACCCCAACGCCATCGGCTACATCTCACTCGGCTTGGTCAACGAGCAGGTCAAGCCGGTGAGCGTGGGCAAAGTGCCGCCCACGCACGAGAACGTGGTCGACGGCAGCTATGCCCTGAAGCGGCCCTTCTTGTTCGTGCAAAAAGGTCCCCAAAGCGCGGCAGCCGAAAGCTTCATCAAGTACACTCTCAGCCCGGAAGGCCAGCAGTTGTTGGTCTCGGAGGGCCTGGTGCCGGCAAAGAAATGAACAAGAAGCTGCGCGTGTCCCAGACCGAGGTCGCGGAGAGGGCCATCACTCGTGGCCTGGCTTTGATCGCTTTCTCGTCTCTCTCCGTGCTGGCGCTGATCACGGTTTTCATCCTGCGCGAGGGCCTGCCGGTGATGCTCAATCTCGGCATCGGCGAGTTCCTTACCGGCGGGCGCTGGGCGCCCAGCGCCAACGCCTTTGGCATTATGCCGATGATCCTGGGCTCGGTATACGTGACCCTGGGGGCGCTGGTGCTGGGAGTGCCGCTCGGACTGTCTTGCGCGGTCTTCCTCGTGGAACTGGCGCCGCGCAGCGTGGCGGCTGCCCTGCGCCCGGCCATCCAGCTGCTGGCGGGGATTCCCTCGGTAATTTACGGCTTCTGGGGCCTGACCACGCTCGTGCCGTTCATTCGCAACACCCTGGGCGGCCCGGGCCTCAGCATACTCGCCGGGGCCATCATTCTGGGAATCATGATCCTGCCGACGGTGATCGCCATCTCCGAGGATGCCCTGCGAGCGCTGCCCCGCTCCTACAAGGAAGCCTCATTTTCGCTGGGTGCCAGCCACTGGCAGACCATCTGGCGGGTGTTGCTGCCGGCGGCGCGCTCGGGCATCGTGGCGGCGGTGGTGCTGGGCATGGGCCGAGCCGTCGGCGAGACGATGGCCGTCATCATGGTGCTGGGCAACGCCGTGCAAATCCCGGATTCGATACTGGACCCCGCCCGCACGCTGACGACGAACATCGGCATCGAGATGGCCTACGCCAGCGGCGACCACCGGGCGGCGCTCTTCGCCACCGGCATCGTTCTCTTTCTGATCATCATGATCCTGACCGGCACTGCCAATCTCATCACCTCCCGGAGGTAGGGCTAGCTCGTGATCGCCATCGGCCGTAAGCGTAGCGAGGCCATCGCCAAAGCGCTGCTTTGGGGAGCGGCCCTGCTGACCCTGGCAGTGCTGATCTTCATACTGATCTACATCCTGCAGCGCGGCCTGCCGGTGCTGAGCCCGGGGTTCCTCTTGGACTCGCCCGAGCAAATGGGCCGCGAGGGGGGCATTTTCCCCACCATCGTCGGCACGGTGTTTCTCACGGCGGTGGCCATCGCCATCGCCACGCCCTTGGGCATAGGCACGGCCGTCTTCCTCACCGAGTACACGCGCGAGGGTCGGGCCACGAGGCTGATCCGCTTCGGCACCGAGAGCCTTTCCGGGGTGCCTTCGATCATCTTCGGCCTCTTCGGCTTCGCTTTCTTCGTGATCTTCCTGGGCCTGGGCTGGTCGATCCTCTCAGGTGGACTCACCCTGGCGGCGATGGTGCTGCCGACCATCATTCGCACCGCCGAGGAGGCGATCCGGGCCGTGCCGCCCTCCTACCGGCAGGTTAGCTTCGCCCTGGGTGCCAGCCGCTGGCAGACGGTAACGCGGGTAGTGCTGCCCTCGGCCTTGCCGGGCATCATCACGGGCGTCATTCTGGCGATCGGGCGCAGCGTCGGCGAGACGGCGGCGGTGATCCTCACCGCCGGCTCCTCGCTGCGGGTGCCAACCTCCCTCTTCTCGCCGGCGCGCACGATGTCGGTGCATTTCTACATCCTGGCGCGGGAGGGCATCTCGCTCGAAATGGCTTACGGCACGGGCGCCCTCTTGATTATCTCCGTGCTCCTGGTTAATCTGGCGGCCAACTGGCTCATGAACCGGCTGGTGCTGCGGGCAGAACAGTAGGGGGAACGATGGCGGAAAGCGGCGGGGTCAAGATGCAGGTGGAGAACGTCTCCGTGTACTACGGAGAGCAGGTCGCCCTGCGCAACGTCAGCCTGCCGATCGTCGCCAACGAGATCCTGACGGTGTTCGGGCCGGCCGGCGGCGGCAAGACCTCGCTCCTGCGCACCCTCAACCGTTTGAATGACCTCAACCCGCTGGCGCGCGTTACCGGGGACGTCTTCCTGGAGGGCGAGAGCATCTACAGTCCGGGCTATCCCGTGATCGACCTGCGCCGGCGGGTCGGCATGGTCTTCGACCTGCCGGTGGCACTGCCGATGTCCATCTTCGACAACGTCGCCTACGGCCCGCGCCTGATGGGCGTGCGCGACCGTCGCCGGCTCGAGGAGACGGTGGAGCGGGCGTTGCGCACGGCGGCGATGTGGGACGAAGTCAAGGACAGGCTCAGCACCTCCGGTTTGGGCCTCTCCGGCGGCCAGCAGCAGCGGCTCAGCATCGCCCGCGTGCTGGCCCTGCAGCCGGAGGTGATCCTGCTGGACGAGCCGACCTCGGGCTTGGACCCGATCTCCACCGCCAAGATCGAGGAATCGCTGCGCGAACTGAAGCGCTTCTACACCATCGTCATCTCGCCCCACAACGTGCAGCAGGCGGCGCGCATCGCCGATAGGGCCGCGTTCTTCCTGATGGGCGAGCTGGTGGAGTTCGGCACGGAGACGGAGGTCTTCACCCGTCCGCGCGATAAGCGGACGGAGGACTATATTACCGGCCGCTTTGGCTAACCGGGCCGGCGGAGAGGGAGAGGGCGATGGCTCACGGACAACTGCCGGCGGAGCGCTGCCGGGAGATCTTCCACAAGGCGCAGGTCGGCCATTTGGGCACCTGCCGCGACGGCGTTCCCTATGCGGTGCCGCTGACGTTCGTGTACTTCCAGGACAAGATTTACTTCCACAGCGTGCCCCGCGGGCGCAAGTTGGAAAACATCGCCGCCAACCCCAGGGTTTCGTTCCAGGCCGACGACGAGGCGGTAATCATCGCCACGGGCAAGGCCTGTACCTTCACCACCCACTACTACAGCGCCATGCTTGAGGGCACGGCGAAGATAGTCGGCGATCCCGACTTGAGCTTGGCCGCCATGCGGGCGCTGGTGGCCAAGTACGATCCCGAGGGCAAGGCCCCGCTGTTGCGGCAAGAGGACTTCGAGAAACAGGACTTCGTCTTGGTCGAGATCACGCCGCGGGCGATCGACGGGGTTGACCACGCCCGTCTGCCCAAGCGGTAGGAAGCAGCGCGCTAGGCAACAATTGTTGCTTGACGTATAATGACGCTACCAACAGCGTAACGCTCTCCGCCCCCGCTGTAGCGTCCCAACATTCTGACTCGAGGGGTGAAGCAGGTGTCAAGGGCTTCGTTCGACCGACAGTTGGCTGACTTGCAGGACGAGATGCTGACCCTGGGTAAGATGGTGGACCGAGCCATCGACCAGTCTATCGAGGCTCTACGCACGCGCAACGGCGAGCTGGCCCGGCGCCTGATTCTGGAGGACCTCGAAATCAACCGCAAGCGCTTCGAGGTCGAGGAGAAGTGCCTGCAGCTCATCGCCCGCCAGCAGCCTTTGGCGAGCGACCTGCGGGTGTTGGCGGCGATCCTCAACATCATCACCGATCTCGAGCGGATGGCCGATCACGCCGAGGGCAACTGCAAGATCGCGCTCATGCACGGCGAGGAACCACTGCTGAAGCCGCTCATCGACATTCCCCGCATGGGCGAGCGGGCCCGCGACATGTTGCAGCGCTCGCTCGACGCGTTCATCGCCCGCGACGTGGAGGCGGCGAAAAAGATCAGCGCCGAGGACGACGAGGTCGACGCACTATACAACCAGATCTACCACGAACTGCTGACGTTTATGATCGAAGACCCGCGCACTATCCAGCGGGCCACCCTGCTGCTCTGGGCGGCGCACAATCTGGAGCGCATGGCGGACCGGGTGACCAACATCTGCGAGCGGGTCGTCTTCCTCGTCACCGGCCGCATGGAGGAGATGAACGTCAACAAGACGGCCCGGCTGTAGGCGGCCCGGCTGCCGGCAGACGGCGCGGAGGCGGGAAGGAGTCGCCCTTCCCGCCTTTCTTGTTGCCGAGCGCGCATGGCGGCGCGACGGCGATCAGACCCCCTCTCCCCCTGGGAGTTCAGGGGCGGACAGTTTCCGATTTGCGGAGGCTGGAAGGCGTCCCCGCGCCAGTAACCTGTCTAGGGTCGCGGGGACACCGGCGCCCGGCTATAAATGAGCCGGGCTGAACAAACGAAGCCGTCTGAAGCCGGCTAGGGACCTTCCCCAGCCCCCTTCGAGGGGGCTTTGCTTCTTCAGCCCGGTGCTTTAGCGCCGGGGGACCGTCCCACGGCACCACTACCTGCGGAACTGTCCGCCCCTGAACCCGCCGGGAGCGGGCAGGGGTTGAGGGCCCCGGCACCAGATCGGGCGGTAACGCGGCGGCTTGTTCGCCGCCGCGCCAGGGCCAGGAATCGTCCACAGCCCTTGCGGGCATCAATTGGCAATGAAAACGGGCATTCCTCGTACGGGCGACTGCCGGCTCCGTGTTTTGGACTGCGCAGGCAATTGTCCCCCGACAGGGGGGCTTGCCTGCGCTCTGGAACGCGGCGGCAAGCCGCCGCACTCCACAACCGTCGCTTACCAAGTGCCCATTTTCACGGGTATCTGGATGGCCCCCGCCGGGGCCAGGCGGTCTAGGATGAATCGCCCGCGAACGGGTTCAGCAAGCGCACCCCCGTACGCGCGAAACCAGTGGTGTTGCGGGTGACGAGCGTCAGGTCGTGCACCTTGGCGGTGGCGGCCAGCAGGCCATCGACCACCGGTAGGGGATCGGGCACATTCAGTCGGCCCCACTCCTCGGCCACGGGGGCGCTCACCGGCAGGATGCGGTCGGCATAATCACGACGCAGCCGGGTTAGCCACCGCTCATAGACGGCGGCCTGTTCGGGATCGCGCCCGGCCAGCAGCGCGATGCCTCGCCGTAGCTCGCCCAGCAGGAGGACGCTGATGTAGAGGTCCTCACCCCGGATTCGCGTTAGCCAGGCCTTAACCTGGGGATTCCCGCGCGGCTTGCGGGCCTCGGAGATGACGTTGGTGTCGATCAGGAAGCTCACACCGCTACGTCCCGTGGCTTATCCTTGGCCCGCTCCAAGTCGAGCGCCTCCCAGTCGGGCGCCGACAGCAAGAACTTGGCAAAGTCGGGCTTGTCGCCGGTGAGCCGGCGGTATTCGTCGATGGAGACGACCACGGCCACGCCCTCGCCGTGGCGGGTGACCACCTGCGGCCCTTCCTCCACGGCCCTCTGGACCAGCTCGCTGAACTTCTGCTTGGCCTCCTGCACTTGCCAGCGCATGCTACTCACCTTGATCTACCTAGACTGTCTAGATTGTAGCATGGCGCCCCGCTTCGCGCACCCGCGACCGCCGTGAGCACGCCGCCGCGCTTTCATCCCTCAGCGTCCTCGCCCGGCGCGGCGGCCGAGGCGCCCCCGCCCAGCTCCACCAGGCCGCGCTGTATCTCCCGCAGCTCCTCGTCGCTCAGCCCCCACAGTTGGCCGGCTGCGCGGTCCACCTCCACCTCCAGGACAGCCAAGCCGGCCGTGTCGCCCGCTTGGGTGGCGGCATGGGCCTGGGCCGAGAGCTCGGCCAGGCGCTGGTGTAGAGGGTTCCCCAGGTCGAACTTGGGAATGCCGACGTGCTCCAGAATGTGTGGGTCGGGGTGGAGTACGATGTAAGACTCCACCGCTAACTTGGCGGGGCTAGAGTTGAGCGCCGCGCACAGATAGTGGGCCTCTTGCTGGGTTGGACAGTCCACCATGATGATCGTGTGGTCAGGGATGACAGGCTTCGCATTTACCACGCCCACTACCGCTGCGTCCAGCGAGCTTGCTACCTCCCGCCAGACAACCTTCCAGGGGGCGAGCGTATAGCGGCCGATGTTGAACATGGAGTAGAAAGGCGCGGTCTCTATCACTCGCCCGCGATTGTCTTTGCGCGTGTAGTAGCGCTTGAAGGCGGCCCGAGCCCGTAGTGTGTCCGCAAACCGTTCCAGATAGCCCGCAGTGCGGGGGTAGTCGCTCTGCATGACCTCTGGGTCTACGCCTTCTCGCTTGTCCGGGTCCTGAGCCAACAAGATCAGCGCCGAAGAGGCGCACCGCCAGCGCTTGACGTCGCGGCCGCGTAGCAGCGGGTAGAGCAGCCCCTCTTCCAATGCCTCAGTCGTGGCAGGGACGGACACCTTTGCCCCCTCAGTCAAGTTACGCACAACGACCAGTCCATCGGGGCGGTGGTAGGTCTCCTCTAGCCAGTAGACGCCGTTCGCCCCGCCGCTGTAGGAACCGGCGTGGGCAACGTACTCGGAAGGCCTTTGCACCTTCTTCAGCGCCTTCAGGGCTCGGGGTCTGCCCGTGATCCAGGCGGCTGTGAAGTCACCGGCTTCTACCGGCTCTGCGCCCAAGTTGGTGCGCTGGGTCACCGCGATGACATCCGCAAGAACGCTTTCGTACGTGAGCCGACCGCTAGACCGCTTGTTCCAGAGGGTATAGGGAACAGGGTAGGTCGTAGGTCTGCCCTTTTCCAGAACGACCACCGCCGTGCGGTTGGTGGCGCCCTCGAAAGGGTTGATGGCCGTGAGGTCGTCTACGTGCACGACTCGCAGGGGATCGTCCTTGCCCTCACCTTGAGGAATGCGGAAACGGCGAAAGCCCTGGGAGGCGCCCGAGGTCTTGAATACAGTCTGCGTGATGACGAAACCCAGTCTACCGCCGTCCCGGAGGAGCCGGTCCGCCATCACGTAGGTCATCAGCGTGGCGATCTCCTTCTTCCCTTTACCGAGAATCGTGTCCATGCCACCGTGCGGGAACAGGCCGTAGCGCTGCCAGATCGGCTTGATCTCGTCGCGATAGCCGTCCGGCAAGCTCTCCCAGTTGATCCAGGGTGGGTTGCCGACGACGTAGTCGAACTGGCCCACGGTGAGCGGAGCGAAGTTGTTCTCCAAGAGGCGCGCCCAAAGGCCGTTCAGGCCCTGGCGGTGCAGCTCCGCCAGCTGGCGGTAGGCCTCCCCCGCCCGTTGGCGCGCCTGCTCGTCCCACTCGCCCTGCCCCAGCCCCAAACGGTTGCCGACGTGCGCCAGGAAGGCCGAGTCGGCGATGCCGGCCTCGATGTTCTGCTCGAGCAGTTGGCAAAAGTTCGGAAAGCGCGACGGGGTGCAGAGTGCCGCGGGGATGGCGAACTTGCCCACGGCGGTGGGGAACTCGTAGGCCCCCTTACCGAAGATGTCGCTGCCCTCGCTAGGCAGGCGCACCGAGTCCGCCGGATAGACCGGGATGGTGATCTCGGACTTGCGGTATTCGAGCAGGTCGGCGATCTGGAGGACGTAGTTCACCCGCGAGGTGAGCACGGCCAGCGGGTTGAGGTCGAAGCCGACTACGTTGCGCAGAATCGCCTCCAGCAGCTGGCGCTGGTCCACCATCAACGCCGCGCCCAGGGCGCGCAGGCGGGCGATGACCAGAACGGGGAAGGTGCCGGAACCGCAGGCGGGGTCGAGCCAGCGCAGCGTCAGCAGCTTGCGCCGCAGAGCACCCCCGGCCGGCCCCGTGGGGTTGGCCGTGAAGAACTCGTTGTCCATTTGGTTCAGCAGGCGCTGGGCCAGCCAGTCGGGCGTGTAGTACTCGCCCAGGTTGTGGCGCACCTCGCGCGGCAGCAGGTAGTGGTAGAGCTTCTTGAAGAGGTCGCGCGTCTCCTCGGGCTTGATGCTCAGCGTCGTCGGGTCGTACTCATCCAGACGGGCGAGCAGGTCGTGAATGGCCGCCTCCATGCCCGTGTCCAGCACGTGCGTATACCAGAGGAAGAAATCGCCTTCCAGCAGATTGGCGATGCCGTACTGGCGGAAGATGCCCCCATTCTCCATGTCGCGCAGCTTCTGGCGCAGCGAGACGATGTCCAGCGAGGCGAGCTCGGCGAAGGACGGCGCCCCTAACTTCGTCGCCAGGTGGCGCGAGAGGGCCAGCCAGGCCAGCAGCTTGGTCAGCAGGGCGAAATAGGTGTGCAGGGCAAAAAAGAAGCGCTCCGCCTCCTCGGACGTATTGATAGTGAGCCCCGACTTGCGCGCCCACTGCTTGAGCGGCTCCAGCTTGCGCCCGCCGAAGGCCTCCGAGTAGTCGATGGACTCGCCGAAGAACAGCCGCCACTGTTCGAAGAGCTTGTGGACGATGTTCTCCTGCCCGGCCAGAGCCCGGCTCAAACCCTGGTAGAGGCCGCGCAGCACGTTTTGCGTGCGCGGCTGCTCGATGGCGAAGTCGCGGTTCAGGTTCTCGGCGGTGAGGGCGACGCCGGAGGAGAGGCCGCTCAGCCAGGTGAGAAAGCGCGCCAGCGAGGCGTCGTTGATCGGCAGTGGCCCCTCTTGCAGGGGCTTGTCGTTGCTGTAGCGGATAAAGACCAGGTGCTGGCCATCGCAGACCACCGCGGCCAGGCGGCTCAGCTGGTGGCGTTCCTTCCTGGCGATGTCCCTGACGTAGCCGTCCGCCTGGGCAATGGCGGCTTTGGTGGCCGCGTCCTGGACGGGCTTGAGCACGCCGGGGCGCTTGTACTCCACGATCAGGCGGTTGAAGATGGCGTCGATGCGGCCGGAGGCCACGGAGTACTCGGCGTGGCTAAGTGGCTTGACCTCGACGGCGGCGCAGAACTCGTCGAGGAGCGGCTCGATGGCGTGGCGGAAGTCGGCCTCCACGGGCCTATTGGGCACGACCTCCACCAGTTTGGCCTGCAGCTTGGCGGCCCAGCCTTTGATGAGGGTATCGCGGTCCAGCTCGGCATCCTTGACGGCCACGGGCGAACCTCCGGCGAAGGGGGCTAGGACGGGCGAATGAGTGCTTGACAGGATACTAGCACCCGGCGCGGCGGCAGTCAACCGGGGCAGCCTGACATCCGTGCACAAACCCGTAGGGGCGGGGCTCTGTACCCGCCCGCCTGGGCCCCTCAGGGCCCGCTCAGTCACGGGGCCGGCACGGAGTCCGGCCCCTACGACCTGAACGGCGAGTTATGCACGGATGTCAGGGGCAGCGCAGGCGGGCGACAGTCCGGGCCGCGCCCGAGGAGTAAAGGGCGTGGGACCCCTTTCTTGCCGGTGAGAGGCGGGCGCTTGTTCCAGGGGAGGCCTTAGGGCATAATAGCGCCGCGGCCGGCTGTGGGCGGCGATATCGCCCGGAGCTACCAGGGTGCCGAAGAGCACCATTGGGCGTGGGGAGGACAAATATGGGTAGCGTGGTGTCGGACACTATGCCGGCCGCGGTACCGGCGGCGCCGATTGCCGACCCCAGGATGAGACAGCGACTCGCCTACAGCGTGGCCAGCTACGGTAGCGGAACTTTCAATGGCTTCTTCAACAGCGCGCTGCCGCTCTTCCTGGGCCACTACACGATCCCAAACTGGCTCTTGGGGCTCATCGCTCAAGAGCGCTCTATCCTGGGCAGCCTGCTGGAGCCGGTGGTGGGCTACGCCAGCGACCGTACCCACACCCGCTGGGGACGACGCCGGCCGTACCTCCTCGTCGGCGCGCCGCTGGCGGCGGTTGGTCTCGTGGTGCTGGCCCGGGTGCCGCCGCTGTGGGCGATGATAGGCTTGCTCAGCATTCTGCCCTTCATCCTGGCGGTGTCCAACGTGCCTTATCGCGCCATGCTGGCCGACATCGCCTCGCCCCAGCTGCGCGGCGCCCTCGGTGGAACCATGACCGTTATGGAGATGCTCGGCCAGGTGAGCGTGCTCCTCCTGGCAACCATGATCTGGACCACTAATGAATCGGTGGTCTTCGGGGCCATCGCCGTCGCACTGGTGCTGACCTTCGGCGCTACCTTCCTCATGGTGCGCGAGCCAGCCGGCCTGCCGCCAGCGCCAAAGGCCGAAAAGTCCTCCGCCGGCATCACTGGCTACCTCAGGGACCTGCTCCTTTTCCGTGAAGCCGGCAAGTGGGTGCTGGCACAGTTCGTCTTCTGGCTGGCCATCGGCGGCATCTCGCCCTTTGTCACCCGCTACGCGGCCTTCGAGCTGGGCCTGGGCGAAGAGACCGCCCTAAAGCTCTTCCTCTGCCTCGTGCTCTTCACCGCCATCTTCGCCGTGCCGATGGGCATCGCCGGCGACCGCCTTGGCAAGAAGAAGGTGCTGGCGGTGGCATTGTTCGTCTTCGCCGTCACTATCTTCGTAGGCTCGCGGGTGAACACGGCGCTGGAGCTAGGGGCGGTCTTGATGGTGGCCGGGGCAGCCAACGCCGCCACCACGGCGCTGGGCTTCGCCTTCCTCACCGAACTGCTGCCGCGCCGGCGCATGGGTGAGTTGACAGGGCTGAGCGGCATGACCTGGTCTTTCGCTCAACTGCTTGGTTCTTTCATGGCCGGGCTGGTGGCCGACGCCACGGGCACGCTCCGTTCCTCGCTTATGGTGGCGGCGGCACTGATGCTGCTGAGCTTCATCATTCTCCTGTTCGTGCAGCCGAAGCGGGCGCTGTCGGTGGCAGACTGACTCCGGCTGGTACGGAGTCTGCATCCTTGTGCGGCGGCACAACGGAGTCGCCGCGCAAGGGGGCAGGCTATGCTGCAGAATGTGGAGGTGGGCGTCCATTCCCCAGACGCCCTGGCGGAGGTAGCGGGGCAGGCCGCCATCGACGAACTGCGCGAGCTGGCCAATCGGCTGAACGGGGCTCGCATTCTCCACGTGAACGCCACGCCCTATGGTGGAGGCGTCTCCTACCAGATGCCGGACGGCGTGGGGGGCTTCTTGGTGGATTTGGTGGACGCGACGGCGGAGAAGGTGCTTTACCTGATGCGGCATCCTCGCGAAGCGGCGGAGCTGGCCAACCTCGGCCAGCGGGGAGTGGCCGAGCACTTTCTCATCAGCCGCCTGGTCCGCGACGAACTGCGCCTGGCGGCAGCGCTGCTGGCGGCGTAGGGACTCTCAACTCGGCGGGGCTGGCTGGTCTCGAACGATCGCCCTCTCAATCAGAAGCCCACTGACTGCTCTCGTGAGACCGTCTCGCATCGTCCTTGGGCGTGCTGCCACGGCTGGCCCAGGGCTTCAAGCCAGAGTTGAGACGCGGTCTTTGAACTTGTCACGGCCCAGTAGTAAGATGGTGGACGAGGCACGGAATGGCAACTAGACTGGTATGCGCCAGTAATCTGCGTCAGGTACGCCGTGTGGATCTGGCTGTCGCATGATTTGTCGAGGTGTACATGGCGAATGTCCCTTGCTATGATGTACAGAGTAGGGGGTGAGTCGAAATGAGCACTACGCCTTCTCCTACCGCTTTTCTGGAGCGCCTTCACCTATCGGCCTACCAGGTGGCCGAGGCCGCCCGCTATGCCCACACCACCCCGCGCACCGTTGCTCGCTGGTACTTCGGCGGCGGCGACCTGGGCCCGATTCTCCCAGGCAAAGAGAGGAAGATCGGCCTGTCTTACCTCCAACTGGTGGAGGTCGCTTTTGTCGCCAGCTTCCGCCAGATGGGCATCTCTTCGAACCAGGTGCGCAGAGCTCGGGAATATCTGCAGCAAGCTTTTGGGTTTGAGTATCCGTTCGCTCAGCAGCGGCTATACACAGAGGGCAGGCATATTCTGGTGAGGGCGCCCGACGACTGGGGCGAGGAACTGCGCAAGGTCATTGTAGCCGATCGACAGGGCCAGTACGCCTGGCCCAAGATCCTGGCCGAACGCTTCGAGCAGTTCGACTACGACTACAACCTGGCGGTGCGCTGGCACCCGGCCGGCCGCCGTAGCTCGGTGACGATCGACCCGCGGATCTCCTTCGGCGCCCCGGCCGTGCGCGGGGTCTCTACCGTTGCCTTGAAGCATAGGTTTGAAGCCGGCGAAGGGATCGCCGAACTTAGCGAGGACTTTGCCGTTCCGGAGGACGAAGTACGCCAAGCGTTGACCTTCGAGGGAGTGAAACTAGCGGCCTAACCTTCTTCTTTGATCGCAACATAGGTACCAAGATTCCGGACGCCTTGGTCAGTCTTGATTTACCCGTGCAGATTATTCACCATCAGAAGATCTACGGCAGGCGTCTCAGTGTGCCGGATGATGAGTGGCTCGCCGACATCGGCGGCTATGGCTACTTCGCCGTCACTCAGGACTATAACCTGCACGTGCGGCCCGTCGAGCTGGCGGCCATTCGGCGTTACGACGTGGGCTGTTTCTACTTATCCGGTGCCGAGGACACGCTTTGGGCGACCATGCGGGTTTTCGCCCGCGGCTACGACCACATCATCAAGGCTGCACTCGAAGAGCCGCGGCCCTTTGTTATTCGGGTCGACAAGCTTGGGCGTCTGGCCAAGATCCGGATCTAGGCATTCGGCGGAGAGCAAGTACTTGGCCAACCGCCATCCCTTCTCTTCTCATCGAACCTGGCAGGGCTTCAATCACTGCGGTCCCTTGCGCGATCTGGAGTTGTTCCACGCCGAAGCGGAGGTAGCCACCGCTGGCGCCAGGTGACGGTCAGCCGGGACGGCAAGGTGTTCTGGCAGATGGCCAACAAGACCGACGGCGATCCCCGGCTGCTCGAGCGGCGGATGATGGTGAAGCTGGCCGAGCTGCTGACCGACGCGTCCCAGGCCGAGGCACTGAGTAGTCGAAGGGAACCAAGTGGTGGCTGTCCGTGATGATCGTCCGCCGTCCCCCCAAGACGAAGCGGCCCAACTGTTTCGCAATATGGTGCACGATCTATCCCAACCCAAACCTGACCTGAAGTCGGCGCTTCGTCGCTGTCAGATGGCATGTCAAATAGTCGGCTGGACACAGGCAAGAGATTGGTTCCGAGACGAGCAAACGGGCTATTTGCAGAATGCCCAGGTGCCGGCCCACCGCATTATCCTCGGGATGCTCGTGTGGCGTCCCGCTGGGTCGTTAGAGAGCCGTGTGAGCGGGGCATTGATGCGGCACGAGTTTGGAGAAACAGAGGACTTGGATGCGGCGGTCGAGACCACGACTTTCGAGGTTCGCATCAATTTGGATACGCTACGTTACTTCGCTGAGCAGGGATATGAGGACGCAACTGACGAAACCCGGGAGGTTTGGTCGCCCAGATGGCGGAAATCCTTGCCTTTTAGGCGTCATAGGGTCTTCCAACCCAGTGCTTTCGCCCAAGTGCTTGCCGCGATCGAGCAGCACGCGTTCAATTTCGCCTCGGAGTCGTACGCCTACCTGGCCTACAGCAGCGCTCTCACCGAAGTTTGGGTCGCCTACCGCTCCCGGGTGGACAACTGGCTGCACGCAGTTGGCAAGACCGAGCACCTGGACGCCATTCAAACCGGCTTGGCGTCGGATAACGCTGAGATGTGGCGCCAGGCCATGTACGCGAGCCGTGACCTAATCACCGATGTTGCGAACTACCTCTGGAAGGACCCGCGGGATGTCTACGACTACCTAGATAGCAGCGATGACAAGACACGCAAGCTGCAGGTAACCCAAGGCAAAGTGAAGAACCGATTGCTAGCCTACCTTCATCAGAAGTTGCCCTGGAAAGCAACCAAGACCAAACACTTGAAGAATGAGGCTCAGCGTCTTGCCGACTCTCTAAGAACCTTATACGACGTGCAGTCCACCGCGCACGCGCCAGTGGAGAAGGCTCAGGCACTCTCTGTGGCTATCAACACCTACGTGTTGCTCGGCGAACTCATCGTCTCGACCGACATGCAACCTATCGAGCGCTATGTCCAACCGACATACGAGCCTGACGGCACCGACGACGTGAAGGGCAAAACGTAGACGCCCAGACCTCGCAAACGCGGCCCCTACGGCCTCGGCACCGTCCACCTGGCGCGAGGACGGCCGTTGCCGCGCCCGAGTCCGCTTATGCCGAGACGCCGGAGGGCAAGTCCCTCCGGCGTCGGTTCTGGCGGCCTAGACACCCCCCAAGTCCGCCCCGTCGTCCGTATGCGCTGCCGGGGCTTTGTGTTATGATTACTGCGTCAACCTTTACTCTTGGGGAGCTGTGTGGCTGGCTTCGGCAAATCCCTGGCCTCGACCTTGTTCGTCCTGGCGGTGCCCATCTTGCTGTTCGCGGGCAGTCTAATCTGGACGGTGCTGAACGTCGGCACCTACGAGCACGCCTTCCTCGACTACGGGGCGGCACAGCGCACGGGGCTGGGCGCGCGGGAACTCAGGGGGGTGGCCACGGCGTTAGCGGAGCACTTCAGCGACGGCAAGCCCATCGATATCCAGATAAACAAAGGGGGCGCAATCCAGCCGCTCTTCGCGGAACGGGAGCTCATCCACCTGCACGACATCTACAATCTGGTCCAATTCGGTCTGCGCGCGCTCGGCATCCTTGGCCTCTATTGCCTGGCCTTCGCCGTCGCTGGGCTGGCCTGGTGGCGTGGGCGCTACTGGCACACATTGGCTCGCCACGCGCGGGCGGGCGCGTTGCTAACGCTCGCTTTGTTCGTCTTAGTAGCTGTGGGTTCTTTGCTCGACTTCGACCAGCTGTTCTGGACCCTTCACGTCATTTCCTTCCCGAACGATTTCTGGTTGCTCGATCCTAGCAAGTACTACCTGATCAATCTGTTCACACAGGGCTTCTTCCAGGAAACGGCGCTCAAAGTGGCGGTGGCGACGGCCGCGGAGGCGCTGTTGCTGACGCTGGTGGCGAGCGTCGCCACGAGAGGGAGGACGAGACGTGGCCCAGCCGGCCGAACGTCTTGAACCGGAAGCAAGGGTGGAGCCGCCGGTAGACCTCACGTCCTACCTTGGCCAGCATCGTGCTGCCGCCCGGCCGGGGAGGTTCTGGGGCCTCAGCCGCGATATGTACGTCTGGGCGCTGGTGGCCCTCGTGCTTGGCGTCTTCGTCACCGCCCAGCTGCGCAGCCAACCCTCTTCTCCACCGGTGGACGAGGACTACGCCGGACGTATCGGCGCGGAAACCATCGCCCGCCTCGAGGCCGAGCAGTCGGGACTGAAGCAGGAGATCACCGATCTGCGCAAGCAGATCACGGTACAGCAGGAGCAGGCCGCCAAGACCAAGGCCTCCTTCTCCGAGATCAGCGACGACCTGAAGAGCGAGCAGTTGCAGGCCGGTCTGACTCCCCTGGCGGGCCCGGGCCTCTTGGTGACGCTTGACGACAGCACGATCAAGACCGTGCCGCCGGGCGAGGACCCCAACAACTACCTGGTGCACGAGTACTTTCTGCGCGACATGCTAAACGTGCTCTGGTCCAGTGGCGCGGAGGCGATCAGCCTAAACGACGAGCGCATCGTCTCTACCACGTCAGTGTACTGTGTGGGCAGTACGATCCTCGTCAACAGCACCCGCCTCTCGGCGCCCTACGTGTTCACCGTGATTGGCGACGCCGGCAAGATACAGGCCGCGCTGAACGACCCGGCGGCGCTGGCTTTGCTCAAGTACAGGGTCCAGTTCTATGGCCTCAAGATGAAGGTCGAGCCGCAAGCCCAGGCCCACGTACCGGCCTTCAATGGCACGCTGAAGGTCAGATACGCCGAACCCGGTACCCCCGCGCAGGGCAACTAGGAGAGCCAAGGGATGTTGCGCCAACGCTCCGCTCAGATTTCCCTGGCCTTAGTCTGTTTCCTGCTTGGCATTATGCTCGTCGTGCAGTTCCGCACCCACACCCGCATTATCGACCGCACGCTGACTCTACCGGCCAACGAGCAACGCACCGCCATCGCCAGCCTCTACGACGCCAACCAGAAGCTGAGGCAGGAGGTAGACGACTTGCGTGCCCAGCTGCTGGGCTACGAGGGCTCGCTGGGCAAGAGTGAGCTTGACTCAATGGTGGCGGACATAAACCGCTTGCGCGCCGTCAACGGCACGAGCGAAGTCTCCGGCCCGGGCGTAGAGGTGACGATCGAGGGCCAGCTGCGCGCCGACGGCAGCATCGCGCCTGAGGACGCGGGCGATCTGGTGAACGAGCTGCGGGACGCAGGTGCCGAGGCCATAGCCGTCAACGGAGTGCGGGTCACGGTGAACACTTACTTCGCCCGTGCCGACGGCGGCCTAACGGTCGGCGGGGATAGGGTGATCAAAGTCCCCTACGTTTTCCAGGCCATCGGCCAGCCCGAGGCTCTGGAGAGCACCCTCAACCGGCCGGCGGGAATGATCAGCTGGCTGAAGGGCAAGTACCCCGGCGCGGGCATCACGATCTACCGCAAGACGGCGCTGGTGTTGCCCAAGGGCGACCACAACGTGGCCTTCAAGCTGGCCAAGCCGGTGAAGTAGGCAGTCGCTGCCTCGAAACGCAAGCGGCCGAGGCGTGTGGCCTCGGCCGCTTGCGTGTAAACTGTGTCTTAAAGGGCTCTAGTGGCCGCAGCTGGCGCAGCTGCCTGCGGAGCAGCCAGAGCAGCCACCGCCGCCGACGGCCGTGGTAGCTCCACCGTCGCTCTTGCTGAAGCAGGCGAAGGCTGAGATCAGACGGCGCGCGCCCACGGCGCGGCAAGTGGGGCATTCGGCGGGCTCGTCCGCGCGGCTAAAGCTGCGCAGGAGCTCGAACTTGGTCTGGCAGCCCTCGCACCTGTACTCGTAAATCGGCATCCCGGTTCTCCTCGGTGCTGGCGCTGGCGGTGTCTACGGTCTGGCGGGCGCAGCCGCCACCGGCGCGGAGTTCAGCAGCACTATTCTAGGTCGCTCTGCCCGCAGCGTCAAGGCGACGGTCCCGCCGGGAAGGAGAGATAGATTGAAGGATCTGACCGAGCGGGCGCTCAACACGGCGCAGGTGTTGGGCGCCAGTTACGTCGACGTACGCGTGGTGCGCCATGAAGGCCAAGTGATCGCCGTCAAGAACGGCCTGGTGGAGGGCGTCTCCACGGGCGAGAGCCAGGGCTTTGGCGTGCGAGTTGTAGTGGACGGCGCGTGGGGTTTCGCGGCGAGTTCCGTGCTCAACGCGGAGGAGGTGGACCGGGTGACCGGCCTGGCCGTGCGCATCGCCAGGGCCAGCGCGCGGGCCAAACGCGACGACCCGCGGCTCGGCCCGCCCGTGCGCCAGCAGGGAAAGTACGCGACCCCAGTAGCCCAGGATCCGTTCGCGGTTCCCCTGGAGGAGAAGATAGACTATCTACTGGCCGCCCAGGAGAGCGCGCGCCAGGTCAAGGGCGTGGGCGTGAGCGAGGCCAGTTTCGAGTGCCTGCGCGAACGCAAGATCTTCGCCAGCAGCGAGGGCGCCTACGTCGAGCAGACCATCGTGGAGACCGGGGCCGGGCTGGAGGTGACGGCGATCGGCGAGGACGACGTGCAGAAGCGCTCCTATCCCAACAGCTTCGGCAGGGAGCAAGGCACCGGCGGCTACGAGCTGTTCGCGGCGATGGACCTGAAGGGCAACGCTGGCCGCGTCGCCGAGGAGGCCGTGGCACTGCTCAGCGCCAAGCAGTGTCCGCGGGACCTC
This sequence comes from Chloroflexota bacterium, assembly GCA_023473795.1. Classification (GTDB taxonomy): domain Bacteria; phylum Chloroflexota; class UBA6077; order FW602-bin22; family JAMCYS01; genus JAMCYS01. Next base: position 14,177 of record JAMCYS010000098.1, on the reverse strand, counting down.
ACGACCACGATAGTGCTCGATGCCACCCAGCTAGCGCTGCAGGTCCACGAGTCGTGCGGGCACCCCATCGAGCTGGATAGAGTGTTGGGAATGGAGAGCGCCTACGCCGGCACCAGCTTCCTCACGCTCGATAAGCGAGGCAGTCTTCGCTACGGCTCGGACATAGTCAACATCTTCGCCGACGCCACCATACCGGGGGCTCTGGGCACGTTCGGTTTCGACGACGAGGGCGTGCCGGCGCAACGCGTGCAAATAGTCAGGAACGGCATCTTCGAGAACTACCTGACCTCGCGAGAGACCGCCAGCCTCATCGGCCAGACCAGCAACGGCACGGCCCGCGCCGACGGCTGGAACCGCATTCCCCTCATCCGGATGACCAACATCAACCTGGAACCGGGCGGCTGGACCTTCCCCGACCTGATCGCCGACACCGACGATGGCATCTACATGCAAACCAACAAGAGCTGGAGCATCGACGACAAGCGTCTCAACTTCCAGTTTGGCACCGAGATCGCCTGGGAGATCAAGAACGGCAAGCTGGGACAGATGTTGAAGAACGCCACCTACACCGGCATCACCCCCATCTTCTGGCAAGGCTGCGATGCCATCTGTGACCAACACCACTGGCACGTCTGGGGCACGCCGAACTGCGGCAAGGGTCAGCCGCCGCAGGTCGCCCACGTGGGCCACGGCACCGCCCCCGCCCGCTTCCGCAACGTGCGGGTGGGACTAATGAAGTGAGGGACGGCAGTGATCGGTAGAGAGAAGGCAAAGGAGATCGCCCAGCGGGCCCTAGAGCACTCGCAGGCCGACCAGACGGAGGTACTGCTGATGGGCGAGGACTCGGGACTCACCCGTTTCAGCAACTCCTACATCCACCAAAACGTGGCCGAGAGCAACGCCGACCTGCACGTGCGGGTGGTCTTCGGCAAGAAGATCGGCGTGGCCACAACCAACGACCTTTCCCAGGGCTCCATCCGGCGCACGGTGGACGAGGCCAGCCGCATCGCCCGGCTGCAGCCGGAGAACCCCGATTTCGTCTCCCTGCCGGGCCCCAAGCCCGCGTCGGAGGGCAAGGGCTACTCGCCGGCCACGGCCGAAGCCACGCCCGAGGACAGGGCCGAAGTGGCGCTGCTGGTTTGCCGCCGGGCACTCCAAGCGGGTGCCTCGGCGGCGGGCGCCTTCAGCACGGGCACCTATGAACTGGCCGTCCACAACAGCCTGGGGGTGGAGGCGTACGCCGCTACCACGGTGGCCGACTTCAGCAGCGTGGTGACGGCCGACGATGGCTCCGGCTACTCTGCCCAGGTGGCGGTGGACTGGCGGGAAATCGCGACCGAGAGCCTGGCCGAGGAGGCGGTGGAGGGCGCCCTGCGCGGCCGCAACGCGACCGGGCTGGAGCCCGGCGAGTACGAGGTGGTACTCAGCCATTACGCCGTCGTCGACATCCTCGACAACTTGGGCTACGAGGGATTGGGGGCCACGCCCTACCAGGAAGACCGCAGCTTCATGAGCGGGAAACTCGGCCAGCGGTTGGCGGGCGAAAACGTCTCCCTCTGGGACGACGGGCAGGACCCCACCGGCCTGCCCTTGCCTTTCGACTATGAGGGCGTGCCCAAGCAGAAAGTGATGTTCTTCAACCAGGGCACGGCCGAAGGTGTAGCGTACGATTCCTACACGGCCCACAAGGTGGGAAGGCAGTCCACCGGCCACGCGCTGCCGGCGCCCAACCCCGGCGGCCCGTTGCCCTTGAATATGTTCATGCAGGCCGGCGATTCCAGCCTCGACGACCTCGTGCGCTCGCTGCGGCACGGCTTGCTGGTCACCCGCTTTTGGTATACCCGCACGGTGCATCCCATCACCATGCACTTCACCGGCATGACGCGCGACGGCACGTTCCTGGTGGAGAACGGGCAGATCGTCCGGCCGGTGCGCAATCTGCGCTTCACCCAGAGCTACCTGGAGGCGCTGCGCAACGTCGAGGCCATCTCCAAGGAAACCAAGCTGCTGCGCGACCAGCTCGGCGGCTGCCGGGTGCCGGCCATCAAGGTCAAGAGCTGGAACTTCACGGGCGTCAGCGAGCTGTAGCTGGTTCGACTCCCGGCTAGCCAACTGCAAGCGTGACACACCATGAGTGTTCGGGGTGTGTCACGTGTCGCTGCTCGCGATCGATCATTCCCGCCCATATCCAGCGCGTTGCAGCCACAGGCGGTCTACCCGCGGGTCTGGGCCTGCTCTTGCGCCTGGGCGAGGGCCCGGGGTTCCATATGTGCCTTGCCGGGAAGGGGCACTGTAGGGGTAGTTGAGCAACGGCCGCGCCCTTGAACTGCAGTATGATAGGGGTCTGGCTATTGCCAGGCCGTACGCCAAACCGCGTCGCCGTTGAGCCGGTGAAGTGGAGGTTAGCTATGAAGTGGATCACCCGCGAGCACGTGAAGGTGGATCGGGTCGCCTGTCCGTGGCTCATCAAGAAGTTCCTCAACCCGGAGGCCGAGTTCTACTTCGTGCCCGCCGCTCAGGTCGCGGGCGAGGCGCGGCGCCTGGGGGCCATCCCCTTCGACGTTGCCGGTGCCGAGCTGGGCCACCACGACCGAGAGTGCTCCTTCGAGGCGATACTCAAGAAGTACCAGCTGGCCGCCAACCCGGCGCTCGCGCTGCTGGGCAAGATAGTCAACGGGGCGGACACCGACAACGCGCTCTACCACCAGCCTGAGGGGCCGGGCCTGGGCGCCATCGCCGAGGGCTTCCGCCACCTCGGCTACGCCGACGACCAGGAGGTCAACGCGGCCGAGCGGCTGGTCTACGACGCCCTCTACGCCTACTGCCAGGAGATGGTGAAGGTCGGTAAGCCGGACGGCGCTTACAAGTGAGGCGAGGCCTGGTTCTGCCCTACCCGGCCAGTCTGGGGGAGCTGTGTTATCATTCCCGCAGTCAGAATGCCAACGGAAAGGCAGACAGACAGAATGAAAACTCGCAGCCTGCGCATCGCCCTCGCCCAGATCCGACCAGCTCGGCGGCTGCCGGGTGCCGGCCATCAAGGTCAAGAGCTGGAACTTCACGGGCGTCAGCGAGCTGTAGCTGGTTCGACTCCCGGCTAGCCAACTGCAAGCGTGACACACCATGAGTGTTCGGGGTGTGTCACGTGTCGCTGCTCGCGATCGATCATTCCCGCCCATATCCAGCGCGTTGCAGCCACAGGCGGTCTACCCGCGGGTCTGGGCCTGCTCTTGCGCCTGGGCGAGGGCCCGGGGTTCCATATGTGCCTTGCCGGGAAGGGGCACTGTAGGGGTAGTTGAGCAACGGCCGCGCCCTTGAACTGCAGTATGATAGGGGTCTGGCTATTGCCAGGCCGTACGCCAAACCGCGTCGCCGTTGAGCCGGTGAAGTGGAGGTTAGCTATGAAGTGGATCACCCGCGAGCACGTGAAGGTGGATCGGGTCGCCTGTCCGTGGCTCATCAAGAAGTTCCTCAACCCGGAGGCCGAGTTCTACTTCGTGCCCGCCGCTCAGGTCGCGGGCGAGGCGCGGCGCCTGGGGGCCATCCCCTTCGACGTTGCCGGTGCCGAGCTGGGCCACCACGACCGAGAGTGCTCCTTCGAGGCGATACTCAAGAAGTACCAGCTGGCCGCCAACCCGGCGCTCGCGCTGCTGGGCAAGATAGTCAACGGGGCGGACACCGACAACGCGCTCTACCACCAGCCTGAGGGGCCGGGCCTGGGCGCCATCGCCGAGGGCTTCCGCCACCTCGGCTACGCCGACGACCAGGAGGTCAACGCGGCCGAGCGGCTGGTCTACGACGCCCTCTACGCCTACTGCCAGGAGATGGTGAAGGTCGGTAAGCCGGACGGCGCTTACAAGTGAGGCGAGGCCTGGTTCTGCCCTACCCGGCCAGTCTGGGGGAGCTGTGTTATCATTCCCGCAGTCAGAATGCCAACGGAAAGGCAGACAGACAGAATGAAAACTCGCAGCCTGCGCATCGCCCTCGCCCAGATCAATCCTACCGTCGGCGACCTCGCCGGCAACACGGCCAAGATAGCCGACTATCTGGAGAGGGCACGAGCGGCGGGCGCCGACCTGGTGGCCTTCCCGGAACTCGCCGTCACAGGCTATCCGCCCGAGGACTTGCTGCTCAAGCCGCAGTTCGTGCGCGACAACCTGGCGCAGCTGCGCCGCCTGGCCGCTACCTGCCACGGCATCACCGCCGTCGTCGGTTTCGTGGACCTGGCCGACGACCTCTACAACGCTGCCGCCATCCTGCACGACGGCGAAATCGTGGGCGTCTACCACAAGGAGTACCTGCCCAACTACGGGGTGTTCGACGAGGAACGCTACTTCCGGCGGGGCGGCGAGTCGCCCATTTTCTCGCTGCGCGGCACTACCTTCGGCGTCAGCGTTTGCGAGGACATCTGGTACCCGGTCGGCCCGCCCACCCGCCAGGCCATGGCCGGGGCTGAGGTGCTGGTGAACATCAATGCCTCGCCCTACCACGCCGGCAAGCGGCTCTTCCGCGAGAAGATGCTGGCCACCAGGGCCGCCGACAACTCGGCAATCGTCTGTTACGTCAATACGGTGGGCGGCCAGGATGAGCTCGTCTTCGACGGCGCCAGCGCGGTCTTCGACCAGCAGGGGCAGATCGTGGCCCGGGCAGTCGAGTTCGCCGAGGAGCTGCTAGTGGCAGACGTGGACGCCGAGGCGGTCTTCCGCGCCCGCCTGCACGACCCTCGCCGCCGCCAGGCGATCGCGGCAGAGCCGACGGCGAGCCAGTCCGCGGTTCTGGCCGACGTCGCCGCCAGGGAGCGGCCACCTCTGGAGGCGCGACTGGCCGCGCCCCTGGAGGCTCCAGCGGAGGTCTACCAGGCCCTCGTGCTGGGCACTCGGGACTACGTACACAAGAACGGCTTCCAGAAGGTGCTGATCGGCCTCTCTGGCGGCATCGATTCCAGCCTGGTCGCCGCCATCGCCGCCGACGCTCTGGGCCCGGAGCAGGTGATGGGCGTATCGATGCCTTCCCGCTATTCCTCGGCGGGCAGCAAAGACGACGCCGTCGCGCTGGCGGACAACCTGGGCATGGCGATCAAGACAGTTCCCATCGAGGAGATGTTCGGCGCGGCTCTGCACACGCTCGCTCCCTCCTTCCAGGGCACGGAGCCCGGCCTAGCGGAGGAGAACCTCCAGGCGCGTCTGCGCGGCAACATCATGATGGCGCTTTCCAACAAGTTCGGCCACCTGGTGCTCACCACTGGTAACAAGAGCGAGATGGCCACCGGCTACGCCACCCTCTATGGCGACATGGCGGGCGGCTTCGCCGTGATCAAGGACGTGCTCAAGGGTGAAGTGTACGAGCTGTGCCGCTACCGCAACACGCTGGGCGAAAAGCCGGTGATCCCCCCGGCCGTGTTGGAGAAGCCACCCTCGGCGGAGCTGCGACCCGATCAGAAGGACAGCGACAGCCTACCCCCTTATCCAATACTCGATCCGATCCTGCACGCCTACGTGGAGGAGGACCGCAGCGCGGAGGAGATCGTGGCTTTGGGCTGTCCCGAGGAGACCGTGCGGCGGGTGATTGCCCTAGTGGACCGCAGCGAGTACAAGCGCCGGCAGGCGCCGCCGGGCGTGAAGATCAGCCCCCGGGCCTTCGGGCGCGACCGCAGGCTGCCGATCACCAATCGCTATCGGGGTTAGACAGGGACTGTGCCGGCCGCACAGCTGGCGAGCGCCCGATTTGGGCGGCCCGCTGATAGCGCTCCTGGCCAGGCTGTGATACAATCGCGTTGTCGAGGGCCGGGATGGCGGCCGTGCGCCCGCTGCTGGGCGCGGGATCTCCCGAGGGCGAGAGGTTCAGAGCCCCGGGGAAGAGCGCCTTCCGGCCTTCTTGCTTTTCTGCTTGCGGGGCAAGAGGAGGAGACACAGCATGACGTGCAACCAATGTTGCTACAGTTCCACGGGCCGCTTCGACGGCGTCGTGCGGCTGCACTGCGGCCTAGTAGGCTGCGCGCTGCCGGAGATGCCAGCCAGCTGCGACCTTGGTCGCCGGCTGGACGCCAGCGCCGAGCGCTTTTCCTTCTGGTACGAGTCCGACTGCGAAGACGTCAGCCGACTTCTCCACCCCGTGCCGCGTTAGCCGGCCCCAGAGCCGGCTCCCCAATCCGCGCAGCAGAGCCGCTTCAGCGCCAGTCCTTGTGCGAGTGCGCCGCACGCCAGGTCCGCCGGCCAGCGCCAACCGTCTGCCCCGCCCGGTCTGCCCCGTGACAGGATACGTTCAACCGTCTCGTTTCGCTAGATTGGCACCGGGACATGCCTTATCCCACCTTGCCGCCCTCGGCCTGGCAGGCAGGCGCCCCTCCAGGACAGCCCGCGGCTTTGCTCTCCCACTCCCAGATTGACCGCCGGATTCGTCGTAGGGGTAAGTGTTGACCGGTGCCAGCCAGCCAATTATGATAGCGCCGCATTTTGCTGGGTTTCCGGGGCCCCATCTGGCGAGACTGCCACCGCTAGCTCGACGACAGGTTGGGTATGAAGGACAGCTATCTGCCGAGTCGTGTCCCAGCCCACGAATACGTAGCGCCGCCTACGGTACGGCCGCCGGCTCAGCCGCGAGCCCCGCATCGGCACGCCGCACTGGGGCGGGTTGTGCTGCTGCCGGTCATGTTACTGCCTCTGGTCATGCTGGCGCCGTTACTAGGACCGGGCCTGCCCCGCGCTGACGACGGTTGGTACCACCTCTTTCGCGCCGTTGAGCTGAACGCCGCCGTCGCCGAGGGCATCTGGTATCCTCGCTGGGCGGCGGACTTCATACAGGGCCTGGGCTACCCTATCTTCAACTTCTACGCTCCGCTTGCCAACTACTTGCAGTTGCTCGTCCACGCGACCGGCCTTGACTTCGTCGCTTCGCTCAAGGTTTCTCTCATCATCGCAGTGGTCGCCGGCAGCTTGAGCATGTTCCTCTTCGCCCGAGACCTGCTGGGTACGAACGGCGCCTTGCCCGCAGCGCTAACCTTCGTTTACGCCCCAGTATTCTATATGTATGCCCTCAGCTCCTGTGGTCATTCCGGCGCCTAGCTACTTTGCCTAGCGCCGGCCGTCTCGCGGTTTCTGGCGCCTTGTACGCCGCTCTCGTGCTCAGCCACAACCTGACCAGTCTCTTTCTTAGCCCCGTCCTCGCCGTGTACTGTGCCGTTCTGCTCATCCATAGACGAACTTGGCGGGCAGCGCTCTTTCTCGGGGCAGCGATGGTCCTGGGCCTGGCCCTGAGCGCCTTTCCACCTGACCTGAATATCAAGGCCACGCTACTCGCCCAACGCGGCGACTACGAGGCACACCGCGTCAGCACCCCTAAGGACGTCACAGTTCTGTATGAGGTGCTTTACTACCCCGCCTGGCATGCCTACGCCGACGGCCGCGAACTTGTGGTTGGGCCCTACAGCCCAGATGGTCTGGGCTGGGTGACGTTCACAATTCCGGCGGGAGAACACCTGGTCGAGCTGCGCTTCGAGGCAACGCCCCTGGTACAGGTGGCCAGCGGACTCTCTCTGGTGGCCTTGCTGGTTCTAGCAGGGCTCGTGGGCTTGGCCATCTGGCGACGACGCCCTCCTCAGGTATCCCACCCTTCCACCGAACAAGCAGCAACAACGGCCTGGACCCTCGCCCTGACGATCGTCGGCCTACTCGTGTTCAGATATCTCGTCCTGGACCCGAACGCGAACTGGTTCCGCTACTCCTCCCCGCCGGGGACGACGCCGCCAGCGTTGGTATGTTTCTGCTGGGACGCGACTTACTGGGCTGGCACGGGGGCATATTGGCAGCGCTGGCCTACGTCTATGCGCCCGCCGTTTGCATGCACGCCTTCGTCCGAGCCGACCTAGCTGAACTGCTGGCGGTGGGCGAGCTGCCGTTCGCGCTCTGGTCTTTCCGTCGGCTCGCCGCTGAGCCCAGCGTAGGCCGCGTCGCAGCGGCGAGCGTCCTCTACGCCGTGCTGATCCTCAGCCACAATCTAACCGCCTTCTCCTTCAGCGCAGTCCTAGCGACTTTCTGCCTGGTCCTCGTGCTGTCGATGAGGAACTGGCGCGTGGCCAGCTACTTGGCTGCCGCTATCGTGCTCGGCCTGGCCCTCAGCGCCTTCCTCTGGCTGCCGGCCCTGGGCGAGCACACTTGACCCCGCCAACTAGTGGAACTAGCTGCCGCTCTCCATCTCAGATTGCCCGCCGCTCGTCGTGGCCCTGTCGCACTGAAGCATGCTTGCCGGAACGACCGCCGTTCGTAGTAGCGAGCTTTAGCACGCCCGTCTATCCGGAGAACGGGGGCGGTGACCCCCTAACAGCGGGGGCAAGTGATCGGCCTATTACGAACGGTGACCCTACCAATGACGTCGCTTCATCCCGCCCGTCCAGCTGGAGTACGGGCGCGGCACCACGCTACCAGGAACGGCGCCCTGGCTGCCTCGGGTTGACCGCCGACCCAGCTTGGCCTATGATAGGCGCCCTGGCCGTGGCCCTTCCCCCTGTTTGCCCCGCGGCCGACACCTCTCTGGGAGAACGCGGTTGAGCCCGAAGAATCGGCAAGGGCCCACGCACCAGCCGGTGCAGGCCACTTTGCAGCCCGGCGAACCATCGGCCACCGCGGTCAGGCCGGCGCCAGTCGCCGGATCGGCGGTACTCGATACGGGCGCACCTGCCGTCCGCTCACGGCAGGCGCCGTTCCTGCCGGTGCTGCTGCCGCCGCTGGCCCTGCTGACGCCGCTGCTGGCGCCGGGCCTGAGAGCGACCTCGGATGGGCTCTACCACCTCTTCCGCGCCGTGCAGTTGGAGGCGTGCCTGGCCGAGGGTACCTTCTACCCGCGCTGGGCGCCGGACTTCGTCCAGGGGCTCGGCTACCCAATCTTCAACTTCTACGCCCCACTGGGAAATTACCTGCAGGCGCTGGTACACGTTGTCGGCCTCGACGCCGTGGATAGTCTGAAGACGGCCCTGGCGCTCGCCACGGTGCTGGCGGCAGCCGGCGCTTTCCTCCTTGCTCGTGATCTTCTGGGCCTCAACGCCGGGCTATTGGCGGCCCTGGCCTATGCCTACTCGCCGCTGGCCTTCTTGCAGGCCTATCAGCGCGCCGACCTGGCCGAATTGCTGGCGCTGGCGCTGCTGCCGTGGGTCTTCTGGGCGCTGCGACGGCTATCTCTGGCCCCGGGCCCGGGCGGCCTGGCCCTGGCCAGTGGCCTCTACGCCCTGCTCGCCCTCAGCCACAATCTCACCGCCTTCTACGGCAGCAGCGCCCTGGCCGCCTACTGCGCCGTCCTCGTGCTGCCTGGCGAGCGCAGGCGGGCGGCGCCCTACCTGCTCGCCGCCCTCGCCCTGGGGCTGGCGCTGAGCGCCTTCTTCTGGTTGCCCGCCCTGGGAGAACGGCAGTGGGTGCAGATCCAGAACCTGCTGCCGCCGATTGGGGCCGACTACCGTGACTACTTCCTGCCCTGGCAGCAGATTTTCCTGCCGCAGTTGCCGGTCGACCTCCACGAGAACGCGGCCCTGCCCGACCACCGCCTCGGGATCGTGCAGCTAGTTCTGCTGGCGGCCGGCTTGTTGGCTCTGGCCAAGCGCCGGCCGCCCACAGGCGCCAGCCTGGAGATGGCCTTCTTCGGGGCGCTGGCCGCCGTCTTTGCCTTCCTCTCCACCTCCGCCTCCGCCTTCGTCTGGCAGGCACTGCCCTTTGGCGGCTTGGTGCAATTCCCCTGGCGGTTCCTGGACCTGGCCAACGTCGGCGTTGTGGCACTGGGGGGCGCGACCGCGCTCTGGCTGCCGCGGGGAGGCGGTCGGCCAGCCCGGTTGGCGCCGCCGGTGCTACTCTCCGCCACCGCGCTGGCTCTGCTGCTGTCGCTGGGCCCCTACTTCTACTTCCCCGACTTCTCGCGCCCAGAGCAGCGGGTGGGCGACGCCTCGCTGGGTTCGGCGCTCGCCTACGAGCGCTGGTCGGGCTCGCTGGGCACGTCCTGGCGGTCGGAGTTTCTGCCGATTTGGGCCAAATGGGTGCCGGTGGAGAAGGAAGGCAGCAGCAACCTGCCCGATGGCCGGCCCGCGGAGCGTCTCGATAGGACAATGCTGCCGGAGGACGCCCAGGTGCGGGCCGACCTGCTGGCCCAGAAGGGAGACTACGAGGCCTACCGCTTGAGCGCGGCCAAGGACGTGTCTTTGCTTTTCCGACTTCTTTACTACCCGGCCTGGCACGCCTACGTGGACGGCCGCGAGACGCCGGTGACCCATTTCGATGGCTACGACCTCGGCTGGGTGACGTTCACCGTCCCCGCGGGCGACCACGTGGTGGAGTTACGGTTCGAGCAGACTCCCCTCGCCCAGGCGGGGGATTACCTCTCCGTCATGGCGGCAATAGTCCTGGCCCTGCTCCTGGCCGCGGCCTGGGCAGCCCGCCGCCAGCGCCGCCCCGCCCTGCCGACCCCAGAGAGGGAGAGCCATACGGGAGCGTGGTCGCTCGCCCTGGTAGCGGTGGTGCTATTTGCCGGCAAGCTGGCCTTTCTCGACGGGCAGGCCGACTGGTTCCGCTACACATCACCAACGAACACGGCGCACCCGGCTCAAAACCAGCTCTTCGTCTCGTTCGAGGGCAGGATAGCGGCGCTGGGCTACGATCTGCCGGCAAGGCAAGCACGGCCGGGCGAGACGTTGAACGTGAGACTATACTGGCAGCCCCAGGCCAGCCTGGGCGCGGACTATGGGTCCTACGTGGCCCTGGTGACCCAGCCCGGCGCCGCGCCGGTTGCCCGGGCGGAAGGGCTGCGCGCCAACAACATGCTCACCCGGCTCTGGCAGTCCGACCGCTTCTACAAGGACGAACTGAAGTTGCGGGTGCCGCCAGACCTGGCGCCGGGCCAGTATCAGATCATCTTCGGCCTTTTCGACACCGGGGGCGGAAACAGGCAGCTAGCCGTCGACGGCGCCGCTCCGGCCCGCGGCTACGTCCAGATCGGAGCGCTCACGGTAGCGCCATAGGCCGAGAGCGCCAGGGAGCGGAGCGGCGTGGTAGAATGGCTCGGTTCGCGGGCTCCTGGCACTGGCCTGGGCGGGTTCAAATTCGGTGGATAGGAAGTGAAGTGGCTGCTGAGCGAGGACTGACCGTAGGTGAGAAGCGGGCGAGGTTGCCCATCGTGCAAGGACAGATGGCCGTGCGAGTATCGCTCGAGCCGCTCGCGGGGGCGGTCGCGGCCCAGGGTGGGGTTGGCCTGATCGCCGCCTCCGGCGTGCTCACAAGTAAGGGCGGCGGCGAGGAGCTGACGGCGCGGATTCGCGAGGGGCGCAAGTTGGCCGGCGACGGGGTTCTGGGGCTGGGTGTGATGTTCGCGGTCAGCGAATTCGACCAGATCCTCGACGTGGCCATTCGCGAGCGCGTGGACGTGGTTGTCATCGGGGCAGGCTTCGCGCGCGGGCCATTCAACCGCCTGGCGGAGGCCGGCATCCCGGGCTGGGCGATAATCTCCAGCGAGAAGCTGGCCTCGCTCGTCTGCCGCATCCCCAGCGTGGCCGGCGTCGTCGTGGAGAGCGGGCAGGCTGGCGGCCACCTGGGGCCGAAGGACCCCGAGATTTCCACCTGGGACCTGTTCCCGCCCGTGTACCGCACGCTGCGGGACGGCGGCTTCCGGGGACCAATACTGGCCGCGGGTGGTCTGCGCTACGGTTGGGAAGTCAGCCGCTTGCTGGAGATGGGGGCGGACGGTGTCCAGCTGGGAACGCTCTTCGCCATGACTGACGAGTGCTCCGCCTCTCCATCCATGAAGGAAGTCTGGCGGCGGTCCCGGGGCAGCAAGGTCACTCACGTCAGCCCGGTAGGCATGCCCAGTCGCGCCGTGGTCGAGCAGTCCCTGTCTGATCTGCCCCTTCTACCGCCAAGCGCGCGCGGCTGCCTCAACTGCCTGAAGGTTTGCTCGCATCGCGATGACCGTGCCCAAACGCACTGTATCTATCGCTCGCTCGCCAACGCCGTGCAGGGGCGCCTCAAGATCGGCACTGACGGCTCGGTGCGGAACGGTCTCGTCTTCACCGGCGGCCGGATCGGCGAGATAGACGACATCGTGCCGGTACAGAAGCGCCTGCAGAACTTAGTGGAAGAGATGCGGGAAGACCCGCGCGCGCTGGTACCTGCCGTATCCTAAACGGCAGGCGACCCCTGCCCCGGCCAGGCACCGTGCCACTACCGACAACACCTGGAGTCTTGCTTGCAGCCCAAACTGCGACCAATCGACGCGCAGTGGATCACCCACGACGAGAAGCTCGTGCTGGTGCTGCGCGACCGGCTCGACCTCTCCGGTCGAATGGTGCTGGTGCCGGCCGCGCTGGCGCCGCTGCTGACGCTGTGCGACGGCACGCGCGACCTCGGTCGCTTACGCGCCTCCTTCGAACTGCGCTACGGGCTCGCCCTGCCGCCAAGCCTGCTGGAGAACTTCGTCAACCAGCTCGACGAGGCGCTATTTCTGGACAGCCCGCGCTTCCAGGCGGCCACCGCCGAAGCCCTGGCAGAGTACCGCGCCGCTCCCTTCCGTCCCCTGGCCCTCGCCGGACGCAGCTATCCGGCCGACCCGCGGGAGCTGGGGCAGGCTTTCGCCGACTATCTGGGCAAGGCGGACGGCAAGGCGCCGCCGGAGCCGTCGCTGCGCGGCCTCATCTGCCCGCACATCGACTACACGCGGGGCGGGCCGGTGTACGCCCAGGTCTGGCATAGGGCCCGGGCGGCCCTGGCCGAGGCGGAAGCGGTCGTCGTGTTTGGCACCGACCACATGGGCGCCCCCGGGGCGCTGACGCTGACCCAGCAGCGCTACGCCACGCCCTGGGGCGCCCTGCCGCCAGCGGCCGAGTCTATCTCGGCTCTAGCGAGCGTGCTGGGTGAGACCGAGGCTTATGCGGAGGAGCTGCACCACCGCGGTGAGCACTCCCTCGAACTAGCCCTGAATTGGCTGCACTATACGCTGGGCGAACGAGCAGTGCCCGTCGTGCCGATTCTCTGCGGCGGCTTCCAGCCTTACGTCGAGTCGGGAACCGAGTCCGAGTCCACGCCCGCCTACGGGCCCGCCTTCACCGCCCTGCGCGAGGCCCTGGCAGGCAGGCGTCTCTTCGTGGTCGCCGCCGCCGACCTGGCGCACGTGGGGCCGGCCTTCGGCGACGAGAGGCCTCTCGGCCAGGCGCAGAAAGAGGAACTGGCGGACAACGACGAGCGGCGCCTGCGGGCCGCTTGCAGTGGCGAACCGGCCGCTTTCCTCGACGCCTTGCGGGCCGACAGCGACCGACAGCGAGTCTGCGGCTTGCCGCCGATTTACTACGCCCTGCAGCTGATGGACGGCGCCGCAGGAGAGGTGGTCGCCTACGACCAGTGCCCGGCCGACGAGGAGGGAGGCTCTCTCGTCTCGGTTGCCGGCGTGGTCTTCAGGTAAACGAGGGAGGGCAGATGCGCTACTACAAGACCGCCGACGGCGCCAAGGTGTTCGTCGTCTTCGAGCGGGGGGACCTGCTGCTGGAAGGCCTGGCCGAAGTGGCGCAGGCGGAGGGCATCCAGACGGCCGCCGTGGCGGCCGGCATTGGCTCGCTGGACCGCTGCCACATCCATTGGATCGCCAGCACCGGCTTGCCGCCCAAGAACGAGTTCGCGGAGCTGGAGGGACCGCTGGAGATGGCCTCCATGCAGGGCAGCGTCGTCGACGGCGTGCCCCACGTCCACCTCTGCGTCTCCGATCTGCAGAGGGTCTACACCGGCCACCTGGAGGCCGGCAGCAGGGTCTGCTACCGGGCCGAGGTCTGCCTGGAGGTGCTGCCTGGGCTCGACCTCACGACCCGGCGCAATCCGGAAAACAACCTGCTGCGGATAGTGCCGCGCTAAGCCGCTTGCGAGCGACGGGAGGAAACGCAGGCGCTCTGGCTGGCCTTGGCCAGCGGCAACCTGGCCGCGCTGGCCTTCACCTGGCAAGCCAGAGGGCTCATCGGCCTCTGGCTTGCGGATTGAGAGATTGCGGAAGCAGGCATCAGGTGCCGGCGGGGGTAGGAAGACTCTCACTAACGGCGGAGACGAACTCGAACTGAACGCTGTCGACGGCCACGTAATTCACCCAGGGCTCGGCCAAACAATTCACCCACCCTGGCGTGCGGCTTGTCGTTATCCTACTCTGTCGATCCCCCGCTGTGAAGGGCTCTATGGCCT
>JAMCYS010000133.1 GCA_023473795.1 Chloroflexota bacterium | reverse complement strand
GCTTTCCAGCGGCTGTTCTTCGCCTTGGTCGTGCCCGCGAGCCAGCCACGAACTCGTTCAATGCTGTTGTTGACAATTATGCATAAGTATGATATTATGCATACGTATCAACTGGCGGGAGGTAGTTCGGTGGACAATAACATAGCCTTGGCGCGATTCCTTCGCAGGCTCGCCGAGATGGCAAACCAGCTCGCTACCGAGGTCGAGGAGCAGGCGCGCTCTACGGCACAATCCGCTGAGTTGCCGGGACAGGCACGCCCCGAGATGCTGGTGCGCGGCGGGCGTCAGAGGGCGATAGTGGCCTTGCCAGAGCTACGCGATGAGGAAGGCATGAAGACCGCCGACATCGCTCGTGCTCTGGGATACTCAGACGTGCCAAATGTCCACATCTCGCTCCGGACTTTGGAGCGGCGTGGCTTGGTCGAACTCGTGCCGAACCGGGTGCCGCAGCGATGGCGGTTGGTGCACAGTTTCCGCCGACGGACTAGGTCGACTAACCGAGAAGGCTGAGGGGATTCGGTTTCGGGTCAGATAGAACCGCAGAGGTTATGCTCCCATAACCAGGAGAAACGAATGACTACTTATTTGCCGCCGCTGTGCCTGTGGTGTAAGCACTACCACAAATCCAGGGAACGCCCGCACACTTGCGACGCCTTCCTTGACGAGATTCCCGATGATATCTTTTTCACTAGCCAGATCGACCATCGTCACCCGGTCGACGGCGACGGGGGGATTCAGTTCGAAAGTGATCCCGACAACCCCATTCCCCCGGTGCTATTGAAGGCTTTTGAACAGACTCCTCGGTGGATTAGCCGTACTGTGTGGGTCGGTGAAAGGGATTGACATCAGGGGCATGGCCGACCGCGAGAATGTGAAGCGGGTTAGCCAGTCGCTGCTTACCTCGGTCAGCGACGCAATAAGCTGCTTGGAGAACTGGGAATCAGGAAGAGGCCTATGATGGCAAGGTTACTAGCCAGCCCGCTCCGCTCCAGCACTAGCTCGTTTTCTTCGGCAGTCCAGCGATGGTGGTGAGCACCGGGTTTTGGCTTGGTCACAGTCGGCAACCTATCTAGACACTGGTTGTACGATAGTCTAGCTGTGGCACGCTTTGAGATCAAGTGTAGATTGCAGACAATGACCCAACCATACGCCAACTTGCCGGCATACTGCAGTATACTAACCGAGTCACAGAGCGCTCGTACCGGGACGTGAGCGATACACAGTGAGAGGGCTCAGCGCGTCGTTCATGTCGGACCTCAAACAAGGTGGCTGGCTTTCACGTTTGACTGAGGCGATCAAATGCGACACCGATCTTCTGCTGGAGATTCGCGACAACTATCTAAACGACTACTTCAAGGGCCAGAGCCTCTTGAAGCTCGATCGGTCGCTCGATAATGCCTACTCACTGGAGATCCACCGCAAGTTTAGGGTGAGGAGCATCGAGGGGATGGACTTCTTCAGAACGGCTGCGGATGTCCAGACGTTCGTGGAGGCATTGCCGGCCATCAAGCAGCGGGTCGTCGTTCATCGGGCCGAGAAGGGCGGCAACGAGATCGAGTGGGAGCAGCTTCTCATCCGCGCTAACAACGACGAGCCCCGGCTGAACACAGAGTACTTCATCATCGACCGCCAGAGCGTGGTGCCAGGTGCCTCCGCAAGGTTCGATCTCTCGGCGATCTTCTGGTCTCGCGAACACAGGCGCAGGGGTAACGAAGTGCCTCCAGTTCTTCTTGAGGTGAAGTACGGCCAGAACCCAGAGATAAGGGAATTGCACGAGCAGCTGGCGCGATACTACAAAGCCCTACCTCCCACACTAGAGGAGACGGCGGAGGAGGCGCAGATGATCCTCCGCCAGAAGATCGACGTTGACCTAATCCACCAGCCACCAGACCGCCTCAGCACACTCCGCACGCATAGGATTTCCCCAAGTAAGGCTCTAATGCGATTTGGAGTAGTGCTGGTGGACTACAACCCGGCGAGCCGGCTGTTCAGCCGGGAAGATCTGGCGCGTCTGCCGTTCGCCGAGAGGGTAGACATCTTCCACGTCGGCTTTGGCTTTTGGAGCCAGAGAGCGGGCGCAGCCTCCGCTGGTGACGACGTTTAGATTTCTGCTGGCTGTTCAGGAGGGGTTGGATGACTAGAGATCTTGACCTAGGTCGGTTCTACGACATCATCGGAGTCCTCGAGCAGAGAACTGGCAAGCGACGCTTGGCCAGTTGCGACGGGGGTATGGATTGGCCCAGCCAAGGGGTGTACTTCTTCTTCGAGGAGGGCGAAGTCAGGGCTGGCGGCGAGCCGAGGGTGGTGCGCGTCGGCACGCACGCCGTAACCGCAGGTTCTCACACCACTCTTTGGAACCGCCTTCGAATGCACCGAAGTGGCGGCCATAGAGGCTCTATCTTCCGGCACCACGTGGGCACAGCGCTAATGCGCAGAGACGGGCTGATCTGCCCCAGCTGGCTCAGCAAACACGCGACTGCCGTACCGAAGGCAGCGGAGGCCCACGTCGAGACAGCGGTCAGCCGCGTTATTGGCAGTATGCCCTTTCTGTGGGTGAGAGCAGAGAACCCAGCAGGGCCTACTAGCATTCGGGGCTACCTAGAGCGCAACGCCATCGCGCTGCTGTCAAACCAGGGAAGGGAACCTATCGACCCGCCCTCGGACGGATGGTTGGGGCGCTGCTGCACCAATCCCAAGGTCAGGTCTTCTGGCCTCTGGAACGCCGACCACACCGACGAGCAGTACGTCGAGCTGTTCCTCGACCTACTCGCTCGCTTGGTGCAAGCCCAGTAGATGATGCGAGGTGGCTATGGAAGCGGCGAACACGCTCTTGATCTTGCCTTGTTGCGCCGCCAAGGCACCCGCCGGAGACCCTTGGTACCGGTTCAGCCAAGCTCTCTCGGACTACGTGGAGCCCTCCGTCTATTCTGCGTTGCTGCAGGGGCGGCGGTCGGTCCTTGAGAGCGTGCGCAAGGAGTCCCGGTATACGACGGACAACTATGCGAGGAATCTAGGCATCCGACTGGGGCCCGACTTCGGCGGCGATGACCGCACCGGTGCGTATCTGTCGGCGATTGACCGCTATCTCGGGTCTCTCTACACGGCAGAGCCCAATCTCTCGAGGCACGTGCGGGAAAGCATCGTCCTCGGTCGTTCTCCTCACGTCTTGATCCTCTCGGCGCTGTATGGCCCACTGCACCCGCTCGACCTAATCCAAGACTACAACCTCAAGATGAGCGACCGGCCAGCCTACGGGACATGGCGCAGTGTTTTCCCTTCCTTCCTCGACCGGTACGTGCGTCGAAATGCAGTCACGGACATCCGCCTCTACCTCGGCGGCTCGACCAAGTACTTGGAGGTAGCAGCGCTGGCAGCCCGGCCACTGCTCCAACGAGGAATCGTGAAACGTGTCGTGCAGTATGAGGTAGTGAATGGCAACTCCTACCACACGCCGCATATCCACGGGTTACTGTTGGCTGAGCACTTGGGTGTGGCGACGGCTTCGTCTCGCAAACGTGATGTAGTGGAGGTCTCGCTCTGACTCGCCCCCTTGGCGAGGACATCCATACCAACCGGCCACTACTGGTGCTAGATCCTAAGTAGTCCACAACCTCACCGAGGAGGCTCCACATCTAGGTGGGAGTCTATGCCTGCCTTCTACCACCCTCCACCCGCCAGACACGGCGGCGCACCTTGCCCGTTTCCGTTGAAAGCGGGTCGAGGTCCGGTGTAGCGTATCTACCTCGCAGCATACCCGTCCAGTCTCGAGGAGAGTCTGCACCAGCCCCAGCAACGCCAGGTCAAGTCCCTATGTTCCTGTAAAAGCATCGGCATTGCGGTTCAAGCGGCGGTCGTGACCTCCTTTGGCTTGGTAGATACCGCCTGACCTCTACGAGCAAGATACTCCTGGTGCAGCTGTTCGCGCAGCAGGCCCAACCTGGTCCGGTCGAATTCGCCGATCGTTACCCGCTGCCAGCGCCGGCTGGCGCGCAGCAGCGAGGCATAGCACAACTTCAGACAGCTCTTCTCGTCAAAGAAACGCGGGATCGTCTTGCTGCGCCTCTTCTCCTCCTCGATCGCCCTCTCCGCCAGGTTGGTCGTGCGGATGAACTTGTGATGCGCCGGCGGACAGCGCAAGTAGGCGATGCAAGCCTCAAAGTCGTCCACGAAACTGGCCATCGCCGACGGGTACAGCGGTTGCCACTTCTTCACCACCGCGTCCGCCACCAACCGCGCCACCTCCTGGCGGGAGGCGTAGTAGGCCGACAGTATGTCCGCCTTGACCTCAGGCAGGTCGGCCTCACTCACCTTCTGGGTCACGTTCCTGGTCTTGTGCACAAGGCACCGTTGACGCAGGGCCTCGGGGAATACCTCCTCCAAGGCCGCCGTAAGCCCGGGCGCGCCATCGCTCGTCATCAACACCGGCGGTCTCAGACCCCGGCTCACCAGACCCCGCGGACTCTCCAGCCAAGCCTCCCGGGACTCCTTGTTGCCCACTACCACGTCCAAGAGGCGCTTGCGGCCATCGCCACAGATGGCCCACAAGCACGAGATCGCCTCGCGGCTGTTGCCTACGGCACGCATCGGCTCGTAGAGCCCATCGGCAAAGAGGTAGACGGTCTCCACCTCGTCCCAGCGCTGCTCCCGGAAAGCTTGGTAGTCTTGCCAGAGGCGCTCGCTAACCTCGCTGACGGCGCTCTTGCTGATGATGCAGGCGCCGGTGGCGTCGGTGAAGGCCAGTTCGATGTCCCTGGTGGAGAGGCCGTGGGCGTACATCTCGGTCACCAGGCGCTCCACCACCTCGGTGCGGCCCTGGAGGAAAGCCAAGAGCCTCGACTGGAAGGGCTCGCTGCTAGCGCGGACCTGGGGCGCCTCCAGGTCCAGGCGTCCCTCGGCCGTGTCGACGTGGACCGGGGAGTAGCCGTTACGCTGGCCTTGCCGGGCGCTGCTGCGTTCATAACGGTCGGCACCCAAGAAGTCGCGTTGTTCTGTCTCCAGCAGTTCTTGCAGGAGGCGCTGGCTGCCGAGACGGATGAGCAAGCCTCTGATCTCCGACTGGTTGGATTGGCTGGCCATTCCTTCTTGAAGCAGGGTGGCCAACTGCTCGCCAAGGCGCTGGGAGGGTGCTATTCTCTGCATGGCGTTTCGGTGCCCTTTCTGCCCCTCTTGCCGGGGCTGTTGTTGTTTGCTCACACAACAGGGTACCGCAACGCCGCTTACTTTTACAGAGATTCTAGGACATCACCCCGCCCGGTGTATGCCACCCATCGCCGGGCGGTGTGATCCACCTATTGCCGCCCGCTATGTGCGGGCGGCGAGCTATACTCCTCCAGACTACCCGTCTGGAGGCCCAGGTGGAGCGATTACACGTGAACTACCTTCGAGAACTGATCCATCGCCTCAGGTTAGGCCAGAGCGATAGAGCCATCGCCCGCGACCTCAACATCTCCCGCATCACCGTGCGCAAGTACCGCGAGCTAGCCCAGAGCGGTGGCTTCCTCGATACCAGTCGACCTTTGCCCGATGCCCAGACCATCGCCCGTGCCCTGGGGCCGGAACCCAAACCCCCGCTGCACGTCTCTACGGTCGAGCCCTACCGCCAGCTCGTGGTGGACTTTCTCGCCCAGGGCGTGGAGATGATGACCATCTTCGACCGCCTCAGCCGGGAGCACGGTTACTGTGGCCCCTACTCCTCCATCCGCCGCTTCATTCACCACCTCCAGTCGGCCCAGAAGCAGGTCACGGTGCGCCTGCACTGCGCCCCCGGCGAGGAGGCCCAGGTGGACTTCGGCTCCGCCGGCACCTTCCTCGATCCCGTCTGCGGGCGGCTGCGTCAGGGTTACGTCTTCGTACTGACCCTCTCTTTCAGCCGCCACCAGTACGCTGAGATCGTCTTCGACCAGAAGATTCCCACCTGGCTGGCCCTGCACCGGCGGGCCTTCGAGAGTCTCGGCGGCGTCCCGGCCAAGGTCGTGCTCGACAACCTCGAGGCCGCCGTGCTGCAAGCCTCGCTGCACGACCCCGTGCTGGGCGAGGCGCACCGGCGCTTTGCCCAGCACTACGGCTTCGTAGTCAGCCCTACCCGCCCGGCGACCCCCGAACACAAAGGCAAGGTCGAGAACGGCGTCCACTTCGTCAAGCGTTCTTTCCTCGCCGGCCAGCAGTTCGCCGACGTCGACGAGGCCAACCGCAAACTGGCGCTGTGGGTCACGGAGCGGGCGGGCACCCGCGAGCATGGCACCACTCACCAGGCCCCGCTGGCCCTCTTCCAGGCCCACGAGCGCCAGCGCCTCTTGCCCCTACCCGCCGAGCCCTTCTCACTTCCCCTCAAATCTGAACAGTTACTCGCTCCCCTCTACACAGCCTCCAGGCGGGCGCAGATGGCGTCGCCCAGCTGGGCGGTGGTGGAACGGCCGCCGAGGTCGCGGGTGCGCACCTGGCCCTCGGCGAGCACCGCCTCCACGGCCGCCTGTACCCGGCGCGCCGCCTCCGCCTCGCCCAGCCAGTCCAGCAGCATCCGCACGGCCAGAATGGTGGCCACCGGATTGGCAATGCCCTGCCCGGCGATGTCCGGCGCGGAGCCATGGATGGGCTCAAAGAGCGAGGGGTGGCGTCGCGTGGGGTCCAGGTTGGCGCTCGGCGCCATGCCCAGGCTGCCCGCCAGCGCCGCTCCTTCGTCGGAGAGGATGTCGCCGAACAGATTGCTGGCCACGATCACGTCGAACCACTCCGGGCGGTTGATGAGGTGCACGGTGAAAGCGTCGATGTGGAACTTGTGGCACTCGACGTCTGGGTAGTCGTTCGCCACCTCGGCCAGAACTTCGTCCCAGAGACCAAAGACGTGGCTGAGCGCGTTCGACTTGGTGGCCGCCGCCGCGCGCTTCTTGCCGCCGCGCTGCCTAGCCAGGTCGAAAGCGAAGCGCATCACGCGCTCGGCCCCTATGCGGGTGATCACCGTGGTCTGAGTGGCCAGCTCATAGGGCGTGCCGGCGTGCAGGCGACCGCCCATGCCGGAGTACTCGCCCTCGGTGTTCTCTCGCACCACCACGAAGTCGATCTCGTCCTTGCCCCGCAGCGGCGAGACGACTCCGGGCAGCAGCCGCACCGGGCGCAGGTTGACGTACTGCTGGAAGCCTTTGCGCAGCTTGTGCATCAGCCCCTGGGAGGAGACGCGGTCGGGCACCCGCTGGGGGTCGCCGTGGGCGCCGAAGAGGATGGCATCGCAGTCGCGGATGGTATCCAGCCCATCGGCGGGCATCGGAGCCCCCGTCTTGAGGTAGTAGCCGGCGCCCCAGGGGTATTCGTCGTAGGCAAAGGGGCCGAAACCGAGCGCCTGCAAGCGGCGCAGAACCTTGAGTCCCTCGGCCACCACCTCGGGGCCGATGTTGTCGCCAGGGATAACGGCGATCCGGTGAACCATTGGCCGCGACCTCCAGACCAGGTATTCACTCGTGCCTGCCGCCCTCAGGGCGGGCGGGCAAAGGCTACTTCTCTGCCGCGTGCAAAGCGACGGTGCCGAACATCAAACGGCGGAAGGAAACCTCGCGGAAACCGGCCCGGCGCATCGTCTCCGCCAGAGCTTCGGCGCTGGGGAAGCCCTTGAGCGAGGCCGGCAGGTAGGCGTAGGCCTCACGGTCGCCGGCCACCAGACCGCCCAGCAGCGGCACGAAACGGCCGAAGTAGAGGGCGAAGAAGAGCGGGAAGACACGTCCCCGCGGTGGTGTCAGCTCCAGGCAGGCCAGGCGCCCTCCCGGGCGCAGCACGCGCGCCATCTCCGCCAGAGCCTGGGGAACGCTGATCACGTTGCGCAGGGCAAAGCCGGTGGTCAGGCACTCGAAGGTGCCGTCGGCGAAGGGCAGGGCCAGGACATCGCCCGCCAGGTACAGCGGCCGCCCGGCCGCGGGCAAGGCCCCGCTCTTGGCGACGGCCGCCGACAGCATCTCTTCCACGTAGTCCAGTCCCACCGCGCGGCAGCCGGCCTGGGCTAGGCCGAGTGCCAGCTCCCCCGTGCCCGTGGCCACGTCCAGGCCCCGCTTGCCCGGACCCGCCCCCGCCGCCGCCACGGTCCAGCGGCGCCAGGCGCGGTCGCGACCGAGCGTCATCAGGGTATTCATCAAGTCGTAGCGGGCCACCAGGCGGGAAAACATTCCCCGCACGTAGCGCCGCTTGCCCTCGCCCTGCATTTTACCCCCATCTACGAGCACGAAGATCACCACAGAGAGCGCAGAGGACGCTGAGGACGAGGGAGAAGAACGGGCATGAACCACCGAGTCACCGAGGACACGGAGAACGGAGGGAAGAACAAGGGAGAATTCGAACAATCCTGCTCTGTTCCGGTCCCGGTGCTCTCTGTGTCTCGGTGGTTGTCTTCTCGTCCTCTCTCCGCGTTCGCTGCAATCTCCGCGGTGGCGGCCACTAGCTCTACCTAGCGGCCGGCGTAGACCCAGGCGCAGAGGCGTTGCTCCAGTTGGTCCAGCGCCAGGTAGAGCGCCATGCCGAGCACGCTCATCGCCAGCACGCCCGCGTACATCTCGGCGTAGGCGGTGCGCCCCCAGGTTTCCACGATGATGTAGTAGCCCAATCCTGCCTGCGTGGCGAACGACTCGGCGAAAAAGAGCACTGCGATGGCCGTGCCGGTGCTCACCCGCAGGGCCGTCAGGATGGCCGGCAGGCAGGCCGGCAGATACACCCAGCGCAAGAGATGGCGCCGCTTGGCCCCCAGCGAACGTACGGAGTAGACTGTCTCCGGCCGCACGCCGTGCGAGGCGTCGCGCACCACCACCAGCACCTGGAAGAAGAGAATCAGCCAGATCAAGAAGATCTTCGGCGCGTCGCCGATGCCTAGGAAGAGCATCGCCAGCGGCAGAAAGACGATCTTGGGCACGGGATAGGTCAGGTAGACGAAGGGAGAAACGATAGCGTCCAGGCGCTTGCTCTGTCCGGCCACCAGGCCAAGGGGCGCTGCCGTGAGCGTGGCCAGGGCCACTCCGGCCAGCACCCGGTAGGCGCTGACGGCCGTGTGCCAGGTCAAACCCCGGCCCAGCTCCTTGGGCAGCACTAGCAGCACGTCCAGCGGTCCTGGCAGAATGGCCTGGCGCAGGAGGAGCGCCAACGCCTGCCAGAGGGCCAGCAGGGCCAGCACCGCCAGACCCACGGCCCGCCTACTCACGTCACGGCCTCTAGGGCCGCCGGCGACTGCGCCCGTTCGATGGCCTGGCGGACCTGGTCACAGACGGCGAAGTAGGCCGCCTCGCGGCGATACTCCAGGCGCCCACCCCGCGGGTTCTCGATCACCTCGGCCCGTGTGATCGGCGGCCGGGGTAGCACCAGGATGCGCCGCGCCAGATACGCCGCCTCCTCGATGTTGTGCGTTACCAGCACCGTCGTCGCCTGCCCCTCGATGCCGAGGGCGAGGGTGAGGTCCTGCAGATCCTCGCGGCTGATCGCGTCGAGCGAGCTGAACGGTTCGTCCATCAGCAGCAAATCGGGCTCCAGAGCGAGCGTGCGTGCAATGGCCACGCGCTGGCGCTGGCCGCCGGAGAGCTGGCTCGGATAGCGCTCTGCCGCTTCGCGCAGGCCCAGGCGCTCGAGCCAGGTGGAGACTTCCTCGGCTTCCTGGCGGCGAGGCAGGCCGCGGATGCGCAGGCCCAGGCCAACGTTGTCGCGGGCGGTGAGCCAGGGCAGGAGACCGTAGTCCTGCAGGATCAGGCCAGTAGCGGCCCGCGGCCCGGCGAGCGCCTCGCCGGCGACGGCGATGCGCCCGCCCCTCGGCCGGCGCAGGCCGGCCAGGAGGTAGAGCAGCGTGGTCTTGCCGCAGCCGGAGGGGCCGATGATGGCCCAGGCATCGCCGGGCTCCGCCCGCCAGGAGAAATCCTTGAAGACAGACTGGCCCGGCGCGTAGCCGAACTCCAGGCCGTCTAGGCTAATCATTGCCGGCTGGCGGGGGCAAATACTCGGCGCTGACCAGTTGGCCGTAGGCCACGGGACCGGCCAGAAGACCCTTGCCGACCATCCATTGCACGACAGAGGCGAACTCGGCCTCGCTGGGCAGGTGGGCGGGCGGGTAAGGCGGGATGGAGTAGGTATCCTTGATCTGCTCGGGCACCTTGGCCCGTTCGACCAGCAAAGCACGATACTTATCGGGCGCGGCGGCGATGGTCTTGACGGCCTGCTCGTAGGCGACGAGGAAGGCTTTGACGGCGGCCGGCTTGGCGGCGAGCGTCTCCTGGCGGAAGGTCAGCACGCTCTGGCCATCGCCCGTCTTGCTGTCGTCCAGGATGAGGCGCGCGCCCTGGGTTATGGCCAGGGAGGCGAGGGGATCGGGCAGCGTGGCCGCCTGCAGTTGGCCCTGCATGAGCATATCGAAGCGCACCGGGATCTTGGAGACCTCGATCGTGCGCAGGGGCGGCAAGCCGGCTTTCTGGGCCAGCATCTGGGTCGTGTACTCGATGACGCTGTTGCTGGAGACGCCCACGTCCACGCCCGGCAGGTCGCCGGCGGTCTTGACGTTGCTGTGCGGCGCCGCCAGCAGGTACATCATAGGCTTGGCCGGGCTGCCCTGAAAGGTCTGGCGCACGACGCGCAGTTTGCCGCTGCCCTTGTCCAGCAGCAGCGTGGCTACCAGATCGTTGAGAAAGCCGTCTACCTGGCCGGCCTGGACGGCGCTGTCGCGCTCGACTGCCGAAGAAAAGGGCACCAGCTCCACGTTGACCTTCTGCGCGGCGAAGAAGCCCTCCTGCTCGGCCACGTACATCGGCAACGAATCGACTATCGGCAGCAAGCCGATCTTAAGGCTCGCCGCGGCCGGGGCGCTCGCCGGTGCCTGGCAGCCGGCCAGCAAAGCCAGGGCGAGCAGGAGGGACAGGATGGCCTTTGTCGACAACGGTTGGTCCTCCTTCGTGGGCGGCCCCGTACCGTAGGGGCCGGCGTCTCGCCGGCCCGCAGGCGGCCGCAGCCGCAGGAATCTGCCCGTATCAAGCACACGGGCCTACGGTGCCGGGCGGGTACAGAGCCCCGCCCCTACGACTGGAAGGCTTGCACGCCCAGTACGCCATCGCTTGTTATGGGTAAGGGCCACTGCGCGTGCCCTCTGCCCTCAACATCAGAAACGGACACGGTCGTCCGCGGCGGACCACTCCGCCGATGCCAGACCGTGTCCGCCCCGGTCGCGGTACTTAGAGAGAATAGGAGGCGAACTAGGCCTTCGGCTTCTCCTCCGCGGCTTTCTTCTTCTCGTCCTCGTCGGAGACGCCGGCCTTGAACTCCCGGATGCTCTTCCCCAGCGCACCGCCGATATCCGGCAGCTTGCCCACGCCGAAGATGAGGATCACGATGACGAGCACTATGATCAGCTCGAAAGGACCAACAGTACCCAGAAACGGCATACCACCTACCTCCTTTCCCAAGCCGGCCGCGCCACCGTCTCCTCCGGCACCAAGGCGAAGAGGAAACCGCAACCGACGACGGCGGCCCCCAGATAGAGTGCGCCCTCCAGCGAACCGGTCGTGTCTCTAATCCAGCCGCTCAGCACCGGCCCGACCACGGCGGCCGAAATGGCGCAGAAACTGAAAACCCCAATAGCCGAGCCGATGGCGTCCGCCATGCCGCGAGCGGCCAGATCGCCCACCCAGGCAATGGCTATGGGGTCCCAAGCCAGCTTGCCCACCAGACCGTAGAAGAGCAGCGCCAGAACCAGCATCTCGCCGCTGCGGGCGCTGGCGACCAGGCAAATGGCAAGCGCGGCCATTGGAAACAGAGCCAGCGAAAGCCGCTTGCGCCCAATTCTATCAGAAAATCGGCTGAGTATCATCCCTGAAGGCAGCGAGGCCAACGCCACCACGGCCGTATAGGCCCCCGCCACCGCCAGCGACAACCCTCTTTCGCTCTGCAAGAACGTGGGCGCCCAGGTGATGATGACGAAGAAGCCGTAAAGCGAGCAGAAGCCCGCCGCATCGAGCGCCAGCAGCTGGCGGTCGCCGAGGATTTCCAGTATTCGCGTCTTGACCCGAACCCGCGGCCGCGTGTCACGCAGCACCAGACCAAAGACGGCGACTAGCGCCAGCGTCGGTGCTGCCAGCAGCAAGAAAGGGGTGCGCCAGTTCTGGGTGGCGAGGTAGATTGGGCCGGCCATCGCCAGCCCGAGAGCCAGGCCGAGCGCCATGCCGGCATTGATGATGGCCGAGCTGAAGCCTCGCACCGGTGCGGGCACGGTCAGCATCGTCGTGGCGTAGGCGGTCGTGTAGTAGGCGCCCGCCCCCAGACCGTGGAGAGCGATGCAGGCGGCCAGCAGGAGGTAGCTCTGGGCAAAGAGACCGACCGCCAGCATGCCCAGTCCGGCGAGGGTATAGGTGACCAACAAGACTCGCTTGAGCCCCACGCGGTCGCCGATGATACCCGGCGGGACCTGCATTATCGTGTAGACGATGAAGTAGAAGCTGGTTAGGGCGCCGGCCTGGGCCGAGCTGAGGCCAAAGTCGGCGGCGACGATGGGGAGCATCGGATAGAGGGCCGTGCGATCGGCGTAGATCGCCGCCCAACCGAGACAGAAGACGGCGATCACCCGGTAGGTGTAGCGCCGGTCTATGGTTTGTCCTCCTGCGACTCGTCGTCGGGAGGCAGCCCGCCAAGTTCGAGTACGCGACGGCGCACTATCTTGTCGTCCTCGGCCCGGCAGACCGGACAGGCTTCACCCTTTTTGAGCGGCCGGCCGCAGGTGGGGCACTTCTTGTCCGGCACCACCTTGCGCATAGGCACCTTGTGGACAAGCTGCCGCCGCCGGGCGCGCACGACCACCAGGCCCATCATCAGGACGGCGCTCAAACCGAGTAACCCGTAAATGAGGCTTTCCGGGTTGCCGTTCGACGGCGCCGGTGGTCTTGCCGCCGACGTTGCTGTGGGTGTGGGTGGCACGGGCGTCGGCTTGGCTGGTGGCTCGACCGCAACCGTGACCTGCTTGCTGGCGCGGTTGCCCAGGCTGTCGGTGACGGTCACGGTCAAGGTGTGATGGCCCCCGGCTAGCTGGCTCGTATCCCATTGCAGAGTAAAAGGTTCTTGCTCCGAGCTGCCCACGAGCATGCCGGCCGCGAGGGCCTCTACCTTGGCGATCTTGCCCGCCCCCTTGGCTTGCACCTCCACCGGCACCTTGCCGCGCACAGTCTCGCCCTCTTTGGGGGCGACGAGGGTGATCTCCGGCGGCACGCTCACGGCCACGAAGGTGGAACGCGCCTCGGCCTGGGCGCCGCCGACCTTGGCGCGCACCACGAGGCTGTGCCGCTGGTTGTCGGGGCGCACCTGCGAGGAGAAGGTCAGAACATACTGGTTGCGCAGCTGGTCGGCGATATTGCGGTAGGCTGTAACCAGGTCGGCCGAGGCGGGAGCGTAGAGGGCGATGCCACCCGTGCCCACCGCGAGCGCGTCCAGAGTCCGGCGATCCACTTTGGGGCCCACGCCCACCGTAAACACCGGCACCTGGATGGCCTGCATGGCGCTCAGGGCGTCGACGAGCTGGGCCTTGCTGATGGTATCCTCGCCGTCGGACAGCAGGACCAGAATGCGCCGGCCCGACTTGCCGAAGGTCCGCGAGGAGAGCACGACGGCGTCGTAGAGCGCCGTGTCGCCGATGGCGTTGAGGCTGGCAATCGCCCTGCTCAGTTCGTCCTTCCTCTCGGTGAACGGCTGGACGACGGTCGCCTTCTCGGCGAAGGAGATGATCGCGGCTTTGTCCGCCGGCCCCAGGCCCTGCACGAAGGTGTTGGCCGCGGCCTTGGCGTCAAGGATAGGGCGGTTCTCCATGCTCCCGCTGACGTCTATGGCCAGGGCGACGTTGAGCGGCTCTTTGGAGTCGACGGCCGTGCCCACCTTGAAGGAGGCGACCGGCTTGTTGTCTTCCAGTATCTCGAAATTCTGCGGCCCCAGGCCGAGTATCGGGCGGCCCGACGCGTCCACGAGGGTGGCGTTGGCGACCACAGTGGGGAAGCCGTCGCTGGTGACCTGGCTGACGGCAACCACTACCGCAGCCTGCGCCCAGGCGGTTGGTAGGATAGAGAGGGCGAGCAGCAAGGCAAGGAGCGCGACGCCCAGGCGGCGCAGTGCTGACATTGGGGTCCACCTTAACTACACATAGGGCCCGGGCGGGCGCTCGGGCTGGCCTCGCGGCCGATTATAGCAGGTCGAGCAAGGGCTGGCAATCCAACCCTTGGGTTCCCCCGAATAGGTGCTCATCTCTTCACCGGCCGGCTAGCCGCTTTGGTTGACTTGCCAGCCGCCGGCGATGGGGTATATGTAAAGCATACCCATAGAGGGGCCGACGGGCGGGCGTGTGCAAACGCGTCCGCCGGGCCGCTTTCCCTAATCTTCACCCTGCCTAGCACGAAGGTGTCACGTGTTTTGGCAGGGTGGTTCTTGTGCGGCGGCCGCCGGATGGGTATAGATGAGGTAGGCAAAGCGGTCAGACACAAGGCGACTAGCGATAGGCCAGGTTAGTGGAGTGGGCAATGGCGAAAATGGTGGGGGACGAACGACCCGGACGGCGCGCGCTACGCGGACAGTCGATTGTAGAGCTCGCCCTTCTCCTGCCGGTGCTGCTGATGCTGGTCCTGGGCGCCCTGGACCTGGGCCGCGCGTTCTACTACGCGGCGGCCGTGGCCAACGCCACCCGGGTGGGCGCGCAGTACGCCATTGACCCGGCGATCCCCCAGGCCGACATCAAGCAGGCCATCGTCAACGAGGCCTCGCCCTACCTGACCTTGGACCCGAGCCGCATCACCTTCACCACGGCCGGCTGGGCCGACGGCAACGACCTCACCGTGAACGTGTCGTACGACTTCCGCTTCCTCATTCCCTTGGCGGGCCGCTTCTGGTCCAACCCGCTGACGATGCACTACACATCAATCGTTCGCTTCGATTAGGTAGGCATAGGGTGAGTGCACTCAGGAGTTTGAAAGACAGGACACAGCGCGGGCAGACGTTGGTCGAATTTGCCCTCTCCGTGCCGATACTGCTTGTGCTGACTCTGGGCCTGCTGGATATTGGCCAGGGCGTCTACTATTACAACGCGCTCTCCGACTGCGCCCGCGAGGGAGCCCGCTTCGGCATCGTCCTCACCGACAACTACTGGAAGAATGTCGAGTACGGCGGCACCGACCCCTGGTCGGTACCGGGCAACGTGCCCGACGTGAACTACACGGCCAGCAGCTACCTGGGCACCACGACCATCGTGGGCAAGGCGGCAGCCCAGGCCGTCACACTCGACAAGAGCAAGCTCACAGTCTACGTCGACGTCCAAGTCAACCCGGTGGAGCAACACATGCACCAGCCCGTCCGCGTGGAGGTGCGGTACCCGTTCCGGCCGTTGCTTGGCCATCTCTTCGGGGGCACCACCATCACGCTGAAAGGTGCCTCCGAGATGATCTCGCAATAGGAGGGAGTAGTGACGACCAACCGGCGCAGCCAGCGCGGTCAGACTCTCGTACTGTTTACCCTCATGGCCGCCGCCCTCATCGGCGGGCTGGCGATCGTGATCGACGTGGGCAACATCTACCTCACCCGCCGGGTGCTGCAGAACGTGGCCGATCAGGCGGCGCTGGTGGGGGCGCAGCAGCGGGCGACCGATGGCACGCTGACCCTGAATGGCCCGCAGGCAATCAAGGACGCGCGCACGTACGCGACCAAGAACGGCGTCATCAGCGACCCCAGCGCCGCCGGCGGCGTCTGGAGCACCGACTCGGCCAACGGCGTCAAGGTCAACTGGCCACCGGCAGCGGGCAGTAACCACGCGGGCGACGCCGGCTATCTGGAGGTATTCACCTCGCGCACCGTGAGGTCCTTCTTCGCCGGCATCTTCGGCGCCAACCCGGTGCGGGTGGAGGCGCGCGCCGTGGCCCGCGGCTTCGGCGACTTCGGCACGGCCGCTGTTATCGCTTTGATGGACGACCCCCAGGCGATCAAGATCGGCGGCTCGTCGACGAGCACCGTGGTGGGCAGCGTCTACTCCACCGGCAGCGTCTTCGCCAACTCCGGTTCGCTCGATGCCACCGGCTGGGTCTACGCCCAGGGCACGGTGGACCTGGCGGGCCTTTCGCCCGACAGCCAGACCCGCGTGCTGGAGGGCGCGCCCCCGCTCTCTGACCCCAAGTGGCCGACGCCCACGGTATCGGGTCCGGGCCAATATTCCGGGACGATCTCGAACGTGGACGCCTACGGCTGGAAGTACGCGTACCCCGGCACTTTCACCGACCTCAGCGTGTCGCCCAGCGCCAAAATAATGTTCCGCCCTGGGGTCTACTACATCACGCATTCAATGAAGATCTCGGGCATCGCCGCCGGCTTCACCGACCTCGATGCCAGCGGCGGCAGTTTTCCGCCGGGCTACAGCGCCAGCAACCCGCCGGTAGGATTGCCCGTGTGCTTCGTCCTCAAGGACGGCGTCACCTTCGAAATCGTCTCCGGGGCGACGGCCCACTTCCGCAGTGCCCAGTCCTTCACCGACCACTATGGGGTGACCAAGGTGGCCGACAACCTGATCATCCGCTCGGAGGACGACCACAACGCCGTCAAGATCGTCGGCCAGGGCGCGGTTCATCTGGAGGGCACGGTCTACGCCCCGGCCGGGGACGTGCAGTTGGCGGGCGGCTCGGGCGGCACGATCCAGGGCCAGCTGGTAGCGGGGCGCATCGAGCTGCTGGGCGGCACCGGTCCGGCGGTGATCTACGACCCGGCCAAAGTGCCGGCCACGCGGCGCGCGCTGCTGGTGGAGTAGACTCCGGGCTGCTAGCGCAGCCTGAGCCTGATCGTTACCTCCCTGGCGCCCTCCGTGTCGCGCAGGGCGTCAAGCATCCCCTCCACGGCCCCCAGGAACATCTCCGCCACGAAGGGCTTGAGCGGCAGCGGCTTGCCGTTCACCAGCACCTCCGCCCGTCGCCCGCGGGCCGGCTCGATCACCTTCTCCACCAGCACATCCACCACTCCGGCGGCGTCGTCTAGACCGAACTGGGGCACGTTCAGGGGGTAGGGCTGGTCGGTGGCCAGGGCCAGCAGCTCGTCCTCCCGGCAGAGCAATTCGCTCCCCTTCTCGCGCCTGGAGACCTCGACCTTGGGCTTGTCTCCCCGTTTGTAGCCCTCGGTGATCAGTATGTCGGCATCCAGGTTCAGGGTGGCCTCGATTTCGTCAGGCGTTAGGTCGTGGTCGGTGCCGGCGATGAGGGCCAGCTTGTCCGGAGAGGAGATGAGCACGGCGTCGCTGCCCGCCTCCGCCAGGCGCCAGGTGTCCTTGCCCGGCTTGTCCAGCTGGAAGCCGTGGGTGTCGTGCTTCAGGGTGGCGACGCGATAGCCGCGCCGTTTCAGCTCGGCCACCACCCTCACCAGGAACGTCGTCTTGCCGACGTTGGACTTGCCGACGAAGGAGACTATCGGTATCAACTCACACCCCCAGAAAACGAACGCAAGCGTGGACACCGGCCAGGCACCGATATTCATTTCCGTTGGTCGCCCGTAGGGCGCCTGTCGGTTCCATTCCCTATCTGTGCTCAATTGCGGTCACCTGCGTACATCCGTGGTCCGTGCCTCGGCGGCTAGCTCCGCGCCCTCTGCAGTTGGTTCAGTTCGCCTACGGGACCACGCGGAGGGTAGCCGGTAGGACCAGCCGGTTGCCGACGTTCCGGCCGGCGTTGTCCAGCAAGGCTAGCCGCTCGCCGTTGGCGGGCAGGTAGAGCCCCAGCTCCAGGCGGTACTCTCCGGGCGGGGCGTCGGCGTTGATGGGCAGGGCGTAGCGGTCGAGGAAGACGTCGCCTTGCTGCCAGCGACTGGTGGGCAGGAAGCCGCCGCCCGGCGCCACGTCCTGCTGGCCGCGCACCTTCTCGTCCTTGTCCAGCAGGTGAACGAACACGGTGTAGTCCTGCGGCAGCGGCTGCTCGCAGCGCCAGCGCAGGGTAAGGTTGATGGTGTCTCCCGCCCGGCGGGGCGCGTCGGGCTCGTCCACGCTGTAGCCAAGTAGTCGTGCGCCTGTGCCGAAGCGCAGGGCCAGGGGGCTGAAACTGGCGGTGGCCGCCGCCCCCGCGCGGTAGCCCACGAGCCGGAAGGGCCCGTACCAGCGTTCGCTTTGCCGGAAAGCGTGCAGCGCCAGCCAGCGCTCGATGCCGTTGCCCTTGTCGCCGGGGGCGTACTCGGACACCAGCCAGAGGAAGTCGTAGCGCGCCACCATGTTCTCCAGGCGCGCCTGCGTCCCCGGCTTGAGCGGCTCCTCCTCGTAGGTGCCCCAGGTGGGCAGCGCCAGCTTGGCGGCGTCTACCCAGAGGGTCTGATAGGTGGGTGCCAAGTAGATGATGGCAGCTTGTCCCGGCTGAGCGGCCATCGCCGCCTGCACCTGGCGGGCCGAGCGGTCCTCCTGGGCGAAGCCGTGCTCCATGTTGATGTCGCTGCCCCAGGCCACGACTCCCGCCGCCAGGAGCACGGCGAGCGGCCCGATCAGGCTGCGCCCCCGCTGCCAGGCGACCAGCGCCAGGGCCGCGATCCCTGCCAGAGCCCCGGCCAGCACCCCCCGCAGCGCCGGCAGGTCTACGGGCGGATTCTGGCTGGACCGCTGCCAGGCGAAATCGAGCGAGCCCCATTTGAGCAAGGAGATCTGGTTGAGGATCGGCTGGCGAGAGAGATCCGCCAACGTTAGCCGGTCGGGGTCGGGCGAGAGGGGCAGCAACTTGGCCAGGAAGACGCTGTGGTCGAGCAGCACTCCCAGCACCTGCACGCCAAAGCTGAGCGCGACCAGACAAGCGGCGAGCGCCGCCGGTGCCAGACGCAGGCCCTTGTCGGCGCGCAACCCGGCTAGGCCGTCGCCCAGCAGCAAGATGGCAAAGGCCCAGGCCGGAATGAGGAAGCGCACGCTCCAGTTCCAGCCACCCCACCAGATCCACCAGGTGGCGTAGAGCAGGAAGTGGGTGACGAGCAATCCGGCAAAGAGGAAGCCTTCCGCCGGGCGCCGGCGAGCAAAGCGCCAGCCCCAGAACGGCACCAACAGCAGCAGCGGCAGGTAGAGGAAGGCGCTCTTGCCCGGCGAGAAGAGCAGCCCGGCCAGGCCCTCCCAGATGGGCACGTTGAAGCCCTCGTTCGGCCCGTAGCCGGTATGCAGCAGGTCGCCGAAGCGCAGCCAGTTGTACCAGAGGAAGGCGCCCGTGGCCGCGGCCAGGGGCAGGCCGCAGGCGAGAATGCGGGCCCAGCCCCTGGGCCAGGTGAGCCGGCCCAACCAGGTCAGGGTCGAGGGGGCGCCCGCGAGCAGCAGGTAAAGCAGAAAGATGGGCGCGAAGGCCAGGTTGGCCAGCTTGTTCAGCACGGCGAGGCCGAGAAAGAGCCCCGCCCAGAGGGGAGCCAGCGCGTGCCCTTTGGCCGCCCGTAGGGCGAAGTAGGCCGCGCTGGCCAGGCCCAGGGCGCTGACCGGCTCGCCCATGAAGCGCTTGGTGTAGGCCCAGGCCGGCGTGGCCAGGCCGTAGAGCAGCGCCAGCAGAAGCGAGAGGCCAACCCCGTAGCCCAGCTGCCGTGCCGCCAGGTAGACAAAGGCTCCCGTGGCGGCCGTGAGCAGACTTCCCTGCAGGAGTACGGCGGCGATAACGCTGTAGCCCTCGCGCGCCTGCGCCAGCCAGTAAAGCGGCACGGCCAACAGCGCCTGGGCGGGGCCGTACTTGGAGTAGTGCAGACCGTCCGCCCCGAACTCCGCCGGCACGGCCCGCGTGAGGGTGGCCATCTGCTCGACGTCGAAGCGCGGCGACAGGGCCGGGTCGGCGAAGAGGGCGGGCGCGGGGAAGCGGTGAGCCAGGTCCGGATTCAGCTGCTTGGCCAGATTCTCCGTCAGGGCGAGGTTGACCCCCTCGTCCGACGTGATCTGCATGCTGTGGGTTGTGGTCAGCAGGTAGATCGCTGCCAGGCAGACGAAGAGCGCGGCGGCGACCGCCAGGTCGCGCGGGCGCTCATCCTGTCGGCTAGGCATCCTGCACTCCGTGGGTGGGAAGGGCTGTGGCCTGTTATCCCGTCCTCTGCCGTTCGCTCGTCTGTTGCTTCCGGCAGGCTCTGCCCATCATAGCACAGGCCAGGCCAGGCGTCGACTGAACCGTCCGCCGTTGGTTTTGCCCGCAGCGCCGCTCAGCCCTTATCTGTGCATTGACAGGGTGCCAGTCCTGTAGTACACTGAGCGAATAGAACAGACGTTCTATAGGGAGGGTGGCAGAATGCTGGCAGACAGAGTGGACGAGCTGGCGAAGCAGGCGCAAGGAGGCGACCGGCGGGCCTTGGCGGAGTTATGGCAGGCGCTGGCGCCGCACTTGCAGCCGCACCTACGTCGCTTCCGCGCCAAGAGCGCGGAGGGTCCGCTCGAGCCCGGCGACCTGGAGCAGCAGCTCTACCTCGTCCTGGTCGACGTCGTGCGCTCCTGGCGGGGGGAAGGGCCGTTCCTGGCCTGGTGCCATAAGCTCGTTCCCAAGCGACTGCTCAGCTACCGCCTGTCGGTCCTGGGGTGGGGGAAACTGCGGGTGGTGAGTCTGTCACCGGAGGATCTGGCAAAGCTGGACGAAGAGCCGGTGGCCCCGGCCGGCGGGCCGGACCCGGCCGACGTCGCCTGTTGCCGGCAACTCCTGGCCCAGCTAGCCCCCTCCTACCGGCGCCTGCTGGGCTGGCGCTACTGGGAAGAACTAACCTTTCGCGATATCGAACGCCTGCACGGCTTGCCGGCGGCCAGCGCTCAGGTGGAGTGCGCCCGGGCGGTGGCCTGGCTGGGGGCTCTGGCGCGCGGCGAGCAGCCGCCGCCACTGCGACCGCTTTCCTTGCCGGCCGACGTCGCCGTGACTCGGCCCCGCCCGGACCTCGTGCGCTCCCTCTGGGCGCTGGCCGATGCCGAGGGCGTCCTGCCACCGGCCGGGGAGGCGCGCCGGGCCCTGGGCCTGGGGGCCCGGGCCTACGCGGGCCTCGTCGCCGCCCTGCGCGATTGTTGCTGCTTGGGGACGGCGGGCGGCGCTGCCTTCGCTTCCCACCGCGGCCGCAGGTCGAGGGTCCTAGTGCCGGTTCATGAGGCGTTGAGACTGGCGAGCGACGCTGGCAGTAGTAATAGCGGTTGGCAGCGCCAGTGGACCTCTTGACAGAGGCAGGGTACCTCTCCATCAAAGCCCGGCAAGAGGGAGTGAATGGAGATGGGGCGACCCCTGTATTCCGCGGCCAGGCTCTTGGTGAGGCTCACCACCCATTCTAATGTAAGTGGGATCCGACCGCTAGCCCAGGCCGAGGGCCGCCTGAATCAGCGTGATGAGCGGCGAGGGGTAAACGCCCAGGAAGAAGATGGCGCCGGTTAGCCCGGCGAGCACTACGCCGTCCGCCCAGGAGATGGCGGGCGTCAACTCGCGCCCGGTCGGGCGCCGGAACATGATGCTGGCCACGCGCAGGTAGTAATAGAGCCCGATGGTGCTGCTCACGACCAGCACTACCACCAACCACCACAGGGGCGAACTGATGCCGGCCAGGGAGACGTACAGTTTGCCGAAGAACCCCGCCGTCAGGGGAATGCCGGCCAGTGAGAGCAAAGAGGCCGCGAAGGCCACCGTCAACCAGGGCTGTCGCCAGAACAGTCCCCGATAATCGGCCAGGCTATCGGCGTCGCGCAGGCGCGCGGGATCGGAAAGCGAACCAACCGCGCCAAAAGCGACCAGGATCGTGGCGAAGTAGGCCACCAGATAGAAAGTGGCGGCAGGGATGCCCAGGGCACCGCCCGCCAGGAAGGCCACCAAGACGTAGCCGAGGTGGGAGATGGACGAGTAGGCCAGCAGTCGCTTGACGTTGTACTGCAGCAGGGCCAGCAGGTTGCCGCCCAGCATGGAAGCTACCGCGATCAAGGCGAAAGCGAACACGAGCGCTGGGTAGCGCGCCAGGTCGATCTGGCCAAAGAGGCGCAGCAGCAAGGCGAAGACGGCGCCCTTGGAGACGGTGGCGATGAAGGCCGTCACCGGGGCCGGGGCACCCTCGTAGACGTCGGGCGTCCACATATGGAAGGGAACCACAGCAAGTTTGAAAGCGATGCCAACCACGATCAGCAACAGGCCCGGCAGCAAGATGCCGATCGTTCCTGCCTGCCCCGCCAGTGGCACTATTTCCGCGAAGCTCATGGTCCCCAGCTCGGCGTAGACGAGGGCCATGCCGAAGAGTAGGAAAGCGGAAGATACCGCTGCCAGGACCAGATATTTCGCCCCGGCCTCGAGACTGGGCGGCCGCCAGCGGGAATAGGAGATTAGCCCGTACAGGGAGACGCTCAGCAGTTCCAGTCCCAGGAAGAACGAGGCGAAGTGATCGCTGAGTGCCAGCACGGAGCCACCCAGGGTGGCCAGCAGCAGCAGAATGTAGGCTTCCTCTGGCTGGCCGCCTCGCTTGCCGGCGTAGCCGTAGGCCAGCAAAGCACCAGCTAGGCTGGTACTGATGAGCAGCCCCACGTAGAGTAGGCCAAAGCCGTTGACAAAGAGCAGCCCGGTCACCCTGCGCGGCGCCACGCCCACGGCGGGCGCCAGACAGGCCAGCGCCGCCGCCAAGGCCAAGAGGGTCAACAGCAACGTCAGTTGCAGGCTGCGGCGCAGCGCGACGGCCAGCATCAGGACCACCGCGGCGCCGCCCAGCACGAGCAGGGGCAGAATGGCCAACAGGTCGGCGCCGCTCATCGCCCGCCTCCCTGTACATCGGCCCTCGACGGCTGATAATGCTCTATGGGGAAAACTAGACTGATAGCCGCCGACGTCCCTGTCGGCGGGGCGTCAAGTGGCACGGCGCGGGGCAGCCCTAGGTCCCACGGGGCCCTCAGGCCCTGTGGGGAGACGCCCGTGCCTACCAGTAGTTCCCCATCACCGACGAAGACCCCTACCACGTCGTTGCCTGGCTGCTGGGTGGTCGCGACCTGCGGCCGCAGGGCGCTGAGCGAGGGCGCGACGAGGTCGAGCGTCTGCTGGGGGAAGAGCCCGAGCCAGAGCAGCCCGGCCAGCAACAGCCCGAGGGCCAGCGTCTCCCGGCCGGTGGCGTCGGGCAGGCGCTGGCCGCCGATTGACTCGCCCTGGAAGACCCGCTGGATGAGCCAGAGGGCATAGACCGTGGTCAGAACCAGGCCGGGCGCGGCCAGCGCCGTGAGGAACCAGCTCACTTGGAAGGCGCCGGCCAGGACGAGGAACTCACCCACGAAGTTGCCCAGCCCGGGCAGGCCCAACGTGGCCAGGGCGAAGACCAGCGCGAAG
Source organism: Chloroflexota bacterium (assembly GCA_023473795.1). Taxonomy (GTDB): domain Bacteria; phylum Chloroflexota; class UBA6077; order FW602-bin22; family JAMCYS01; genus JAMCYS01. The sequence continues at coordinate 7,636 of JAMCYS010000133.1, read as the reverse complement.
GCGCCCAGTCGCGGCGTGATCGCCCACAGGCCGCCCATGCGTTCGAACTCAGTGCCCCCCAACCGCTCCTGTAGCGCCCCTGCCAGCAGGAACAGGGCGGCAATGCTCAGACCGTGGGCCAGCATCTGAAGCGTCGCTCCCTGCCAGGCCAGGTCGTTGCTGGCGAAGGCGCCCAGCATGACGAAGCCCATAGAGGTGATGCTGCTGTAGGCCACCAGACGCTTGAAGTTGCGCTGGCCGAAAGCCGTCCAGCTCGCGTAAAGGATGCTGACGGCGGCGAAGGCCATGATCGCCGGCGCCAGCCCCGCCGCTGCCTCCGGGAAGAGCGGTATGGCGAAGCGCAGCAGGCCGTAGCCAGCCGTCTTGGCCATAATGCCCGCCAGGACGATGGTGACACCGGTGGGCGCCCGCGAGTAGGCATCGGGCAGCCAGGTGTGGAATGGCAGTATCGGCAGCTTGACGGCGAAAGCCACCCAGAAGCCCAAGAGCAGCCAGGTCGTGACGGGCCCGTCGACTCTAGTCGCCGTGAGGTCCACGAAGTCGAAGGTGTAAGTGCCGGTGGCCTGGCCGTGGACGACGTAGAGGCCGAGAATGGCCACCAGCATGAGCAGACCACTCAGCTGGGTGTAGAGGAAGAACGTGACGGCTGCCCGCAACTGCCGGTCGCGTCCCCAGAGGAACAGCAGGTAAGTGGGCACCAGCATGATCTCCCAGAAGAAGTAGAAAAGCACCAGATCCAGGGCCACGAATACGCCCGTTATGCCCGCCAGCGACCAGAGCAGCAGCAGGTAGTACAGACCGTCGCGCTGCCGTCGCTCCCGCCAGGCGGCGGCGATGGCCACCAAGCCGACAACGCAGGCCAGGCCCACGAGCAGCAGACTGAGGCCGTCGATGCCGAAATGGAGGCTGATGCCCAGCTGCGGGATCCAGGCATAGCGCACGGCGTCGAGCCATGGTCCCGACGCACTAGCCTGGGACCAAAGGCCGAGGACGATCGCCAGGTCGATGAGCAAACCTAGAATGGCCAGCCAGCCGGGCCAGCGCGGTCCCAGGCGCTCCGCCGGCCAGCACAGCAGGCCAGTCACCCCCAGCACGGCTATCAGAACGATGGCGGTCATTGCCACACCCCTATCGCCAAGAGGATGGCCGCGCCCAAGGTGATACCCAGCGCGTACCAGCGCAGACGGCCGTTCTCGGAGGCGCTGAGCAGCCGATTCAGGCGCAGGGCGATCCAGCCCAGTCCCCGGTAGAACCGACCGATGATGTCACTACGGTTGAGGTCGGCCAGTAGGGAGTAAGGGATGACGAATGAGAAGAAGTAAAGCGCGTCAAAGCCCCAGCCTGCTTGCCACCAGCGGGCCAGGAATGCGGCCCAGCTGGTTTGCCGCAGGCGGGCGAGCTGTGCCGGGGCGCTCAGGTAGAGATAGTAAGTCAGCACCACACCGGCCAGCGAGGCCAGTGCCGCCGTCAGCGTAGGCACTGCCTCCGTGCCCAAGCCGGCGCCCGCCAGCAGGGGCGGGGCGACGTTGCCCAGATACTGGGGCACGGGAATGAAGCCGCCGCCAATGGCCAGCAGCGCCAGAACCACCAGCGGCAACCCCAGGGCAGGGCCGCGCTCCGGCAGGGGCTCTGTGCGCCTTGGTCCGTAGAAAACCAGGAACAGCAGGCGGAAGGCGTACACGGCCGTGAGAAAGGTCCCCACCAGGCCGGCCGCCCAAAACCAGGCGCCGCCCTTGTCCGAGGTTAGCGTGGCCGCGAGGATCAAGTCCTTGCTGTAGAAGCCGGCGGTGATCAACGGCAGCGCGGCCAGTGAGGCCGTGCCGGCGAGGAAGGTCCAGAAGGTCAGCGGCAGGGCCCGGCGCAAGCCGCCCATTTGTGCCAGGTTCTGCTCGTGGTGTAGGGCCAGAATGACACTACCGGCCGCCATGAAGAGCAGGGCCTTGAAGAAGGCGTGGGTCATCAAGTGGAATATGGCGGCGGAGTAGGCGCCCACGCCCAGGGCGAGGAACATGTAGCCTATCTGGCTGATCGTGGAGTAGGCCAGAGCGCGCTTGATGTCCGTCTGCGCCAGCGCGCTGCTGGCTGCCAGAAGCAAGGTCAGGGCGCCGATCACCGCGACGGCGAACTGCACGGGCGGCGCCAGCTCGAAGAGCACGTGAGTGCGGGCGATCAAGTAGACGCCTGCCGTCACCATGGTCGCCGCGTGGATGAGGGCGCTCACCGGCGTGGGGCCGGCCATCGCGTCCGGCAGCCAGGTCTGCAGCGGCAGCTGGGCCGATTTGCCTACCGCACCGCCCAGCAGCAGCGCGGCCGCCGCCACGGCCAGCGGCGAGCCCACGGCCCACTCGCGCGGCGCCCGCAGCGACAGTTCTTGAATCTGCAGCGTGCCGAAAACGGCGAAAAGAAGGAAGATGCCCAGCAGCAGAGCCGTGTCGCCGACGCGGGTGACCACGAAAGCCTTGCGAGCCGCCCGGCCATTGCCAGGGTCCTTGTACCAGAAGCCGATGAGCAGGTAGCTGCACAGGCCGACGCCCTCCCAGCCGAGCAGCAGCGTCAGCAGGTTGTCGGCCAGAACCAGCAGCACCATAGAGGCTACGAACAGGTTCATGTAGGCGAAGAAGCGGGCGTAGTCGCCTTCGTAGCCGGGATCGTCGGCCATATAGCTAGTTGAGTAGACGTGGATGAGGAAGCCCACTCCGGTGACGATCAACAGCATCACCAGAGAGAGGCTGTCCAGGTAGAGGTTGATGTTGGCGTTGAGCCCGCCCGCCGCCAGCCAGGTCCAGAACGTCTGCACGTAGGCGGTGCCGCTGGCGGGGAAACCCGCTGCCACGGCCAGGGCCACGAGGAAGGAGAGGCCGACCGCGCCCGCGCCCAGCCAGGCGATGGCTGTTCGCGGCAGGCGGGCGCCCGCCAGGGCCAGCACGATGAAGCTGGCCAGAGGCAGGGCGACCGTCAACCAGAGCAACGATATCATTCTAGCCCCGCATCCTGTCGATGGTGTCGACGTCCAGGCTCTTGATATGCCGGGAGATCTGCATCACCAGCGCCAGGCCAACCGATACCTCGGCCGCGGCCATGGCCAGAATGAAGATGAACATCACCTGTCCATCCGCCTGGCCCCAGCGCGAGCCGGCGACGACGAAGGCCAGGCCGGCGGCGTTGAGCATGATCTCGATCGAGAGCAGCACGAAAAGGATGTTGCGCCGCATCAGCACGCCCAGCAGGCCGAGGAGGAAGAGGACGGCCGCCAGCAGTAGCCCGTGAGCAAGGGGTATCGAGGTCATCAGAGCCCTCCTGTTTCCTGCTCCTCGTCTTCATCCCGCCGGCCCAGATGGTAGGCGCCCACCAGGCCGGCGAGAAGGAGGAAGGAGGCCAGTTCCACGGCCAGGATGTAGGGTCCGAAGAGGGCCAGACTTACCAGTCGCGGCTCGACCGCCGTAGTGCCCGTTTGCAGACCCGCCCCCGCCCCCAGGACATAGACGAGCTCGAAGAAAAGTATCAACGCCAGAGCGACCGGACCCAGCCAGTTGTTGACCCTTAGCCACTGGCTCTCCTGCTCCATCGCCCCCGGTCCCAAGGTCAGAGTCATCACGGCGAAGAGGAAGAGCACCATTATGGCCCCGGCGTAAATGATTACCTCGAGGGCGGCGACGAAGGTCGCGCCTAGGGCTAGGAAGACGAGCGCCACGGCCAGCAGCGAGACGATGAGGTAGAGCAGCGCGTGCACGGCGTGCTGCTCGGTGATTACCAGCAATGTCGCCACGATGGCCACCGCGGCCGAGAGATAGAACACAACGGCCATTTCCGGTCCCCTTACGGCAGCAGAGTGCGCACGTCGACTGGCGGCATCTCGTTCTCCGCCTCGCCCTTGTCTTTGCCGCCGACTTTCACGCCGGCTACTCGCCAGTAGTTGTAGTCGTGATACTTGCCTGGGCCGCTGATGAGCAGGTCCTCCTTCTCGTACACCATGTTCGGGCGGCGATACTCCGACAGGTCGAAGTCCGGCGTCAGCTGGATGGCGTAAGTGGGGCAGGCCTCCTCGCAGTAGCCGCAAAATATGCAGCGCGAGAAGTTGACGCGGAAGAAAGCTGGGATCCGCCGGCCCGTCTCATCCTCCGTGGCCTGGAGGGAGATGCAGTTCACCGGGCAGGCCACCGCGCAGAGATAGCAGGCCACGCAGCGCTCCTGCCCGTCCGGGTCGCGCGAGAGGATGATCCGGCCCCGCCAGCGAGGCGGTAGAGTGAAGACCTGCTGTGGATAGCGCACGGTGATGCGCGGGCTGAAGGCGTGTTTGAAGACGAGCCAGAGCGTGCGCAGCAGGCTAAACATCCGGCTCCCCTTTCACGCCATCGCCAGAATCACGGCGCCCGTGACCAGCAGATTGAGCAGCGATAGCGGCAGCAAGAACTTCCAGCCCCAAGCCATCAGTTGGTCGTAACGCGGTCGTGGCAGGGAGCCGCGCAGCAGAATGAACAGGCCGACGAAGAACGCGGCCTTGACGACGAACCAGAGGAACGGCGGCAGCAGCGGGCCCGACCAGCCGCCGAAGAACAGGGTCGCGATCATCGCTGAGAGCAGCGTAATCCCCAGGTACTCGCCCACGTAGAACATGCCGAACTTCATGCCCGAGTACTCGGCGTGGAAACCGGCCACTAGCTCGCTCTCCGCCTCCGGCAGGTCGAAAGGCAGCCGCCGCGTCTCCGCCGAGCCGGCGATGAGAAACACGACGAAGCCCACGATCTGGGGCACTACGTACCAGATGCCCCTCGCCTGGGCGTCCACGATGGTGGCCAGGTCGAAGGAGCCGGCCAGCAGCACCACGCCCATCAGGGAAAGGCCCATGAAGACCTCGTAACTGAGCATCTGGGCCGCGGCGCGCACGCCGCCCAGGAGCGAGTACTTGCTGTTGGAGGACCAGCCGCCCAGCACGACCGAGTAGACGCCCATCGACGACATCGCCAAGAAGAACAGCAGGCCCACGTTGAGGTTCACCACCTGGAAGCCGGGCGCGAAGGGGATCACGGCGAAGGAGAGCAAGACCGCCGCCATGATGATCGTGGGCGCCAGCACGAAGACCGACTTGTCGGCAAACGGCGGCACCCAGTCCTCTTTGGTGAAGATCTTGACCATGTCGGCGACCACCTGCAGCGTGCCGAACGGGCCCACCACGTTCGGCCCATAGCGGTTCTGGAAGAGGGCGAGCAGCCGGCGTTCCACCCAGATTAGCCCGGCCGCGACCAGCAGCGCGCCGATCAGCACGGCGAATACCGTGAACAGCCGCCAGACGGTATCTGCCCAATCGATCATCGCTCTACGCCTGCCCCAGGTCGAGCCAGGCCGGCAGCTCGATGCCTGCCAGTCCCGGCAGTCCGGCCGGCAAGGCGGCTATCCCTGCCGGCAACTCCGGCAGAATGGCCACCCGCAAGCTCCGCTCGCGGCCGCCCAAGACCAGGTTCAGCTGGCTGCCCGGCTCCAGTCGCAGCTTCTGGGCGTCCGCCTCGTTGAAGGCGATATAGGGTGAGGGCGTGAGCGAGGCCACGCCCGGCGAAAGCGCGCTCAGCTCCTCGGAGCCGAAGATGTGATAATGCGGCACTACCAGCCAGCGTCCAGTGTGCGCGACGAAGGGCGCGGGCGGCTGGCCGTGGTCTCCGGCGCTCTGCCCTGCCGCCGGCCCCAGCAGGCGCACCCCCGGGTTGCCCCCCCGCAGCGGCCCGGGCACCTCAGCCTGGAACTTGTTGAGCGCCTGGTTCGAGTTCCAGCCCGGCGCCCAGAAGCGCGGTATTAGCGCGGGCGGCGGCTGCAAATCGTAGCCCTCCATAGTGAAGGAAAGCGGCGCGTCCGGGTCGTCCGGCGGCTTGGGTTCGTGAATGACTTTGTCGGCGAACATCGCCGTGCGGCCGCTGTAGCGCTGCGGCTGGCGGGGTATCTTCTGGTCCGCGATGCGGGTGCTGGCCGGCGGCGCCGCCGCCCTGATTCCGGCCAGGCCGGGCACGTCCGCGACTAGCTCGGCGATGACGTCGTCTAGGCCTTGCCAGCCCCCGAACTGCTCCCAGCCGGCGGCCAGGGCCGCGTCACGCAGCCAGCGCCAGCCCTCCTGAATGACGCCGCCAGGCAGGTAGACCTGGAGATAGCTGCGCCCGCTCTCCGCGTTCGAGTCGCTGGTCGCCCCGAAGACCTGGAAGAAGCGCTGCGCGCGGCCTTCGTTGTTGACCAGCGTGCCGTCGGCTTCGGCAAAGGTCGCGGCCGGCAGGACGATCTCCGCCCGCTCGGTAGTGGCGTTGGCAAGGGAATCGACGGTCGCCACGTGTTGCGCCGCGGCGAGGAACTCGTCCACCCAGGCGGCATCGGCCCGGCGGTAGAGGTCGTTCTCCAGCACGATGACGCCATCGGCGTGGCCCTCGTCGAGCGCGGCCCTGGCCCCCTCGAGCCCTGCCCCGCCCAGCAGTGCCAGGCCCAAGGTGTTGGGTTCGGGCACGACGTAGAATAGGCGGGCCGGCACGCCGCCGGCGTGCAGCGCCCCGGCCACGGCGGCGGCGGCGTTCACTATGTCCAGGTCCCGGTAGCTGGTGCCGGCGACGACCAGCGGCCGCTTGGCGCTATGCAGGTCGGCGGCGATCCTTTGGGCCAGCGTCAGATCCGGCGTCTCGCCGGTCTCGCCCTCTGGCGCCGGCCCCGCCAGCGCCCCGGCCACGGCGTAGCCCAGGCGCGCGATTTCGGCGGGCGCCGCGCGCTGGGCCACCTTGGCCAGACCATCCAGATTGGTCGCCGCCGTCGTGGCGATGTAGAGGGGCCCTTTGTCGTCCTGAATCGCCCGGCGGACTGCCCCGTCATCCCAAGGCGGTATCTTCAACCTGGCGACGGCCTCCGCCACCGGTCGCTGGAGCACCGCCTGCCGCAGGGCGAGGGCCGCGCGCGGCGCCGTGTTGCTGAGGTCTTCGCCCAGCACCAGCATGGCGTCGGCCTGCTCCACGTCCTTGAGCGAGGCGGCGGGGGCGGGGCCCTGACTGAGGATCGCCACGATGCGGTCCGCCAGGTCGGCGTCTTTCCGCGGCACGCCCCGGTAGTAGTTCTCCGGTCCCACGAGCCGCCGCAAGGCGAAATTGCCCTCCAGAGAGGCCCGGGGCGAGCCCAGGCCGATGGCCCGCCCGCTCGCCAGCAGACTGGCCAGGCGCGGCAGCGCCTCGTCGGACGGCGCCAGGCGGCCGTCCGTCCCGCGCAGCAGCGGCTCGCGCCGCCGCCGCTCGTCGTTGACGTACTCGTAGCCGTAGCGGCCTCGGTCGCAGAGGAAGTAGCCGTTGACGTCGCCGTTGAAGCGATTGCGGATGCGTCTCAGGGTGCCGTAGCGCTCTCCCGGGATCGTATTGCAGCCCAGCCCGCAGTGCACGCAAACGGAGGGCGCCGTTTGCAGGTCCCACTTGCGGGTGTAGTGTTGGTGCAGGGTCTCATCGGTGAAGACGCCGGTGGGGCAGACCTCGACGAGGTTGCCGCTGAACTCGCTCTCCAGAATCCCATCCTGCTGCCGGCCGAAGTAGACGCGGTCGTGCACCCCGAAGACGTCCAGGTCCCGGCCGCCGGCGTAGTCGCGGTAGAAGCGCACGCAGCGGTAGCACTCGATGCAGCGGTTCATCTCGTG
>JAMCYS010000053.1 GCA_023473795.1 Chloroflexota bacterium | reverse complement strand
GGGCAGGGATTCATGGCAGCTACCAGCGTGAATTTGGCCGGATACGTCACGCTGCCGGCGGCCCGGCTTATGGTGACGACCCCGTCCTCCAGCGGCTGGCGCAAGACCTCGAGGACCGTCTGCCCGAACTCCGGCAGCTCGTCCAGGAAGAGGACGCCCCGATGGGCCAGGCTGATCTCGCCCGGTCGAGGCCACTTGCCCCCGCCCACCAGTCCGGCGTGGGAGATGGTGTGATGCGGCGAGCGGAAGGGCCGCTGCAGGACGAGCGGCCTGTCGCCGGGCACCATCCCGGCGACCGAGTAGATCTTGGTTACTTCGATGGCCTCCGAGTGGCTAAGGTGGGGCATAATGGAAGGGACGGCTCGCGCTAGGAGCGTCTTGCCGGCGCCCGGTGGACCGACCATAATCAGATTGTGCCCCCCGGCGGCTGCCACTTCCAGGGCGCGCTTGACGTGCTCCTGGCCCTTGACGAAGGCCAGATCGACCGGATACGTGACCTCGTCCGTGTGGTCGACCGGCAATGGCTCGAAGGGGGTCAGAGAGGCCTCGCCGTGCAAGTGCTGCACCAGCTCGAACAGCGATGCCACCGGTAGGATGCGTAGGCCCTCCACCAGGGCGGCCTCGGCGGCGTCAGAGGCAGGGACGAAGACGGTCTGGATGCCGCGCTCTTTGGCGACAGACACCATAGGCAGAATGCCTGCCGCGTGGCGGACGGCACCATCGAGCGACAGCTCGCCCAAGAACAGCGTCGCACTGTCCGGAGGACCCACCTGGTGAGAGGCCACGAGCATGCCCACCGCGATCGGCAGGTCGTAGGACGGACCCTCTTTCTTAATGTCGGCAGGGGCCAGGTTGACGGTGATGCGGGTGGTGGGGAAGCGGCAGCCGCAGTTCTTGATGGCTGCCCTGACTCGTTCCTTAGACTCCTGGACCGCCGCGTCGGGCAAGCCGACGATGGCAAAGGCGGGCATGCCGTTGGCGATGTCCACCTCGACTTCGACGATAGCTCCGTCTAGGCCAATCACCGCCGAGGTCAAGACTTTCGCCAACACGGGCAATCCCCCTCTGGCAAGCAGGTCAACTCCTAAGCAGGATAATAGGTCGGCGCTTGGTAGGTGTCAAGCTGAGGCACAGAAGTCAGGCTCGCCCGTCCCCTCCGAGGCGTGTCGCTTCGTGTGGGTGGGCGAGTGGATGGCACTTGACCTCTGCCAGCGGTTGGAGGCAGGTTGCCGTGGAGTGCTGCGGCTCGTGGCGAGACTGGTCGCACGACTACCTATCAACAGGCAGCGACTCACGGAAAGTCGGTTCGCTGCCCTCCGCAGGCTCGGCCGTTACCGCCGCTGAGGAGTGGGTCACGGGGCGCCCGCTTCGATCACGGAGCCACAGTACGCCCAGGATGGCGCCGATCAGCAGCGTCCCCACGACAACCGATAGCTCCCCCTGCGGCAAATACTTGCCTACAATGTCGTCTTCGAGGATCATTTGAGCGGATGTCCAGGCCAACACGCCAGCGCCGACGTACACCAGCCAGCCCAACTTGGACATAATGGATGCCAACAGGCCGCTGCCCAACATTATCAGTGGCATACTCATTAGCAAGCCAAACGCCAGCAGAGCAACGCTGCCGTGAGCAGCGCCACCCACGGCCAGGATATTGTCCAAGCTCATCACCACGTCGGCCAGTACGATGATCCGAATTGCCTCGACTAGGGTGTTAGCCTCTCTATGGCCGCCGGTTTCCTCGTCCACCTGCTGTCTGAGCAGCTTGGAAGCGATCCAGATCAATACTGCGCCGCCCACGGCCCTCAGCAAGGGCACCATGAGGAGGTAAGTTGCCAGAGCAGCGAAGGTGACGCGCAGCACAATGGCACCGGCCGCGCCGAAGAAGATGGCGATTCGTCGTTGCTTGGGCGGCAGGCGATGGGCTGCCATGCCGATGACTATGGCGTTGTCGCCGCTCAGTGTCAGGTCGATGACGACGATGCTCAGGGCCGCCAGGAAGAGATGCAGAAAACTGTCCACGCGCCAACACATCTCCATCGAGGTTATGCCAACGGTTACTGTAACACGGCAACAGTCTACGCGATGCGAACCGAGGGCGACGACGTCGCTTGGTCCAGGGGAGGCCAATCGCCCGACGGATGATCGCTCAGACTCTGTTGCCCACCACCCGGTCGCGCAGGAAGACGTAGAAGTTGGCGTTGCGCTGGCGCACCGCGGACTTGAGTCGTTCTTCGGCGTCGCTCCAGGCATCCGCCGCGTTGGTCAGAAAACCATGAGGTAGGCGGCGCGAAAGGATGATCTTGTCCGCCAACCTCTCCAGGGGCTTGCCCAGAAAGCGCGGCAGCGCCCGCAGTAGACCGTAAAGGTGCACGAGGTTGCGGAAGTTGGCCCGGGCGAAGAGGATCTGCTGGGGCGGGAAGTCGGGCATCTCCAGTATTACGTCTTCCTCGTACTGGTCATTGGGCCGGCAGAAGCCGGCCTCCACCGCGATGTCGTGCAGTTGGGTCTGGGGGTAGGGGCAGAAGATGGGACTGAAGACGCGGTTGGGCCGCAGCTCGGCGTTCAGCTTGACCGTATCCAGCACTCGACTGAGGTTCTCGTGAGGTAAGCCGACCATGTTGTAGGCGGAGGTGCGAATGCCGTTCTCGCGGGCGAAGCGGAAGGCATCCTTGATCTGTTGTTCGCTCATTTGCCGACCGATCACTTGGTTACGGACCGTTTCGTTGCCGGATTCGACGCCGAAGTAGACCTGGTAGCAGCCTGCCTCGGCCAGCATCTTGGCCGCGCGCTCGGTGAACCGGTTGGGGCGATGGTTGATGGCGAAAGGCCAGCCAAACTCCTTCTTGTAGGCAGGTAGGAACTTGGCCAACCAGTCCTCGCTGTAGTGAAAGATGTCGTCCATTATGCGCAAATAGCGCATCTCGGGGTAGACTTCGCGCAGGCGGCGCAGGTATTCGATGGCGTTCTCTGGCGTGCGGGTGCGCAGCCAGCGGTTGCGATTGGGGTAGAGTGCCCGCAGCTTGTGGTTCACGCAGTAGGTGCACGAGTAGGGGCAGCCGCGAGTCAACATCGCCATGGCCGTGTAGGTCTGCGACGACTGCAGTTTCGAGTAGTCGAACAGCTCGAAGTCCGGCAGCGGCAGGGTATCCAGGTCCTCGGTCAGGGGACCGACCGGATTGCGCACTATCTCGCCGTCCCGTTTGACCCAGAGGCCGGGAATGTCATCGTATGGCCGTCCGGTCTGCAGGCGGTCGCACAGCTCGACCATGGGCACTTCGCCCTCCCCGATGCACAGCATATCGATGCCGGGGGTGGCTATGGTCTCCTCGGGATTGACAGTGGGGTGGTAGCTACCCGCGATTGTGCGATAGCCGGCCTGAGAGGCCCAAAGGGCGTACTCGGCGGCGGCCCTGTAAACCTGCGTGCGCAGCGAGAGGGCCACTAGGTCCGGCGCCTCCTGCTTGAGTCTCGCCAAGAAAGGCTGTCGCTCGATCGGGCCGTCGAGGTGCAGTAAGCTAGTCTGGTGCCCACCGCGCTTGAGCACGGCCGAAAGGGAGGCAATGCCTTCCCAGTACCAGCCGCCGCGTTCTAGTACGGTTCTGCCCTGGCGATTCTTGACCAACCCGAAATCGGGGAAGAGGAAAAGGACCTTCACGCGCTGCTACCTCCGCGGTTTGCCACCTCACCATGCTGGCGCCCGCAGAGTGTAGCACAGCGAAGCGAGCGGGGCAACGGCTGCGGACGCATCGGAGCGGCTGGGCGTTCGAACAGAGCCAGGGCTGTAGGAAAAGCCGTCCCCCTTCCAACCTGGAAGGGGGACGTGGGTCAGGCCGATATCGCCCGGTCGAGTAGTCTCACGGGCTAGGGCCGGATGCCGATCTCGTCCGCGGCCCAGGAAACGCCCAGTTCGGCCAGTTTGTCGTAGGTCGGCACGCCCGTCTCCGGGTCCCAGCCTACCAGCCGGTAGTATGATTGCTGCGCCCGGCGGAAGGAGTCTCGGTCGAGCGCCTGATTGTCGGCCGCGATCTGGCCGACCGTCGGAGGGGAGAAGAAGCGATCGGGCAGGCGGTCATCGGCGACGGTCAGGCCCTCGCGCAGGTCGAAGACCCGGCCCAAGTTGATAGCCCTCTCGCCCGTCTTCATTAGCTCGAAGACGGTCGTGTTCCAGCCCGTGCAGGCGGACACGATGTCGGACGTTTGCTGGTATGACCACGGCAGGAAGACGCACATGACGAGATGGTTATTGAGAATGCGCCAGATCTTGCCCAGGCCGAAGGCGGCCATCTTGCGCGGCGACAGCTCGTAATGCTCCATTACATCGTAGATGCCGATGGCCCTGTGCGGCGCTAGGCTGGCCTCTTTCTCGAAGAAGGTGTCGTGTATGCCAAGATTGTGGTCAGCGCCGTGGTTCGCCACGGTGAAACCGACGCCGAGGGCGGGCTTCACCCGCGGCTCGTGCATTCCCAGGTCCACGCCCTTGACTTCCATAGCGAAGATCTCGGCGCCACGGCCGATCTTCTGCGCGGCACGACGAGTGCCTTCCGCCAGCAAGTCGCCAAGTCCCTCTCGGCGAATGATCTTGTCCAGCAAAGCCAGCATGGCATCGGCGTTGCCCCAGGTTAGTTCCAGCCCGTCGGCCTCTTGGCGGCTGATCAGTCCGTTCTCGTAGCACTCCATGGCGAAAGCGATAGTGGAACCGGCGGAGATGGTGTCCAGGCTGTTGCCGTTGCACATACTGTGGGCCTGGGCGATCGCCTCCAGATTGTCCACGCCGCAATTGGAACCGAACGCGGCCAGCGTCTCGTACTCCGGGCCGCCGTAGGCCGGGTCGGCCTGGTACTTACCCTCGACGCTTACTTTCTTCTTGCAGCGGATCGGGCAGGCGAAACAACCCTCCATGCCGATGCTGATCGTCGCTTTGATGGTTTCGCCGGAGATGCTATCGACCTCTGGGAAATCGCCATGGCGAAAATTGCGGGTGGGCAAGTTGCCGATGAGGTTGAAGCCCTTCATACCGGCGCCGGTGCCGTAGGTGGATGACGAGGCGTAAGCCTGCTTGTTGGCGGCCATCCACTTGGCCATCTCCTGTATCTTCGCGGGGTCGGCGAGGCTGACGGGGGTGTGGCCGCGCACGGCAACGCCTTTTAGGTTCTTCGAGCCCAGTACGGCGCCCATGCCCGTGCGGCCGTGGCTGGCGATGAGATCGTTCGTTACCGAGGCAAAGCGCACCAGGTTCTCGCCGGCCGGGCCGATGAGCGAGGTCCGCACCATCCTGTCGCCAAGGTCTAGGCGCAGTTGAGCTTGCGCTTCCTTTGTGGTCAGCCCCCAAAGGTGAGAGGCATCGCGGATTTCCGCCTCACCATCGTGCACCCAGAGATAGACCGGCCTGTCTGCCTTGCCCTGGACGACGATGGCATCGAAGCCGGCCCGCTTGAGTTCGGCGCCAAAGAAGCCGCCGCCCTCGGAAGTGCCGAGCGCGCCCGCCAAGGGCGATTTCGCGCCCACTCCGCTGCGCCCGCTGCCTCCGATGGGGGCCCCTGTGATGGGGCCGGCCGCGAAGACGAAGAGATTGTTCGGGCCCAGCGGGTCCGCCCCGGCCGGCATTTCCTTGAGGAGGTAGTGGGTGACTAAGCCGATGCCTCCCAGATAGCGCCTGTAGAAGGCTTCGCTGGGCTGCTCGACCGCGATGCGTCGCTCACTCAGATTGACGCGCAGGATCTTGCCGCAGTAGCCGTTGAGCATTCCTTTCTCCTTGACTACGCTCAGTTCCGTCGTGAGGAACACCGATTATCAGCCGGCCTGCGACGCGGAAGCAAGCCAGCTGATTACACCCAGGCAGTCTAGCATCGCCCGGAGAAACGTGTCAAGGCGCGGTTCGACGTGCGAGCGGCCGGTGATGCCGCCGGCACGAGCTCAGATCAGCCGCAAGTGTCAGACTGCCAAGCGCCAGAGTGTGGCACGTGATTTGCTGCTGCAGTACACGGACGGTTTGGTAATCAAAACGGACAAGGAGGCACTCGATTGCCGCAAGACAAAGGCAGGATGACGGTCGAGCAGGCAGGCCGAAAGGGCGGCGAGACTACCGCCGGCAAGTACGGCCATGAATTCTACGAGGAGATTGGCCGTAAGGGCGGCAAGACCGTGGCCGACAAGTACGGGCACGAGCATTTCGAGGAGATCGGCCGCAAAGGTGGCGAGAAGGGCGGGCCCAAGGTGGCGCGGCTCATCGAAAGGGGCAAGCAGACGGAGCGCCGCTAGCGGCGCACCCGGGTCTTGGCCCACAACAGAGCGGGGGTCGTTGGCCCCCGCTTTCTGTGTGATTGCCCGGCTACAGACTACCGCAGGTTGGCGGGCCAGGCGCCTAGCGTTACCTCCAAAGTCAGATCGCCGCCGCCGCGCTTCACCTGGAGCTTGACGACGTCGCCGACCTTCTTCTGGGAGTCGATGTAACCGGCAATGTCGTCTACGGTGCTGACGGCCGTACCATCCACGGTGGTGATGATATCCCCGCCCTTGGGCAGAGTCAGCGGGATTGTCGCATCTGGCGCGACCGCCCCCACTACACCCGCTTTGGCTGCCGGGCTATTGGCGATTACCTGGGCTATGTAGACGCCTTTTTGCACGCTGAGGCCGAGCTGCTCGGCCAGTCTGGCCGTCAGCTGCTGGCCGGAGATTCCTAACCAGGGATGGTCGATAGTCGTGCCGGCGATGAGTGAATCCAGACTGCGCTTGGCCGCGTTGATCGGTACCGCGAAACCAACGCCCACCGAGCCGCGAACCGGGCTCTCGATGGCAGTATTGATGCCTATTACCTCGCCAGCGGAGTTGAGCAGCGGCCCGCCGGAGTTGCCAGGATTGACCGAGGCGTCGGTCTGGATGCCGCCCCTGATCGGCCGCGACCCGTCGGAAGGAATGTCGCGACCCAACCCGCTGATCACGCCCACTGTCAGGGAGCGCTCGTAGCCAAAGGGGTTGCCGATGGCGATGGCCGTCTGGCCGACCTTCACTTGGTCGGAGTCTCCCAGCACGACGCTGGCTATCTTGCCACTGGCCAGAGCATCCGCGGGTAGGTCGACCTGGATCACTGCTAGGTCGTTCCCCGGATCAGTGCCGAGGACCTTGGCAGTAACGGTGCTGCCATCAGCAAGAGCCACGTCGAGCGACTGCGCGCCCTGGACGACGTGATTGTTGGTCAGAATGCGGCCCTGGGGGTCGATTATGAAGCCGGCGCCTTCGCCCTCGGGAACGTCCCGCGGACTGGGCGGCGTAGGCGAATTGGGCGTGCGGCCGCTCGCCAGGCGAACGTTGCTCGTGATCGTGACGACGGCCGGGCTGGCCTTCTGGTAGACGGCGACGAGCGCGTCCTCGCTGGCGGGGTTCTGGCCCGACTGCGGTTGCTGGGCGACCTTCTGCGGGCTCGCGGCAGCCGCGGCTGGCTCGGCCGCCACCGGCGCCGCAGCCAGACGATTGCTAACCAGTCCGGGCTGGCTCTGCAACAAGCCAATCGTCAGCGCGATTCCCAGCACGAAGCCGACGACCAGATACAGCCCGGTCCTCCTTACCTTCCCCATTTCACTCCCCTCTCTGGATTCGTCTGCCTAGGCCGGAAGCGACTTTCGATCCTGCCGCGGAGCGGTCTCTCCGGCTTCCGGCGCCTTCTCCTCGGCTGCCGGCGCGGTCTTGCTCCAGCCGTTCGCCGCCGGCAGCGAGTTCAGCACCCCGGTCGCCAGGCGTGGTTCGGCCACCGCCTCGTCGCTGGTGATGCGACCATCACGAAGGTGCACGACCCGGCGGGTATGCTGGGCGATGTCGGGCTCGTGGGTCACGAAGATGATGGTGATCCCCTGCTCAATGTTTAGCATTTGGAAGATCGCCATAATCTCTTCGCTGCTGTGGGTGTCGAGGTTGCCGGTTGGCTCGTCGGCCAGAATGATGGCGGGACTGTTGATCAGCGCCCTGGCGATGGCCACGCGCTGCTGTTGGCCGCCCGAAAGCTCCGACGGCTTGTGGTGGGCCCGATCGGCCAGGCCCACCAGTGCCAGCGCCTCCAGAGACCGCTCGCGCCGATTGTGCTCGCCGGCATAGATCAACGGTAGCTCGACCTGCTCAATGGCCGACAGCCGGGGCAGCAAATTGAAGCTCTGGAAGACGAAGCCGATTCGCTTGTTGCGCACCTCAGCCAGCTCGTCTTCTGTCATCTGACTGACTTCGACTCCCTCGAGACAGTAGCTGCCCGACGTCGGCTGATCGAGACAGCCGAGGATGTTCATCAAGGTCGACTTCCCCGAGCCAGATGGGCCCATAATAGACACTAGCTCACCCTGGTCTATGAAAAGGGAGACCCCTCGCAGGGCCTGCACCTCCACCGTGCCCATCGTGTAGGTCTTCACGACGTCGGTGATACTAATCACGTGTGCCTCCCTCTTAGCTAAACTAGCTCTACCCCCAATTATAGTGCGGGGGAATAAGCGTACGTTAAGCGGAAGTAAAACTCAACCCGGCCAGGAACAAAGGAACAAATTGACCGCACGGGCCCGAGCACGTCCAGTAAGGCCTCATTCTCTGGGCTTGGGCAGCCAGGCTAGCGTCGCCTGGCACTCTAATTGCATACGAGAAGCAAGCGGACCCGCGGCATGGCCCGGCCGGCGTGTGATCGGGCTGACAAGAATCCCCCAAGGTGGCGATTAGGTGTGAACTGGTTTTTCAGACGTGAGGCTAGGACACTCTCGCGTGGGGTGCGCAGACGGTTCCAGGGCCAACGCCCCGTGTACGGCGACCGCAATTTCCCCTGGCACAGGCCTCGGCAATTGAACTTCCTCAGGATGGTGCTGGCGGTAGGCTTCGTCTCTTTGCTGCTCCTCGCTTCCTTCAGCGGCGCCGCGGCGGCTGGAGGGTACTCCTACTACAGTCGGGACCTCCCTTCGGTCGATCTCGTGTTCAATAGACGCATCCCGCAAAGCACCCTAATCTACGACCGCAACGGCAATCTGTTGGACGAGGTGTACGATCCCAACCAAGGGCACCGAATCCTCGTGCCCCTCCGCGAAATGGGCCAGAACCTCGTCAACGCCACGCTCGCCGCCGAGGACCCGAACTTCTACACCAGCCCGGGTGTTGACCCGACGGCGGTCGCTCGCGCCGTGTTTCTGAACCTCCAGGGCGGTGGCATCGTTAGCGGCGCCAGCACCCTGACAATGCAGTTGATACGCAACACGCTCTTCACGGAGCAAGAACGTACCGACCGCAGTCTCTTGCGCAAAGTAAGAGAGGCGATCCTGGCCTTCGAGCTGGCGACTCGCTACAACAAGAACGACATCCTGGAGCTGTATCTCAACGACACCTACTACGGTCACCAGACCTATGGTGCGGAGGCAGCGGCGCTGCAGTACTTTGGCAAGCACGCGAAAGACCTCAGTGTCCCGGAGGCCGCTATGCTTGCCGGTATGCCCCAGGCGCCTTCGGACTACGACCCATACGTCAACCCTGACTTGGCCGTGCGCCGGCAGTACTACGTCCTGGACCAGATGGTGAAGTACGGTTTCCTCACCCGAGACGAAGCCGAACAGGCTAAGCAGACCACGATCTACTTGGGAAGAGTTCAGACGCACTTCAGCGAGGCGCCGCATTTCGCCCTTTACGTGCGCGACCTACTGGTGCAGCGCTTCGGCTACGATGCCGTCTATTATGGCGGTCTGCGGGTGGTGACCTCGCTTGACCTGCAGAAACAGAACTTAGCTACCAAGTCCGCGCAACAGCACGTTGCCGAAGTGCGCGCTTCGCACGCGAGTGATGCGGCCGTAGTCTCGATCGACCCAAAAACGGGCGAGGTCTTGGCAATGGTGGGGTCGGTCGACTTCTACAACGATTCGATTGCCGGTCAGGTGAACATGGCCATTGCCGCCCGCCAACCCGGCTCCAGCATCAAACCGTTCACCTACCTAACAGCCTATATGAAGCTCGGCTACATCCCGGCGACGATGGTCGACGACCGGCCGATCGCATTTCCGCAGAGAGCAGGCTTGCCGCCTTACCGTCCGCTGAACTGGAACTTCGTCTTCAACGGTTGGGTGCCCTTGCGCACCGCTTTGGCGGCTTCGATGAACATTCCCGCCGTGCAGATGCTCGCCAACGAAGGTATCCCGTCGATGATCGACACGGCGCACAAACTAGGCATCACGACGATCAACAAGCCACCCGACCAGTACGGGCTCGCCATCACCCTGGGTGCCGCTGAGGTGCGGTTACTGGACGAGACGTTTGCCTACACTGTGTTTGACAACAACGGGCTGTTGATTGGGGAACCGTTGCCGCTGGACCAACAACGGCCTGGTTACGCGCCGTACGGCCCGGTCGTGCTGAAGTCAGTCACCAACTTCCGTGGTGACGTGCTTTACCAGCACACCCCTCAACCACCGATTCAGGTAGTGCCGGCAGAGTATGCTTACTTGATCACGGCTTCCCTCATGGAGGATCAGGCGCGCGTTCTTACCTACGGACTCCACAGTTATTTGGAACTGTCCCGTCCGAACACGGCCAAGACCGGCACCACAGAGAATCGGAACGATAGCTGGACGCTCGGTTATACACCCGATCTCGTGACGGGCGTCTGGGTAGGCAACGCCGACAATTCGCCGATGATCGACGTGGCCGGCGTCTCCGGTGCGGGCAAGATCTGGCATGATTATATGGAAGCAGCTCTGAAGGATTACCCGAAGACCTGGTTCACCGTGCCCCCCAAGATCAAGGAAGGGAACGTGTGTGGGACGCACGACGTGTATATAGAGGGGAGGGAGCCGGTCTGCATAGCGGTACCACTGTTCGCCGAGGTCGGGGCCAGCGTTCCGCAACCGGCCGCGGCGCCGGCGCCCCAGGGGAACGGCGGCTAGGTCCTGCGCAGGGTATCGGCCTCGCCCTCCGTTTGCGCCCACTTCAACACGCTCCGGCTGGGTGTGAGAGGGAGATGACATTTGCTGCCTACTGAACATGCCTTTGGCTCGACACTGGCCGCTATGGCTGCCGCGCCGTTGGTCCGCGACAAGAAGACCCTGGCGTTCTTCTGGGCGGTCGCGGTCGGCCAAGACGTCGACCACTACCTGTGGTACGTTTGGCGATTCCGCGATCCTAGCCTTCGCAGGGCCTACCAATATTTCCGCAGCCGCTACCCGGGCACCGGTCGGAAAAAAGGCCAGCAAAGCGAAAACCGCTTCCTGCATGGACCACTGCCACTTCTGACCGTCGGCGCAGCGTCGCTCAAGTTCCGCTGGCTCCGCCCCGTGGCGGCAGCAATGGCCTTTCATGCGCTCCTAGACGTCGTGAACGAGTACGTTCTGCTGCCCAGGGTGCGCGCCCGCTCAGGGATCGAGACAGGCACACCGCTGACTGAGTCTCCCCCAGAGCTCGCCGGTTCCCGCTCTTCTGCTTAGCGGTACCCGCCAGTCCCTGGCTCGGCAGCCGGCCATTGGGCCGGCGGTATGCCGTAAGCCCAGTCAGATATTCCCTGCCTCAACAGGCGCTGTCCTTCAGTTGACAGAACATCGGCACGCCTCTATCCTAATGGAGAGAACAGATGTTCTAAGGAGGCGGTTGTGGAGGAAGACGGCGAGTATTTGACGATCAAACAAGCGGCCAAATACCTCAGCATCTCAGAGCCAGTGCTGAGGTTGACAATCCACTGCGGCAAGATTCCTGCCCGCCGTCTAGCGCGTCGGCGCCAGCCTGTCGTGCGGCGCAGCGATATTGTGCCTTATCTGCATCCCTTGTTGGAGCGCGCCTCGGGCGAGGACTAGGCCTGGTCTGGGGGCACGAACTCGCCGCCCTCGATGTCGCGTTCGGTCTCCCGTTGGGAACGATCGTAGTGCACGATGATGTTGATCAACTGCGGACAGCGATTGCCCAGGACCTCCTTGTGCAGTGTATAGCCGACGACCTGATCCCCGTAATCGCCGAAATCCTGGTCGAGGTCGTAGCGCCTGTTCACGCGCACGCGGATCACCTCGCCGCAGCGCCGGCACTTGACGGCATACTGCAACGCCGAATCGTCGCCGCCAGTGGAACCGCCGCCGAAAATAGAGCCGAGCCTCTTCCATATCGACATAATCGGGATGATCCTCCTTGCCCGCACCCCTGCCAAGCAGATAGACACCTCCAGGGGGCGGTGCTATAGTAGCTTCCAGACCCGCGCCTGGCCAATAGGGCCTTCAGGCATTATAGGCTCGGTTCGGATCAGCGGACAACCATTCTGACTGCGGAGCGGGAGACAGGCCGTGCGCACAGTGGACGTGATCGCCCGCAAGCGGGCGGGGGAGGAACTGTCGGCTGCCGAGATCGATTCGCTCGTCTCGGGCTATGCCAGGGGCGAAGTCCCGGACTACCAGATGTCGGCCTGGCTGATGGCTGCTTGCCTGCGGGGATTGACCGGGGCCGAGACGGCGGCGCTGACGTCGGCTATCGTCTCGTCCGGAAGAGTAATTGACTGGACCGGCCGTCTGTCTAACGTCGTGGACAAGCATAGCTCGGGCGGCGTCGGCGACAAGACGAGCCTGGTGGTCGTCCCGATGGTAGCCGCGCTTGGCGTGCCGGTGGCCAAGATGTCCGGCCGGGGGCTGGGCTTCACAGGCGGCACCCTTGACAAGCTGGAATCGATCCCTGGGCTGCGAGTTCGCTTGTCCATCGCCGAGATGCAGACCCAGGTCGAGCGGATCGGCCTGGCGATTGTGGCCCAGAGTGCGGAGCTGGCCCCGGCAGACGGCAAATTGTACGCTTTACGTGACGCCACGGCGACCGTCGACTACCTGCCGCTTATCGCCAGTTCGATAATGGGCAAGAAGATCGCTGGCGGCGCGCAGGGTATCGTCCTCGACGTCAAAGCGGGTGACGGTGCCTTCATGACCGAAGTAGAGAATGCCCGGGCCCTCGCCGGGTGCATGCTCGAACTTGGCCGCCGGGCCGGCCGACGTGTGCGGGCGGTCGTCTCTTCAATGGAGTCGCCGCTGGGCTACGCCGTGGGCAACTCGCTGGAGGTGGCGGAGGCCCTGGCGACGCTGCGCGGTCAGGGCCCGGCAGATCTGCTGGAACTGTGCCTGGTTCTAGGGAGCCAGATGCTGGTTCTGGCAGGGGCCACGCGTGATGAAGAGGAGGCCCGAAGGTCGCTGAAGGGCGCTCTCGCCTCCGGCGCCGCGCTGGGCAAGCTGCGGCAGCTCGTCGCCGCGCAGGGAGGCCAGACGGCGGTCGTCGACGACCCTGGTCTGCTGCCCCGGTCCCCTGTCGTACACACGGTTGCCGCGCCGCGCGGCGGCTTCGTCGCCAGGCTTAGCGCCCGGGCCGTGGCTGAGACTGTCAGACACCTGGGGGGCGGCCGAGCGCGCAAGGAAGACGACATCGACCGTTCGGTCGGCGTCGTCCTGCTGGCCAAGCCGGACGCGGCGGTGGAGAAGGGTCAGCCGCTCTGTGTGGTCCACGCCGCCGATCTGCCCGCGGCCGAGGGGGCGACGTCGTCTTTGCTGGCGGCTTTTGACATTGCCCCGGAACCACCCCGAATTGGCCCTTTGGTTATCGACCAGATAGGGTGACAAACCCCTTCCGGAGGGAGCGATGGCCGGCCTGATGGGCCACTTACTCTCACTGTCGCCAGACGACCTGGCGCTGCTGGCCGCCGGCTGGGATTTGCCGTCCGGCGATACCAGCCTGGCAACGCTCTACCGGGAGATGGGCGATCCCTGGATGCTTAGCTGGCAGCTGGAGCGCCTGGGTGTGGTGGAACGAGCCACGTTCTCATTCCTCGTCGAGTGCCGTGGCCGCGCGAGCCTGGGGCGTCTCGCGGAACGGCTTCCCTGGCGCGAGCCGCAATTGGCAGAGTCGCTGGCCGCGTTGCGGCGTTTGGGATTGGTACGGGAGAGTGAGGCCGACAAACCGCGCGGCCTGGCCTTGCCTGATGAGGTGCTGGCCGGCGCGCGGGCGCTTCTGGCGAGCGAGGCCGACTCTGAGCCGGTGCCGCTGCCGTTGTCCCGGGCGCTCGCGGGCCTATCGAGAGAGGCTCTGGAACGACTGGGCCAGCGCTGGGGGCTGCCTGGCGAAGTCCGCCTGGTGCGGGGTGCCCTGTTGGAGCGCCTGGGTCAACTGCTGGCTACGAAGAAGGAGACTCGGAGGGTGGCGGCCGGCCTTTCTGCAGAGGTACGGCGAGTGCTCATCGCCCTGCACCAGGCGGGCGGCTGCGCTGAGGTCGGCCAGCTGGCCCAGGCGACGGGATTGTCTGACAGGGAGTTGCGCCGGGCGGGTCGCGAGGCTGCGGATTACTTTCCCGTGACTGAAGCGCTGGCCACCGGAAAGCGCTGGTTGACGCTGCCGGCGGGCATAGGCGCCCTCGCCGAGGAGCCGGTGGCGCGGGCCGTATCGTTATCGCTGGTGCCAGTGCCGGGCCCCATTTTGCCGGCCCCCAATTACGCCCTGGCCTGCGACCTGCTCACGCTTCTGGCGTGGCTTGAAGCAATAGAACCACCCGTCGCCCGTCTGCCACTCGGCCAGCAGCAGGCGGCAAGGCTGCAGCCAGCACTCCTTCCCACTGAGGAAGCGTCACGTCGCCTGGCTTTCCTGCTCGCGGCAGCCCAGGGCTTAGGGTTGTTGGCCCAGGGCGAGCGGTCCGTGCGCGTCTCGCCCCGGGGGCGCCGTTGGCAGGGCCTGGAGTTCCCCGAACAGACCCTGGCGTTGTATCGCTGGTGGTTGTTGACCGAACGGTGGCGGGAAGGGTTGCGGCAGAGCGACCGCGACCTCGGCGGCCCGGTCGACCTCGCGCTGGGCCGATTGAGATTGACCCAGGCCCTGGGGGAATGCAGGCCCACGCGTTGGTACTCGCAGAGGGCCTTCGTCGAAAAACTGCGCGCGGGCCAGCCGCTCCTCTTTCGCGAGGCGCAGGCTCTGTTGTCAGCCGTGGGGACGGACGGCGCAGACCTGGTGGCGCGGCATTGGGACTCCTGGGACGGGCGCCTGACCCGCGGCGCACTGTCGCTTTCCCTGACCTGGCTTGGCGTCGTTGAGCTTGCGTCAACGCCCCAGGGCGAGTGCCTGGCGGTGACACCACTGGGGGCCTGGCTTAGCGGGAGGACCGGCGCGGCACGGCCGGCGCCGGCCGCCGGTCCCGCCTGCCGGTTCGAAGAGGACGGTAGTGTCGATCTGGTGGCACCGACGGGACCCGCGGTGAGTACCCTGCTGCGTCTTGCTCGGCCGGTGGGGTTTAGGCGCTACCGAATCGAGCGGCAGACAATAGCCTGGGCCGTGCGGGGCGGGCACGGGGCTTCGGCAATAATGCGGCTGCTGAGCTCTTTGGGCGAAGTGCCGGCAGGACTTACGGCCAGCATCGCCAGCTGGGCCGAGAACGTGCACGTCGTGTCCGTGAGCCGGCCCGTGCTGCTGCAAACGACGAGTGATAAGGCGCTAGAGGGACTGCTCGCCCGCCGACGTTATGCCGCACTCTCTTTGCGCCGCCTTTCGCCGACGGCAGCCGTAGTGGGCAGGCCAGAAGCCCTGGCGCGCCTGCGCGATCAGTTGCGACGCGATGGCTACTACCTCACGGATGACGTGGGGGCGGGCGACGGCTATAATCAGGTCGGCGGCCAGCCAGACTGAGCGCGGCCGCGGCTGCTGAGGAGGACGGATACGGACGACTATCAATTGGCGCGCCTGAGCAAGATCGATACGCTGCTTATCGACCTCGACGGCGTCATTTACATTGGCAACACGCCCCTGCCCGGAGTGCCGGACTTCTTCGCCACAGTCGGCGAGCTGAGACTGCGCTACGCGCTTCTTACCAATAATTCGACCCTCACCCCCGGGCAGTTCGTCGCCAAGGTTAGAGGCATGGGAGTGCCGGCGGGCGAGGCCGAGGTCTTCACGTCAGCCGAAGCCACGGCGGCCTACGTGGCCGAGATGGCTCCGGCCGGCACGGGCGTGTACGTGATTGGCGAGACGGGACTTCGGGAAGCGATGCTGAAGCGCGGTTTTGACCTGGAGGCGGAGAGCCCGCGGTTTGTCGTCGTGGGTATGGATCGCCAGCTAACGTACGACAAGCTGTTTCGGGGCTGCAATCTGATCACTAATGGGGCCGAGTTCATCGGCAGCAACGCCGACGTCACTTTGCCAACAGAGATCGGCTTGCTGCCCGGCTGCGGGGCCCTGCTCGCGGCACTGCAGGCCTGTAGCGGAGTGGAGCCACTCATGATTGGGAAGCCGGAGCCAAGAATGCTGGAATTGGCGATGCGCCGCCTGGGCTCCACTCCGGAGACCACGGCGATGATTGGCGACAGACTCGACACGGACATCATCGCCGGGGCCAAGGCCGGCGTGACGACAATCATGGTGACGACCGGCATCTCCACTCGGGAGGAAGCCACCTCGGCCACGGTTCCTCCGGATCTGGTCTTCGAGGATTTGCCCGCCCTGGCGTTGGCTCTGCGAGCGGCGCGGTCGGGTGTGGAGAAGGTCCAGGCTAGCTAGTCGACGGGTCCCCGGGGGTAGTAGGTTGGCAGAGCCTCGAGGTGGCCATCTTACCCTGGTCGATGGCGCGCGTGTGGCGGTGGTTGGTGGCGGGCCTGCCGGCGCGCTATTCGCCTGCTTCCTGCTTTCTGCCGCCCGTCGCTCTGGTCGCCACTTCGACGTCACTATCTACGGGGGCCAGGCCGGAAGACAAGACGGCTACGGCTGCGGCCTCAGTGCCGGCGTGCTGGCGCACGATTTCGTGCGCGATCTACGGGAGGCGGGCATCCTCCTGCCCGAATCGGTCATCCAGCGGCGGATCAGCCACTTCGTTCTGGAAACAAACCTGGGCAGCGTACGCTTGGCTTCGCCGGGGGCAGCTTCCTCCGTTACCGTGTGGCGCGGCCCCGGACCAAGAGGTGCCGCCTCCCCGAGCAGTGCCGTCAACTTCGATCGTCTGTTGCTCAGCTCGGCCCTGGCGCAAGGCGCCGTGCTCGTGCCGGGCTACGTACGCAAGGTAGTGCCCTGCCCAGAGCGCGGCGGGCCGCCGCGGCTTGTCTACGGCGACCTGAACCGGCAGGAGACTGAGGCGGATCTCGTCGTCGGCGCCAGCGGGCTCAACAGCCGTTTTCCCACGCTGGTCGCGGAGCTCGGCTTCGGCTACCGTCCCCCCGGCACGATTGCCAGCGTTCAGGTGGAGCTGGAGACGACACAGTATGGGACGTGCCGGGCGGATACTGATGCCATCACGGTCTTCATGTTGAACCTGCCCGGGGTGATGTTCGCCAGTCTGACCCCGAAGGATGGCTATCAGACGGTGACCCTGGTGGGTGAGGCGGTCGGCGACCGGGAGCTGGGGGCGTTTCTCGACCATCCGGTGGTGCGGCGCCGGGTTTGCCCAGGCGGTGGGCAGCCGCGCGTGGTCTGCCGTTGCCGCCCTCGCGCGCTGAACAGCGCGGCCGTGCAGCCCTACGCCGACCGACTGGTAATGGTCGGCGACGCCGCAGCCTCGCGATTGTACAAGAACGGGCTCCATTCGGCGCTGGTAACGGCGCGGGCAGCGGCAACCACGGCCCTGGAACACGGCGTCGGTCGGGAGGACTTCGCCCGCTATTACGAGCCTGTGTGCAACGCCATCGCGGCGGACAACGAGAGCGGGCGTTGGCTGCTGCACGTGTACGAGAGGGTGCTGGGGAGCTCGCCGTGGGTCGCCCGGCGCATCCTCAACGCGGTCGCACGCGAGCAAGTTCAGTTGCCCCCTGGGCGTCGACCGGCCTGCGACATTCTCTGGCACACCCTTACCGGCGACGTGCCATATGGGGAGCTGCGCCGTAGGGTTCTGAGCCCCGGGCTCTATCTAAGCCTCTTGCGGGAAGGATTGGCCAGCAAATGACCTCATTCGCGGCCTCGGATGGCGCGGACCTGGGCCCTCTGCAGAGCGGCCAGTGCGTCGCCATCATAGGCGGCGGACCGGCGGGAACAAGTTGTGCTTTGGCCCTCAAGCGCCAGTCGGAGGCGTTGGGCAGGCACGTCCGGGTACTGCTCTTCGAGCCCAAGGACTTCCGGTTGGAGAGCAACGTCTGCGTTGGCGTGCTCTCTCCGCCCTTCAATCACCTGTTGTCGGACCTCGGCCTGCACCTGCCGCCCCAAATGATCCAGCGCCGCATTGGGGCCTACGAGCTGCACACTGACTCGGCCGACCTCATTCTGCCCGAGCGCGGACAGGCCGAGGAACAGACAGTGGTTGTCGACCGCGGCAACCTCGACCTGTTCATGCTGTACAGCGCGCGTGGGGCCGGTGCGGAAGTGATCAAAGAGGCGGTTGTCGACTTCCGGGTCGACCGCGACGGGGTGACCGTGTTTGGCAACCAGGGAACGGAAGTCCGCTGCGACGTGGTGGTGGGGGCTTTTGGTCTGACTCGCATCGGCCTCAGCACCTTCGAGGCTCGCACGCTTTACCAGCGGCCGGGCATGATGCGTTCTTTGCTCACCGACATTCCCCTGGCTGATGAGCTCATTGAGCAACACGTAGGCAACAACATTCACGCCCTGCTGCTTGGTAGCCAGCCGAGTGTGGAGTTTGCGGCCCTCACCCCCAAGCGGGGCCACGTAACGGTGAACGTAGCGGGTCCGAATATCAGCCCCGTCGAGCTGGACGTATCAATCGCCCATTTCCAGCGTCTGGGCCTGCTGCCCAAGGCGCTGTCGCCCGCCCCGCGCTACGGCAACGCCTTCCCAGCCAGCCCGGCTCACAACATCTATCGCGACCGCGCGGTCACGATCGGCAACACCAGCGGGCTCCTGCGCCCCCTCAAGGGGAAAGGGATCAACGCCGGTCTACTCACTGGAATGCGCGCGGCGAAGACAATGCTTGAAGTGGGGATTTCGCGGCGGGCGTTCGATTCTTTCTACAAGTCCTGCTACGACATCACTAGCGACTATTACTATGGCATCTTCCTGCGCTGGCTTTACCGCTTCTCGCGCTCGCTAGGGGTGTTGGACCCGGTCATCGACCTAGCACACGACGAAAAGACGCTGAATCGCTGCTTCTACAACATGGTTTCCGGGGAGGGCTCCTATCGCGACGTGGTTTGGAGCCTGGGCAGGCCGTTGCTCTGGCTGCGCATCGCCGCGGCGGTCGTGCGTCACGGTCGCGGCCGCCTGCTGGCCAAGGCCTAGGGGGCCCGCTTATCCACGACACGACTGGCTTTGCTGCCGATGGGCTGTCTTCCCGGGAGGCCAGCGCGGCGGGGAAACTCGGCAGGTGTCGGCCCTTCCTTCTCCACCCGCAGCAGCTCGCGTTGATCGGGGAGTTGAGCGAGGTGGACGGGGAGGGCAGGCAGCCAACGGCCGCGCAAGGCACGGAGCGCCGCTTGGGATGCAGCTACTTCGGCGACTAGGTCTCCCTTCTTGGGTGCGACCAACAAGCCACCGGGCCTGAGAAAAGGCAGGCAATACTCCAGTAGCGTTGGCAGGGGTGCCAGGGCACGGGCCAGCGCATAGTCGTAGCGGTCGCGGTGAGCGGGCAGCCTGGCCAGGTCCTCGGCCCGGCCGAGGGCGATGACGACGCCTTGGAGACCCAGGATGCTGACGAGGTGTTCCAGGAAGCGCGCCTTCTTGCCCACTGACTCGGCTAGCGTGAGTCTGAGATTGGGGCAGACAAGGCGGAGGGGCAGTCCCGGGAAGCCCGCGCCGGAGCCCACATCTATCGCCGAGCCGCTAACCGCGGCGACGTCCAGGCCGCCGTCGTCTCTTCGGGGCGCCAGGGCCAACAGGCAGGTGAAGGAATCGAGAAAGTGGCGAAGCCGAATCTGTTGCGGGTCCCTGATGGCCGTTAGATTGAAGCGTTCATTCCAGTCCAGCAGCTCTCGTTCGTAGGCTGCCAGAGCGTCCAATTGATCTGGGGTCAGCGTCAAGCCAAGTTCGCTGGCGCCTGCGACTAGCTGATCCATGCGGTGAGTCTAGCATCGCCGGCCTCCGCCGGCAAGGTAGGGAAACATGCGCTTGGTGTTCATGGGAACCCCCGATTTCGCTGTGCCTGTCCTAGAGCAACTGCTGGCTGACGGCCACGAGATTGGTTTGGTGATAACGCAACCAGACCGGTCTGTCGGGCGCGGCCGGCGACTCTCGTCACCTCCCGTGAAAGCGGTAGCGCAGAAGCACGGGTTGGCAGTCCTCCAACCGGGGAAGCTGCGAGAGCCAGACGTGCTCGAGGCTCTGCGGTCTGTCCGGCCGGAAGTCATAGTGGTGGCCGCGTTTGGCCAACTTCTGCCCACCGCGGTCCTCGACCTGCCCCCGCTCGGCTGTCTGAACGTGCACGCCTCGCTGCTGCCCCGCTGGCGGGGCGCCGCGCCCATTCCGGCGGCGATTCTGGCTGGCGATGACATCAGCGGAGTGACGATAATGCTCATGGAGCGTGGTCTGGACACAGGACCAGTTCTGACGCAAGCCAGGGAAAGCATCGAGCCCCGGGACACAGCGGCCATGCTTGGCGGGCGACTGGCTCAATTGGGCGCCCGGCTCCTGGCGGAGACGCTGCCGCGCTGGGCAGAGCAACAGATCGCCCCTCGCCCGCAGGCCGAGGCAGCAGCGACCTATGCCCCGCGGTTGCGGAAGGACGATGGTTTGGTGGACTGGAACCTGGCCTCGGTTGATATCTGGCGGCGCTGCCGGGCCTTCAACCCTTGGCCGGTGGCCTTCACTCGTTGGCAGGGCAAATCCTTGAGGATTCTTGCGGCGGCGCCTCTGCTGGCGAGCAACCCGGACCGACTGCCGGGGACCGTAGGTGTTATGGCGGCGACTGACGCTAGAGGTGCCACCCGCTACCCCGAACTGCTACCCACGGCCGGTCACCTGCTGGCCGTCACGGCCGCGGATGGCTCCC
Source organism: Chloroflexota bacterium (assembly GCA_023473795.1). Taxonomy (GTDB): domain Bacteria; phylum Chloroflexota; class UBA6077; order FW602-bin22; family JAMCYS01; genus JAMCYS01. The sequence continues at coordinate 10,114 of JAMCYS010000053.1, read as the reverse complement.
TGGCCTTGTTGGCGGTGCAGCCAGAAGGGGGCAGGGTCCAGACGGGCGAGGAGTACGCTCGCGGCCACGGGCCAATCATCGGCGACCGCCTGGGCGGCTAACCCGTCGGTGGCCGATGCCTTCCTTGACGCCGATTTCGGCCAGCTGCTAGTATTATGTTGCCGTCAGTGGCCGAGACAGCCTGCTGGTTCAACAAGCGGGTGGACCGCTGACCGTGCGCGAAGGAGGGTGAGGAAGTGTTCTTTTTCGACCCGCTGTACTTCCTCTTCGCTCTGCCAGCCCTATTGGCGATGTGCTACGCCCAATGGCGGGTGCGGAGCGCATACGGAAAGTACTCACAGGTCCGCAATACGCGCAACGCGACCGGCGCTGAGGTGGCGCGAGTGCTGCTGCAGTCGTCCGGACTCCACGATGTCCAAATTGGCGTCAGCCAGGGTCAGCTTACGGATCATTACAATCCCTGGGACAAATCGCTGAACCTGTCGCCGGACGTCTACCAGCGCCCGTCGGTGGCGGCGATGGGCATCGTGGCGCACGAGGTCGGCCACGCGGTGCAGGACGCCCAGGGTTACGCCCTGATGCGAGTGCGCGGTGCGCTCGCCATGCCGGCCAATCTGGGCTCGAATCTGGGAGTGTGGCTGGCCGTTATCGGCGTACTGGTGCAGTCCTCGGGAGTCGCCTGGCTGGGCATACTGCTCTTCTCGGCGGCCGTGCTCTTCACCTTGGTCACCTTACCGGTGGAGCTCGACGCTAGCAACAGGGCGCTGGCGATGTTGACCAACACAGGCTTGGTGACTGTCGAGGAGCGGAACGGCGCCAAGTCGGTGCTGCAGGCAGCGTCTCTCACTTACGTGGCTGCTTTGCTGCAGTCGGTAATGACGCTTCTGTACTTCGTGATCAGGCTAGGAGGCCTTGGCCGGGACGAGTAGGCCGATGGCTGTCTCAGGATTCGCGCTGGGCCACTCGCCGTCGTAGTTGCCCGCAAGCAGCGTCTATGTCGGCGCCGCGCGCCGCGCGTACGGTGCAGGGCACGCCTATTTCGAGCAATTGCTGCTGAAAGGCGAGCACTCGGCCTCGCGATGAGGGTCGCAGGGCGCAGTCGGGCGTGGCGTTCAAGGGAATGAGATTCACGTGGCAAGTCAGACCCGCGAGGCGGTCGGCCAAGAGGCGCGCCTGGCGGGTCTCGTCGTTTAGGCCCTCGATCAAAGCGTACTCGAAGGTGACTCGACGGCCTGTCGAGGCAAAGTACGAGCGGCAGGCCCGCAGCAAGGCCTCAATTGGGTAGCGCCGGTTGAGCGGCACCAGCTGGTTGCGCAAAGCGTCGTCGGGGGCGTGCAGGGAAACGGCCAGGCCCACCTGCAATGGCCAGCCCGCGAGATCTTCAATACCCGGCACAACGCCGGCGGTCGAAATGGTCACGTGGCGTGCGCCGAGGTTGAAACCTTGGGGGGAGTTGAGTGTCTCGACTGCCTTCTGCACGGCGGGCCAGTTCAGTAGCGGCTCCCCCTGGCCCATGAAGACGACGTTGGTGACTGGCCGCTCGTTCCCCTGCGCTTGCAGTTCGCGGGCAAACTGCAGCACTTGGCCGACGATTTCACCCGCGGAGAGTTGCCGAACCAGGCCCGAGCGCCCGGTGGCGCAGAATGCACAGCCAACCGGACAACCGACCTGGCTGGAGACGCAAACCGACCGTCGTGGCTCGTCACCCCCTTCTTCGGGGTAGCACATCAGCACAGTCTCTATTGCTTCTCCGTCCGCCAATCTTATGAGTAGCTTCCGGGTCAGTCCATCAGCGGCCACGCTTTCCGCCAGCACGCCCCCGGCGCCCAACGTGGCCTCTCGCGCCAAAGTGCGCCTCAGCGCCTCGGGCAAGTCCGACATCTCCGCGAAGTCGCGGGCCAGATGGCGATAGAGCCAGCCGTAGACCTGGCGAGCTCGGTACGCGGGCTGGCCGAACGAAAGCAATAACGCCTCCGTTTCGGGCAGCGACAAATCCAGCAGATTCGTTTTCGTGGTTAGCCCTCCCCGCTTAGATTATACAGGACGGTCGGGGTTGGCTTTTGCTTGCACGCTCTGTATAATGCGAGCATGATTATCGAGGCTTCTATCCTATCTGCCGACTTCTGTCGTTTGGGGGAGCAGGTGCGGCTGATGGAGGAGAGCGGCGCGATCGCTCGTCTCCACGTTGACGTGATGGACGGGCATTTCGTGCCCAACCTCAGCATCGGCCTGCCGGTCGTCGAGTCGCTGCACCAGCACACGGGGCTGCCACTCGCCGTTCATCTGATGGTCTCGGAACCCGGGAGGCATGTTAAGGAGTTCGCGGCGGCAGGCGCCTCGCTGATCTGGGTTCATCTGGAAGCCTGCCAACACATCCACCGGGACGTGCAGCTGCTCAAGGAATTGGGAGTCCAGGCGGGCATCGCCCTCAACCCAGGCACGCCGCTGGCATCGCTTGAAGAGATCCTACCGGATCTTGACTCGGTACTGCTAATGTCCGTCAATCCCGGTTTCGGCGGCCAGACGTTCATTCCGGGCGCATTGAAACGGGTGCGCAGGCTGCGCGAGCTGTTGGGCGGACTCAATCTGAGGTGCGAGATCGCGGTCGATGGCGGCGTCAACGAGCGCACGGCCGCCGACGTGGCGCGTGCTGGGGCCGACGTGCTGGTTATTGGCTCCGCTCTCTTCAGGCACTCAGGCGGCCCAGGGCGAGCGGCGGCGGCGATCCTCGGCGGTGTCGGCTAGACACGGGCAACAAAAAAGCCACCGTCTTCGCGCAGTGGCCGTTTTGCCTCGTCCGGGTGGGTTAGCGCTCAGTCCCGCTTCTTCGCCATGGTCCGCATGCAGCGAGTGCACAGATGGACTGAGACCGGTTCGTTGCCCACCAGCACCTGGGTCTTCTGGATATTGGCTGCCCAGCGGCGGCTCGTGTGCCTCTTGGAGTGGCTCACGTTATTGCCAAAGGTTGCCGTCTTGCCGCATAGTTGGCAAGTTCCTGCCAAGGTTGCTCACCCCCTTCAATTCGGTTTCCTGTTTGTGCTATCATATGGCAAGCACAGCCGCAGCCAGGTTTTCTGCCGCTAAGCCGCTCGCAGACGCACAGAACACGGCGCTGTGCTCAGCGGCGTGATGAAGTCATCTTAGCATAGCCGGCCGTAGTTGGCAACGAGAGGGGTGGGTAAGCGGGAATGGCCAACACGCGCACCACGGTTCACGGCAAGATAGAAGTCTCCCCCCAGGCCGTCAGTCGCGTCGCCAGCCGCGCCGCCCTAGACACTTACGGCGTGGTCGGACTCACCTACCCGCATCTCCGTGACGGACTCGTAGAGGTTCTGCAGAGAGAATCGCACCACAAGGGTGTCGAAATTCGGCAGCAGGGCGAGCAATTGGTGGTTGACCTCTACGTGGTAGTGGAGTACGGCACACCCATTTCCGAAGTGGCGCGCAACATAGCCAGCGGCGTCAAGTTTGCCGTGGAGAAGGCCTTGGGCCAGACTGTCGCCCAGGTGAACATAAACGTCAAGGGCCTGCGGGTCAGCGACAGGGACTAGGGGTGCATGGTTGACCAGGCGCTCGCGCGCTAACCGTGTCGATTCGTGTGATGGCCCAGCTTTGCGGGCGGCACTACAGATCGCTGCCGGCTGGCTAGATGCCAACGTCGACCAGATCAACGCCTTGAATGTCTTTCCCGTGCCGGATGGCGATACAGGCAGCAACATGTCGCTGACCATGCGCAGTGCCGTTGCCGAAGCTAGCGGCACTCCGCCCAATGCGACGGCGGGGGCAGTTGCCCGCGCGGCGGCGCACGGCGCTCTCATGGGGGCGCGGGGCAACTCGGGAGTGATCCTCTCGCAGATTCTACGCGGCCTGGCTCGGGGGCTGGACGACAAGCCGTCGTTCGGGGCGGGCGACCTGGCAGTCGCGCTGGCGGAGGGCGCGGCGACCGCCTACCGGGGCGTGATCAAGCCCGTCGAGGGCACGATTCTGACGGTGGCTAGGGAATCGGCCGCGGAGGCGGAAACGACCGCGGCAGCGGGTGGCGACTTGAGGGAGTTGTTGACGGCCGTGGTGGCCGCTGGGCGGGAGTCTCTCGCCCGCACCCCCAGTCTGCTGCCCGTGTTAGCGGAGGCCGGTGTAGTGGATGCCGGTGGTCAGGGCTATCTGGCGTTCCTCGAGGGCCTGCTTAGGTACTTCAACGGCGACAATGTCACCATCGTCCCGAGAGAGGAGCCGGTCGCGCGGCGACCTACAGTCGAGCAGGGCCAGTATGGATACTGCACAGAATTCCTGCTGCGCGGCCAAGCGCTCGACGTCGAGACCCTGCGGCGGGAAGTCGCCGTCCAGGGTGAGTCGGCACTGGTCGTGGGCGACGGCAGTGTGATCCGAGTACACGTGCACACGTTCGACCCCGGCGCCGTGCTTTCGGCCGCGGCGCGCTTTGGCAGCCTGCACAGTATCAAGATCGACAACATGGCCGATCAGCATCGGGATTACCTCTTGAGCGTCCAGGCCGAAGAAGTGGCCCGCGATAGCGTGGGTATTCGACCCGTGCAGGCGGAACGGGCTTTTCTGCCTTCTTCCCCTCCTGACGGCGAGCTCTCGCTCGTGGTGGTGGCATCCGGCTCAGGTTGCACGCAACTCTTCCGTAGCCTCGGCGCAGCCGTGGTGGTGCCGGGCGGACAGACGATGAATCCCAGCACGCGTGATCTGATCGAGGCCGTCGAGTCTGCCCCAGGCCAGACCGTTGTGCTGTTGCCCAACAACGGCAATATCGTGCCTACTGCCCAGCAAGCGGTGAGCATGACCAACAAGCGAGTCGTGGTCGTGCCGACGCTGAGCGTGCCTCAAGGCGTCTCGGCGATGATGGCCTACAACTTCGAGTCCGACCTCGACAGCAACGTCCGGGCGATGAGTCAGGCCGCCGAGCGGGTGCGGACGGTGGAGACCACCAGGGCGGTTCGTGCGGCCAAAGTCGACGGCCTCCAGGTGGAAGAGGGGGCGGCAATAGCCCTGCTGGACGGCCAGCTCGTGGCCACAGGGGCCGACCTAGCAGAAGTGGCCTTGACAGCGCTAGCGAGGGCCAGCGCGGGCGACGCCGAACTGGTCACCGTGATTTTCGGCGAGGCGGCGTCGCGTTTGGACGCCGAGGAGTTGTCCGAGTCGATCAGCCGGCGCTGGCCCAACCTCTCGGTGGAGGTTGTGGATGGCGGCCAGCCGCACTATCCCTTCATTATATCAGTGGAATAGGAGAGCGCTCGCCGACCGCGGCCCTCACCGCGCGGGCGAAGCAGATGCCGAAGGTTAGAGTTGTTACTGATAGCGGCTGCGACATCCCTGCCGTCTTGCTGCAGCGGCTCGCCATCACCGTAGTACCGCACACCATCCGTGTGGGAGAGCGAACCTACTTTGATCGCGTCAACATAACTCCCGATCAGTTCTTCCGCCGACTTGGCGGCAGACAGCCGGTGACAGTCTCTGCTCCATCGTCCCTGGATTTCCAGAACATCTATGGTTCCCTCGGTCGCTCGACGAGCGCTATCATTTCCGTACATTCCTCGTCCAAACTGAGCGGTGCCTATGCGGCCGCGGCGACTGCCCAAGGTCTGATCTCCAATCATCTGAGAGTGACTGTCATCGACTCTCAGTCGGCCTCGATGGGGCTTGGCTTCATGGTGCTGGCGGCGGCCCTTGCCGCCCAAGGAAACGACAACCTGGACGCCATCGTGGCTCTGGTGCGCGGCATGGTGCTGCAGACGCACGTGCTGTTCGCGCTTGAGACCACTGAGTACGTTGAGCGGTCGCCGCAGCTGGCGAAGTTGCGAACTGCCATGGGCGACGTTGGCGATTCCAGGGCCCTCATTCATCTCGAGGACGGCACATTCGATCTGTCAGAGAAGGTACGGACCCGCGCCAAGGCAATCGAGCGACTCTACGAGTTCGCGGAGTTGTTTCCCCACATCGAAGACCTCGCCGTGCTTTACGGCACGACGCCGGCGGATGCCGACGGCCTCGTCAAACGTGTGGACACCGTCTTCCCCAAGGAGCAGGTTGTGGTGTCACAGTATGGGCCGACGGTAGGCGTCTACCTCGGCCCTGGGGCGATGGGAGTCGCCGCCTATGAAGGAAGGGGTTAGGGGATGGGCGAGCAGACCGTCCAGGTGGTGACCGATAGCACATCGGACATTCCGCCCGACCTGGCCGCGGCTGCCGGCATTGAGGTCGCGCCGCTTACCATCCGCTTTGGCCAAGAGGTCTACGCTGATGGAGTGGATCTAAGCGGGGAATCATTCTACACAGATCGCATGCCTGGCTTAGAGTTCATCAGCTACAAAGCCGGCGCCATTATCGGCGCTCTCGCGGGGCCAGGCGCCGTAGCGCTCGTCTTCGTCAGCGGTCGCAAAGGTTAATGGCGGAGCAGGAGCTGCTGACGCGCCTGCGGCGCGTGCTGGCTCACGAGCTGAAGAGCGGTCTTCGCAACCGAGCGGTCTTCGGCGGCCTCCAGACACACTGCCCCCAGTGGATCGCAGATCTTGTTCTCGAGGGGGCCGCCGGCGCGGAAGCCAAGCGGCGGGCGGCCGAGCTTGCTCGATACGAGACCCTGACTCTGGCCGAGCGAGAGACCGCCATCAAAGCGACGCTGGCTCTTGTCGACAGCGTCGCGGCCCGTCCAATGGCTAGGGCTGAGGGCGAACCAGCGGCCGAGCCAATCAAGCCTCCCCAGGGCGCGGCGGCCAAGGTCAATAGCGCCCCCTCTGTCGCGAAGGTCAGAACGAGTTCTCCGCCGGTCCGGCGCGCCCCTGCTTTGCCCTCGCCCAGCAGGACTGCCATGCTCGAGGCGCCAGTCTCGCGCCTGCCTGGTATCAAGGGCACGAGTGCCAGCAAACTCCGCAATCTGGGCGTCGAGACGGTGCTGGACCTCGTCTATCTCTTTCCTCGCAGGTACAGCGAAGTTAAGCGCATCTCGGACCTGGTACCTGGGGAAACGCAGACGGTGGTAGGTACCGTCTGGCGGGCCACCAAGGAAGCCAGGCGCGCGGGGCTGACCCTCACTAATCTGGTCATCGCTGATGCCAGCGGCACGCTGCCGGTCACCTTGTTTCGCGCCGGCAGGGTAGACTACGGCCCCGAGTTTCCGACTGGGGCCAAGGTGATGCTTACGGGCCCGGTGGAATTGGACTTCGGCATGCTGCGCCTGAAACCGAGCGAGGTGGAGGTGCGCAATGTGCCGGAGGGGGCCGTGCCGGGCAGCCTTCTGCCGATCTATCCCTTGAGCGGGGACCTCCGCCAGAACTGGCTGCGGGCCCGAGTGGCCGACACAGTGGGCGTGTGGACGAGCGCGCTCATCGAGTACCTGCCGGGGTGGATTCGCCAACGCTGGCAGCTGCTCGACCTGCAAACCGCCGTTCGCCAGATCCACGTTCCCGACGGCTGGCCGGCTCTGGCCCGGGCGCGGCGCCGGCTGGCTTTCGACGAACTGCTCCTGGTGCAACTGGGCATGCTGCGGCGCCGGGCGGCCTACCGCCAGGGCCAAGTGGCCGAAAGACTGATTGCGCCCCCTGATTTGCTCGCTCGCTTTCTTGATTCTCTACCTTTCCAACTCACCGGCGCGCAGAAGCGCGTTGTCGACGAGATCGTAGCCGACCTGGCCCAGGCAACGCCAATGATGCGCCTCCTGCAGGGGGAGGTCGGTTCCGGCAAGACCGTGGTGGCGGCCGCGGCCCTGCTGGTGGCCGTCAGCGCCGGTTGTCAGGGCGCCATCATGGCGCCGACAGAGATTCTGGCCGGTCAACACTACCGTACCTTGAGCGCGACCCTAGATAAGTTGGGGCCAGTGAAGCGCGCGGACGGTACGGCGCGCCCCCTTACCGTGGGTCTACTGACCGGCAGCGTCGCCCCGGCCGAACGCCGGCGACTCGCCGAAGGCGTGGCGGCAGGCGAAGTCGACATAGTAGTCGGTACGCACGCCCTCATCGAGGACAGTGCCGTCTTCGAGCGCCTCGGGCTGGCGGTAGTCGACGAACAGCACCGCTTCGGAGTGGAGCAGCGAGCTGCCCTGCGCCAGAAGGGCCACAACCCGCATTTGCTAGCGATGACCGCCACGCCGATCCCGCGCACGCTGGCGCTTACTCTCTACGGCGACCTTGACCTTTCGGTCATCGACGAGCTGCCGCCCGGGCGCCAGCCGGTGGCGACGCGCAGTCTAGGTCCAGGCGAGCGCTCGCGAGCTTATGCGTTCATTCGCAAGCGCGTGGAGCTTGGCGAGCAGGCCTTCATCATTTGCCCCCTGATCGAGGAGTCGGACAAGATCGAAGCGAAGGCGGCGACGGCCGAGTACGAGCGCCTGCAGCGCGAGGTCTTCCCGGACCTGCGCCTCGGACTCCTGCACGGCAAGCTCAAGGCCGCGGACAAGGAAGGCGCCATGCAGCAGTTCCGGGCGGGCGAGGTGCAGGTTCTGGTGTCGACCTCGGTCGTCGAGGTTGGCGTCGATGTGCCGAACGCCTCGGTGATGCTGGTAGAGGGTGCCGACCGCTTCGGCCTGTCGAGGTTGGCGTCGATGTGCCGAACGCCTCGGTGATGCTGGTAGAGGGTGCCGACCGCTTCGGCCTGGCCCAACTGCACCAGTTCCGGGGTCGAGTGGGCCGGGGTGGCCAGCAGGCGTATTGCGTGCTAGTGGCCGAGTCGCCCTCCGCGGAGGCCAAAGAGCGCCTAGACGCGCTCGAACGCTCCCAGAACGGCTTCGAGCTGGCGGAAGAGGACCTGAAACTGCGGGGCCCAGGGGAGTTCTTCGGCGTGCGTCAAAGCGGCTTGCCCGACCTGCGGGTCGCGACACTCAGCGATGTTCTGACCATTGACGAATCGCGCCTCGCCGCCCGCGATCTGTTCGAGCGCGACCCCGACTTGACGTTGCCGGATCATGCCGAGCTACGACGTCGAGTAGAAATATTTTGGCGGGGAACCGGCAATCTGGAGTAGGCTGTGCGAGTCATCGCCGGGTCGGCCAAGGGTAGACCTCTGCACGCGCCCCGTGGCCAGGCAGTGCGCCCAACCTCGGACAAGATCAAGGGCGCGCTCTTCGCTATGCTGGAGTCCCTGCTGTTCGCCAGGCGACCCGCTGAGGAGGATGACCAACCAGCAGGCGTCTGGCAGGGATTGCGCTGGCTCGACCTCTACGCTGGCAGCGGCGCTCTGGCCATCGAAGCCCTCAGCCGCGGTGCTGCCGGCGCCGACATCGTCGAGGCGAGCCGCACGGCCTGCCAAGTAATCAAGCGGAATCTTGCAGAAACAGGCCTGCAGGCCGAGGCCCACGTGCACTGCCAGACGGTCCAGGTGGCGCTGGCCGGGGAATCAGGTCTGCTCAGCGCGGAAGGCTATGATATAATAGCGCTTGATCCGCCGTACGCCGACCCCAACGTGCTGGCCGTGTTGCGCAAGCTGGCCGACTCGCGGTTGCTGCGCCGGGGGGGCCTGTTGGCGGTCGAGCACTCCCGCCGTGTTGGGCTGCCGGATAACGTCGCCGGTTTGGCGCGGCTACGGGAGCGTGTCCACGGGGATACGGTAATTTCCATTTACGCTGCTGAGGAGGCAACCGGTTGACGGTCGCCGTCTATCCTGGTAGTTTTGACCCTATCACTAACGGCCACATCGACATCGCTCGCCGAGCTGCCGGAATCTTCGATCGAGTGGTGGTCGCGGTCTACAACACGCCCCCTAAGAACGTGCTGTTCACGACGGATCAACGCGTCGCGATGGCTCGGGCGGCGTTGGCCGATGTTCCCAACCTCACCGTGGAGTCGTTTGCCGGTCTGGCGGTTGAGTTTGCCAGGCGCGTTGGCGCGCAAGTGCTGGTGCGCGGTCTGAGGGCGATTTCGGACTTCGAGATGGAGTACCAAATGGCGTCGATGAACCGGCAGCTGGCGCCGGAGCTGGATGTTGTCTGCTTGTTGACTAGCATCCAGTACAGTTTCCTTAGTTCCAGCACATTGAAGGAGATCGCCAAGCTTGGAGGCTCCATCGAGCACATGGTCCCAGAGGCGGTGGCACAAGCTCTACGGGAGCGCTTTACGCGTGATCCCGAGCCGCCACCTGTGCCTCGCTATCTCAGCACTTAGCCTAG
>JAMCYS010000170.1 GCA_023473795.1 Chloroflexota bacterium | reverse complement strand
AGGCGGCCCAAGGATATTCTGTTGCAGCCAAGCGCCGAACGTACTTGGCGGCTTGGAGGGAGTCGTTTCGTCGCCGCCGTGCTTCTGGTTGTAGCAGGTCTGCGCCGCGGTCAGGTCGCTCCACACGGCGCTCGTCGGCGGCGGATAGGCGCTGCTCGCCGCCAAGCAGCCGGGCCTGTACCAGACGCCGTTCACGAGCACCACCCAGCCGCTGCCCCAGGCGGCGACGTAGTTGTTCTGGTCGAATGCCATGAGCCTACCTCCGGCCGCCTGTGAGCGACGTAAATACCGCGATGGCCACTAGGCCACCGCCGATTAGCACAAGCGGGTTGTTGAGCAGCTTGGAAAAATCGGTGCCGCCGCCGCTAGTGGGCACGCATTGGCCCTGCGCGTTCTTGACGCAGCTGCGCGTGGGTCGCGCACCACGCGTCGGCGATGCACAGCGGCAGGCCGATCGCCGCCGCCCAGGCCGCCTTGGAGGCCGCGTCACAACCAGCCATAATCTCTACCTCCATCCCTTCTTGCCGAAGGCCCACAGGGCGAGCGCCGCCAGCCCCGCCGTCTCCCAGGGGTGGGCCTTGATCCAGTCGCCGAGTCCCGGCGCCGGCGCCGCGTCGCTGCACAGCCAAGTCCCCGCCGTGGGGTCGAGCACGCCGTTGGACGAGGCCCAGGCGCAGAGCTCGGCGTCGTCAAGTGGCAGGCGGCCGTTGGCGTCGGCGAAGGCCTGCACCCCGCGGACCGGGTAGTTATTCCGCGCCGAATAGTCGGCGATCTCCGCTTCTGTCGGCATACGCCCCGCCCCCTAGAGATCCAGGATCAGCATGACGGCCGCCAGCCCCAGCAGGCCCAGGGCGATAGTGTTGACGTCCCAGCCCGCCGGCAGCCCGCCGCCGTTCCCCCCGCCGACGTCCGTGTTGGCCAGCGCCGCGTAATCGGCGACCGAGTGCTGGGCGCCGCCGAAGGGGCAAATGCCCAGCGCTTGCGCCGCGTTCCACCAGTCGCCGTAGCAACCGCCCCGCGCCTGCCACAGCTGGCGGGCGATGGTCGCGTTGGTCACCGGATCGCACAACTGCTCGACCGTGTAGTCGTGAGCCAGCCGGTTGATTTGGAATAAGCCCCAAGAGTCCTCGGCGCCGATCGGCGTGCCGGGATTGTGCGCCGCGGGGTTGCCGCCCGACTCCAGTGAGACGACCCCCAGCGCGTTTCCTAGCTCGGCGTCCGGCCAGCCCCCGGCCCGCAGGGCGTCGATCAGTAGCACGGCTATGCTCCCGTTAGTGCCTCTCCGCTCCCGTAGCGCGGGGGCTTGTCCCCCGCGGTCTCCAGGGAGGGACCCTCACCCCAACCCTCCCCTACGCTTCGCTCTGGGCATGGTCCCAGAGGGAGAGGGAAATGCTACGCGCTCTCCTTGGCCATCTCCGCCAGCCAGCGGCGGCACTCGGCGATGGCCCCGCCGGCGGGGCCAGCAGCGGCCGCTCCTCCCGGACGTCGAACGGGTTGCCCGCGTCGCCGAACTGGTGGACCCACAGCGCGCCGTCCTCGTAGCGGCCGGAGTCGGCCAGCGCCTGAGCCTGGCTGGGGTTGCGGCGGCGGTTGGCCATTACCAAACCACCGTCCCGAGCACCCGCTCGAATATGATGGCGTTGGCATTGTTCGGATCGACGACAATCGCGCGCACGGTGTTGGCGTTGCCGCTGACCACTCCGGACGGTGAGTACGCGCTCAGCGGGCCGGCCTGCAGCAGCCAGTATTGCCGGTTGGGCGGCGGTAGGGTCTCGGGCAACACGCGGGTAGAGTGTTCGTCGATGGCCGTATCGTCGACACGCACGTAGACCACTAGGGGCGTCATCGGCCCCACGTAATCGAGCTGCAGCTGACACTGGAAGCGGAAGCCGGCCCAGGGGGTGATTGTGGGCAGAGGGACCAACTTATGCCCCATACCGCCGTCGATGTTGCTGATTTGGCCACCGTTGCCCAGGGTATACGTCCCGCTGGGCGGCGTCGTACCGTCCCCATCGTCGGCCACGCAGGCGCTAGCCGTCGCGTCCCAGTGCTGGCCCGTGGGGCACTGCTCGCCAGGCGGGGGCGTCGTGCCGCCGAGTTTGCCAGTCTTCCACAGCCAGTAGACGAGGCCCGCCAGCCCCAGGAGGGCCAGCGTCCCGGTGTTGTCGTCGTTGCGTGCCATGGCAATCTCCTAGAATCTGCCCCACATAGGGCTGCGGGTGATCGCCTGTGCTTGGGCGGTGACGTAGCCGATATCCACCTCCACCCGGCCGTGATGTCTACCTCGGTATAGGCGGTCGTAGCCCTGCGCTTGGCGTTGGCGCCGGCCGTGATGTCTACCTCGGTATAGGCGGTCGTAGCCCTGCGCTTGGCGTTGGCGCCGGCCGTAACGTCGACCTCGGTATAGACGGCGGTTACTAGGTTAGTAGTCACCGCCTAAGCCACCTTCACGCCAACCTGTAGTGAGATGACTTTGGCTTCGGTCCAGGCAGCTGAGTCGGCGGGGTCCACCGGGTAGAACTTTTGAGACACCTTCCAGGTCGTGTCGTTGAGGGCCACGGCGGTAGCCCAGTCCTCCAAGGTTGTCTTGATGCCTGCCTGTATGCTGCCCGTGCCGGGTAGGTCCAGCTTGGCGATTGCCGCGACGCGGACCGAATTGATCACTTCGTTCGCGGCCAAAGCGGGATCGGCGACGTGATAGAGGTCTGTCGCCCCCACCGTGGCCGACTCTACATAGTCGGTCGTGTTGTAGGGCACCTCGTCAACCAGCAGGTAATTGTCGACGCTATTGCCGTCGGAGCCCACGAGTTGCGAGCTATCGCCGTTGGCGTTGGGCGCGAGCAATTTGCCGTAGCCGTCGCCGCACCATGAGTTATGGATTGCGCCGGAGGTGTCGTTGAGCGCGACGTCGTCGACGACGCCGACACACGTGTTTGCGTTTGACCCCTGCACGTAGAAGCGGTCGATGAGGCCAGTCGTGCCGCCATTGCGGGTGTCGCCGGTGAAGTCAATGATGGGGTGGGCGTAATCACCGTCGATGGCCACGACCACGCGGCCAATACCGACAGCGTCATTGATTAGGACCCGCGCCTCAACGCAGTACCAGCTGCCCAGCACGTAGCCGGGGATATAGCCAGTGGCGATTAAGGTCGTACCCAGGTAGACGGTGACTAGGCCGTTAACCGCCAGCCCGACCCTGACCTCAATGTGCAAGGTCGTGCCCTCATAGAACAAGAAGCTCGTCCGGTTAGTATCGCCACTAACCTTGGAACCCATCCTCGCGTACAACTCGGCGTATGTAGATGGCAACTGCTTGCCAATCGTGCCGTTGCAGAAGCCGTAGGTACCGTGGCGAGCGTTGGGGGAGGTTGAGATCACGCCCACCCCAGGCGTTAGATCCCACTCCAGAGTATTGCCGGTCTCAAAGCCGCAGTGCCAGAGTCGAGCCATCGTCTACGCCTCGCTGTAGTAGCTGACGGTAACGGCGATGTTGCCGGCAACGCTGGCCCTTACGACCATCTTCTTGTCGGCCGTGGCCAGTTTCATCTTGCCGCGCGGCGTGATCTGGGCCGACCCGTTGGCGGGCAGGAAGAGCTTGAGGATGAGGGTCCCGGACGTTTCCTCCTTGAAGGAGAGATTCATGGCGGTGTCGGCGCTGGCGACGACGTCGGTGATAACCATCTTCTGCCCGGCCGTGGGCGCGTCGGTAACGGCCAGGTCGGCGGCGGAGGCGTTCGCGCTGGTCACGGCGGCGCCGGCGACCCCCAGAGAGGCCGTCCAGGCCGGCCCCGCGTCCGTGGTGCCACCGATGGTGTTTGTCCCGGCGGGCAGGCGGGTCACGTCCACGTCTAGCCCGTTGGTAACGTCGCCCGGCGCCGCGGCGGGCGTTGCCCCGGGCAGCATGAGGGCGACCGGCAGGGCCTTGCGCGTGTCGCCCGCGTCGGTGTCCACATCCTCGGGAGTGTACTCATCGAGCGTGGCGACGTCGACTTTGCCCAGGTCGCGGGCGGCGCGGTCGGACACGTCCACGGCGCTAGCCGCCGCGACGGAGACGTTGGTCGAGCCCGGCGAGACGAAGGGGGTCACGATCACCGTGTAGCCCTCGCCGTCGGCGAAGGTGCCGGAGACGCTCGACAGGTCGATCACGACCGAAGGCGCGCCCACCACGACCTCATAGGAGGTTGCCGCGGCGACCGTCTTGCTGGCGTTGGGGTCGGGCAGGGTCTGATAGGAGCCGTAAGCGGCGCCCCGCACGGCCACCGTCGCCGAAGGCGTCGTGCCGGTGACGAAGATCTGCACGTAGACGGCGTTGTATTTCTGCGTGTCGATCGCCAGCGAGGTGCGGGCGATCGGCTGGGACTGCAGGGCAACGACCGACTGGCCCTTGATGACGGGCGGGTTGATGTCGATCTTGATTCCCTGCAACCGGGCGACGATGGCCAGGGCGATCTCGTCGGCGGTGGGGCCACCGGCCGCGGCCGGGGCCCCGGCCGCGCACGGGTTAGCGTAAGGCACGGCAAACCTCCTTCCCTCGCGGGCGGATTGGCACCCGCTGCCAAACGAACGGGGCACGGGCACCGATTACCCGTGCCCCATCGACGCGGGCGGCGAGGTTTGCCCTACCGACGCAGCAGCGCGGCGCCCATCGGGTGGGCCGCGTTCGGCGCGTACTTCTCGTGCACGACGTCCACCGTGACGCCCGTGGCGTCGGAGACGCCCCACTGCAACTGGTAATCGCCCGCGGCGTTCTTCTGCAGGTCGATGCCGTATTGCGGGTGGGCGCCCTGGAACTGGTACAGGTAGATCGGCACCAAGCCCGAGTCAATCGCGTGGGTGATGTCCGGCACGCCGGGGCTGCCGCCGGTGAGCACGCCCGTCATGGCGGTCGTCACGTTCTCCGAGGGCGGCACGTAACGAGCGCGAGTGGAGAACTGCTGGAAGGCCTCCGCCGCCTTGTAGTCGGCGACGGCGCCCGCCTGCCCGCCGTAGCTGAGCAGGGTCTGGCCCTCTTTGCTGTTGTAAAGTTTGATGGAGTTGAGGACCGAGTCGTCGCGCGGCGCGTTGGTGCCGTTGGTCTCCATCACCAGCAGCGAGCGCAGGAAGTTGCCGCTGGGGATGCTGTACGCCGTGGCGAAGGCCGAGCTGGTGGCCGTGGGCGTCGGGGTCGCCATGCTCCACTCGGGGAGCATAATCGGCTGGCCGCCGACCACGCCCCAGAGGTAGACGTGCATGCTGCCGGCGGCGATGGTGCAGTTCGTACCCATCGCGGTCGCCGCGCCCCAGGTGCCCTGCAGGGTGAGGTTGCCGCTGGCCACGGGCGGAATGCCGCCGGTGAGGTCGAAGGGGTTGTCCTCGCCGTTGAGCGTGGGCTTCACCCCGAAGTGAAACAGGTAGTAGATATGCTGGACGAGCGTGGTCTGGTTGTCGGCGATCACCGTCGGCCGACCCATGCCGCAGCCGCGCAGCCGGTTGAAGTGGGCGGCGGCGCGCATGTTCGTGAAGTTGAAGAAGTTCCGGCCCATGCCGGACAGGGATAGGTTCGTGACCGCCCGGTCGTAGTAGTCACTGAACAGGGTCTGGAGCGTGGTGGTGATCGAGAGCCGGACCTCGATGCCGAGCCGGGTGATGGCGTAGTTCTTGGGCGCCAGCTCGAGGTTGATCGGCCCCGAGGCGCTCCAGGTGGAGCTGTTGGCGTGGCGTTCTTGCCTAGACGGGGTACCCATTCTCTGCTCCTCCTCCTACTCTTCCTAGATCCCGTAGCTCGTCGACGCGGCGGCGATCTGCTGGGCAGGCGCCGGCGCCGGGGCGGGGAGCCGGAAGACGGGGATGTTACCGGTGAGGCTGAAGCCGGGGATGAAGATCGAGATGCCCTTCACCAGGGCCAGCATGATCCCGCCGCGCTTGACGAAGCGCCCCCAGTTCTTGTTGAGCATCCCCACGCCCATGCCGAGGCCCCAGGCGGCCACGGCCGTGCCGCCGGCGTCGAGCGCCTTGGCCTCCGGCGTGTCGCTGGCGAACGAGATGACCTTGCTGGTCATCGGCGCCACGACTTTGTCGTTGACGATGGCGGTGCCGGCGATGCCGGCGAACTCCGCCGCGAGGTCGGTCAGGTCCTCACCGAAGATGTCGGGATTGCGAACCGTTCGAGCCATGCTCGCCTCCTCGTTCGCCCCGTTAGCCGGGGCTTCCTAGTACCCATCAGACACCGAGGAGGCGAGGCTGCCAATCCCTAGCAACTGCTAAGGCTAGATGCTGTAGGAAGACTGTCCGCCTGAGGCGGACTCGCCGCCTCTTAGCCGGCGCAGGGCCGCCGCGGTCTCGCCCAGCCAGGGGCCCCGGCCGGCCAGCCACCAGAGGACGCCGGCGAACTCGGGGCTCTTCTGCCCCAGCGAGGTCAGCAACGCCGGCAGGCGATCGTCGGCGGTCTGGCAGATGATCGTCACCAGCTCGTCGATCTGGGGGTGGTCGAGTTCCACGAGCCACTCCGCGGCCTGCTGCGGGTTCATGCGCTCGAGCGTGGCCTTGACGACGCGGGCCTGCATCGACATCTCCGGCGGCGACTGGGGCGCGGCGGCGTCCTCCTTAGGCGCGGCTTCCGGGGTTGGGGCGGTGGCCGCCGCCGGTGGCAGCGCTTGCTGTCGTTGGACGAGGGCGGCTTGCTGGGCCAGCGCCGCTATCTGCGCGGCCCCGGCGGTTTGCGCTTGGACCACGGCCGTGACGACGGGGGCCACCGCGGCGATGATGTCCTTGAACGAATCGTCCTCGCCCGCCAGCTCCTTGGCGCTCTTGAGCAGCCCAACTTCCTTCATCCGTTTGACCGTTTCGGCGAACTGCTCAAAGTCGTTGGGCCCTTGCAGGCTCAGGCCCATCCTCTGCTCCATAATCGCGGCCCACTTGACCGGATTAGTCTTGCGGAGGTGCTCCAGGTAGCGCGCCTCTTCGCGAGCGAGCTTCTCGGTGGCCGGTTTGCTGCGCGCGCCGGGAGGCCTGCCGCCCTTGTTCTGAGGTTTGGGAGCTCCGAACAGCGCATCTAGGAATCCCATTTCGCCCTCCGTTTGCGGGTTAATGCGTGCGTTTCTCCCCGCTCTCAGGGAAGAAACCTGGCGTAAATGCGGCAGAAACCACGGTCAAACTACAAAGTAGCGCCTAATTACTCTGACAAGCTGCCACGAATATACTAGGTCAGGCCCTGCGAACGATGATAACCCTAGCAGTTGCTAGGGTGTGCATGGAGGGAAGGCGATGGCTAGACTGGGGGTCGTGGATCGGTGTCACGGCACTCTGGACTGGCGGGGGCTGCGGCTGGCGCTGGGCCTCACGCACGAGCAAATGGCGGAGCTTCTGTGTGTCCACTGGACCACCATCTACCGTCTGGAGTCGGCAAGCC
>JAMCYS010000031.1 GCA_023473795.1 Chloroflexota bacterium | reverse complement strand
GGGCCACCACCGAGAATGAAAATGGGCATTCCTCGTAGAGGCGGTCGGTGGCGCCGGGCCCTGGACTGCGCGGGCTTGCCCGCGCCCTGGAAGGCGGCGGCAAGCCGCCGCACTCCACGTTGCCCCCGCGGTCGCTCAGCAAGTGCCCATTTTCATAGGAATCTGATCGGTATGGCCACTGGCGCTCCTTCGGACCAGCACCCGCGGCGCGGCAAGCAGATTCCTCGCTCGCTGACGCTCGCTCGGAATGACAAGACACGGACCCGCCCCTAGCCCCATCCCACCTGCCGCAGGGCGCAGCGCAGGTAGCCCCGGGTCTCCGCGACGATGGCCATTACTCGGTCCGCGGGATAGGAGAACGTGCCGACGATATCGAGGGTGATGTCGCCGTCGTAACCGCTCTCCTTGATCGCCGCGAGGGCGCCCGCCAGGTCCATCACCCCGCGTCCGGGCACCTGCGTCTCCGGGGTGCCGATCTCAGTGGCTCGGCTGACGGCATCGCGCACCCGCACCGTGAAGACGTGAGGCGCCAGCTGCCGGAACGACTCGGCCGGGTCCTCGTTGGCCCTGTAGATATGGCTGACGTCGAAATCCAGCCCCAGGTTGGGTTCGCCGACCATCTCGACCATCGCCAGCGCCGAGGCAGTATGATAGACGGCCGTGCCCACGTGCGGCTTGATACCCAGTTTCAGACCCAGTTCGCGGGCGCGCCTCGCCAGGCGGCCGATGGTCTGGCAGGCCTGTTCGAAGGCAGCCGGCGTCTGCTCGTAGCCCATGGCCGCGGCGAGCACGAGCGGCACCTCCAGGTCCACGGCCAGTTCCAGACCGCGCAGCAGGCGCTCCTGGCCCGCCGGTTCTGTCAGCAGCCGGGGATGAATGCCGAGGTGGTACAGTTGGAGCCCGTGCGACTCGATCTGCCGGCGCAGGGCACGCGCGTAGTCGCGTCCCTGTCCCAGCTGGGCATGCTCGGCCACTCCCGGTATCGCCGAGAGCTCGATGCCATCGTAGCCGGCCCAGGCGATGTGCCGTAGGGCCGTCTCCAGATCGTGCCCTCCATAGAGCAAGGTGTTGCAGCCAATTCTCATCATCGCCCTCCCTGCCGGCGGCCCCTCGGGCCGATGCCGGCCAGGCTCCATTCTCCGCAAAGCGCCCCGCCCTGTCAACGCCAGGCCGCTTGCCAAAGCCAAACGGGCACTTCGCGCGCTTGACAAGGCCGAGGCCCCTGAGTAGACTGCCGGGAGTCTCTCCGACGCCTTCGTGGCCGATCTACGCCACTGTGGGCTCGGCTGGGTGTCGAGAGATACGCTACTCGGGCGCTTACCTGTCCAGTTCGTACGTTGGGGGTACGCAGTGCAATCTCCCCGAGTGGAGAGGGTGACCGAGGCAGTGGCAAACGCCGGTTCGGCGCGCCCCAAGATCGAGATTCTCCAGGTTAGCAAGCAGTTTCCCGCCGAGGACCCGGCCCGTGGCCTGGCGGTAAGCAACGTCAGTCTCACGGTTGGCCAGAACGAGTTCGTGTCTCTCCTCGGGCGCAGCGGCTGCGGCAAGACGACGCTGCTCAACATGATCGCCGGCCTCGTCGCCCCTACTCAGGGCCAGATCGCCATCGACGGCAAGCCGGTCCGCGGCCCGGGACCCGACCGGGGCATGGTCTTCCAGAGCTCGGCCCTTTTCCCCTGGCTAACGGCCATCGACAACATCGAGTTCGGCCTGGTCAACCGCGGCGTGCCCAAGGTCGAGCGCCGGCGCCACGCCCAGGATCTGATCTCGCTGGTGCAGCTCTCCGGTTTCGAGTCCAAGTACCCGCGCGAGCTTTCGGGCGGCATGCAACAGCGCGTAGCTATCGCCCGCGCCCTCGCGCTCGACCCGGAAATACTGTTGATGGACGAGCCCTTTGGCGCGCTGGACGAGCTGACGCGGGCCGAGATGCAGGATGAGTTGCTCGCCATCTGGCAGAAGCGCACCAAGACGGTGGTCTTTGTCACTCACAGCATCTCGGAGGCGATCTTTCTCTCCGATCGAGTCATCGTGATGAGTCCGCATCCCGGCCGCATCCGCGAGCAGATCGTCATCGACGTGCCGCGGCCACGCCAGCGAGCCTCCGTGCAGTTTGCCCAATTCTACGAGACGATTCAGCGAGCGATCGAATGAGCGATACGCTTGGCACAGGGTCCGGGCCGGACGGCAAGGCGAAGGCCACGGTGGCGCCTGGCCAGGGCGAGTGCCGTCCCTCAATCGAGGCAGAGCGGCAACCCGGCTGGGCCGTCTCGCGTCACCTTCGGCAGACCGGCCTGCCTCTCCTCTCCGTCGCGGTCATCCTGGCCTTCTGGGAAGGGGCGGCCCAGCTGGGGCTGTTTGACGCCAGCACGATCCCGCCGCCATCCCGCGTCCTCAGCACCGTCTGGGAGTTGCAGACGCTGGGCTTCCCCCGTGGCTCTTCCCTGCTCACCCACATGGGCAGCACCCTGGGCCGGGTCGCCGCCGGCTATGCCTTGGCGGCGGTCCTCGGCATTCCCCTGGGCATGCTGATCGGCCGCTCGCTGCGCGCCAGCCGCATGGTCTTGCCCATCGTCACCTTCGCCCGCTCGGTCGCTACCCTGAGTCTGCTGCCCCTGGCCGTGCTCTGGTTCGGCGTGGGCGAGGAATCGAAGGTCTTCCTGATCACCTACGGCTGTTTCTGGGTGCTGCTGACCAACGTCATCGACGGCGCCAAGAACGTGGACCCGGCCTTGATTCGGGCGGCGCTGATGCTAGATACTTCCCCGCGCGCCATGTTCTACAGGGTGATTCTGCCCTCGGCCCTGCCGTACATCTTCTCCGGCTTGCGCCTGGCGCTTGGGCTGGGCTTCATGGTGATCGTCGGCGTGGAACTGATCGGCACCAGCATCGGCCTGGGCGCCCTCATCTCCCAGGCCCGCACTTTCTATCGCATGGACCTCGTCTTTGCCGGCATGGTAGCCATCGCCCTCTTCGGCCTGCTGATCGCGCTGGGCCTTAGCTGGCTGGAGCGCCTTCTACTGCCCTGGGCGAGGGAATCGAAATGAACAGACGTCTTGCCAGCCTCGATTCCTGGCTGGGCGTGACTATCTTCCTGGCCGTGTGGCAGGCTCTCTCGGCGTTGGGATTGCTCGACCCGCGCATCATTCCCTCCCCCATCGCCGTGGTCGCCGGCACGGCCAGCCATCTTACCCTAGCGCAGTTCCTGGGCGACGTCGAGGCCAGCCTCTTCCGGGTGATGGCCGGCTTCCTCATCGCCTCCGTTCTGGGCGTGGTGCTCGGCGTCGCCTCCGGTTGGTACCCCCTGGTGGGTGATTTGCTACGCGCTCCGATCGATCTCTTGCGTCCCATCCCGCCCTTGGCCTGGATCCCGGCCGCCCTCATCTGGTTCGGCCTGGGCGAGCCGTCCAAGGTCTTCGTCATCAGCCTGGGCGCCTTCTTTCCGGCCTTCACCAATACCCTTGCCGGCATGCGCAAGATCGACCGCGATATCCTCAACGCCGCGCGCATGATGGGCCTGTCGGGTTGGCGGCTGCTCTACCGCGTGGCCGTGCCGGCGATCGAGCCCGACATTCTCACCGGCCTGCGCATCGCCTGGAGCCTGAGCTTCGGCGTCCTGGTCGCGGCCGAGTTGATCGCCTCGCAGAGCGGTCTGGGCAACCTCATCGTGCGGGCCCGCGAGCTCGGCCAGATCGACCTGGTCGTCTTCGGCATCCTGGCCATCGGCATCACTACATTGCTCACCGATTTCATCATCGCTCAGTTCTTTTTCCGCTTCCGCTTGCGCTGGTACGTCAAAGCCACGACCGCGGGCCTGGCGGGGACTAGAGAAAGATAGGAGGTAGCCGTCTCCCGGATGGGAAGGGATGAGGCCGATTGCTCGGCCGGCCGCGACTTGAATTGCTGTCCGCGTGTGCGAACAAACGGTAACTCGCTTATTTCTGAATACCCAATTGGGGATTAGTGGAGGAGGCCACATGAAACGTCGCGAATTCCTGAAGGCAGCCCTGGCTGCCGGTGCGTCCACACTGCTGGCGGCTTGCGTGCAACCAGCGGCCGCGCCTACCGCCGCCCCGGCGGCGAAGGCAACCGAAGCGCCTAAGCCCGCCGCCACCACCGCGCCGGCGGCAACCACCGCTCCCGCCCCCGCGCCCACGCAAGCGCCCGCCGCCGCGGCCAAACCCGCGCCCGTCGAGAAGGACAACCTGATCATCGGCCTGGGCGTCGACCCATCGCTCTCCCCGGCTATCATGGCCATAACCAAAGGCTGGTTCGCCGATGCTGGTTTCAAGGGCAAGCTGGAGACGCCGACTTTCAGCGCCGGTGCGCTCGCCGGCGAGGCCCTACGCGCCGGACAGCTGGACGTCTGGCTGCCTGGCAACGTGCCGCCGGTTAGCATGCGTCACAATGGCCTGCCCGTTCTGCTGCTGGGCACGGGCTCCGTCAACTCTTCCCTCGACAAGCTGGTCGTCAGCGCCAAGTCGGGCGTCAAGAACGCCACCGATCTCTACGGCAAGAAGATCGGCCTGCTCGAGGGCTCGACCGCCAGCGTCACCTTCTGGTCGCTGGTCAAACAGTACAAACTCGACCAGAGCAAGATCACCGTCGTCAACCTACAGCCGCCCGAGCAGCAGACCAGCTTCCTCTCCGGCGCCATCGACGGTTTTATCTGCTGGGAGCCCTGGCCCTGGCAAGCGCTGCGGAAGATGACCGATGCCCAGATCGTGCACACGGGCACCGTCAGCAACTTCGCCTCTAACAAGGGCGAGAAGATGCGCATCTGCTACAACCGCTCGGTCATCGCCCTCTCCGAGGACTTCGTCAAGAAGATGCCCAACGCCACCAAGGCGATCATCCAGGTACTCTACAAGTCCCAGAAATACGTCGCCGAAAACACCGACGCCGTGATCAAGGACTTCTCGGATTACTTGAAGCAGCCGGTCGAGCAGAACAAGGCCATCTGGGCCGATTTCAACTTCACCGGCCCCTTCGACGACGGCTACGTCCTGGACATGAAGACGGTAACCGATTTCCTTTCCGAGACCGGGCGCATCAAGAACCCCCAGGATATACTTACCTACACCTACAGTGACCCGGTGAAGGCGGTCGACCCGAACCTGGTCAAGGTCGAGGGCAAGTGGAAGCCGTAGGGCTCTAGCCCGTTCTGGTTCTTCCCCCTCTGGGGGAAGGCATGGTGCGTGTCAAAGGTAGGGGCCGGCCTCTGCCACTAGGGGGCGAGGCTCCAGTGGAGCCTCGCTCTGCCGGCCCGCCCGCGGCCGCAGCCCTCGCCACCAGCGGGGCGATGCCGTGTCCCTACCACGCAGACTGAGGCTTTGGTACTCCTTCCCCCTTTGGGGGGGGAAGGTTAGGATGAGGAACTCCTGTAACCAGGCATTCGGCAAAGAGACCCTCACCCCCACGGGCCTACGGCCCCTGGGGCCGTGGCCTAACCCTCTCCCAAAGGGAGAGGGAATTCTGCCCTCACCCACTTGGAGGCACATTATGTCCACTCCTAAGTCCGTGCGCCTGGGCTTCATTGGCGCCGGGTTCATCAGCGATTACCACCTGGCCGGCCTGGCCGCCGCCGGCGGGGCCGAGTTCGTCATCATCTCCAGCGGCTCCCTGGCGAAGGCGAGCCGCCAGGCCCAACGCTTCGGCATCGCCCACGCCACCGCCGATTGGCGGGAGGTCCTGCGCCGGGCGGACGTCGATGCGGTTGTCATAACCACTCCCGACCACACCCACGCCGAGATCGCCATCGCCGCCGCCGAGGCGGGCAAGGCGGTGCTGCTGCAGAAGCCAATGGCGCCCACCAGCGCCGAGTGCGAGCGGATCGTCGAGGCGGCGGAGCGCTGTAGCACCCTGCTCGTGGTTAGCTTCATGCACCGCTACTTCGACGAAGTCGTGGCCCTGCGCGAACTGCTGGCCCGGGGCTCTTTGGGCGACGTGCTAAGCTTGCGCATCCGCAACGCCACGCCGGGCCCTGATTGGAACGCCTGGTTCTTCAAGAAGGAGCTCGTGCGGCACGGCGTCGTCGCTCAGCTGGGCGTGCACGGCATCGACCTCATTCGCTACCTCTTTGGCCCGATTGTCGCCGTCAAGGCGACCGTCGCTCAGCTGCAGCCGGAGCGCGTCCTGGCCGACGGCACGCGCGTCGTCAACGAAATCGACGACCACGCTTTCGCCATCTACAGGTTCCGCTCGGGGGCATTGGGCACGCAGGAGATGACCTTCGCCGAGCAGGCGGGCTGCGACCGCTTCCGCCTGGAGGTTTACGGCTCGGCGGGCACGGCCTGGCTGCGCTACCCCAGCCAGGGGCTGGCGCTCTGGGCGCCCGCGGCCACCGGCAAGAAAGAGTGGGTCAACCCGGAGCTGCCCAACCGGCCCTTCGGCCAGCTACACCACCAGCATTTCCTGGCGCAGGCGCGCGGCGACGAGCCGCCCGACGGCAGCGCCCGCGACGGACTGCGGAGCATGCGCGTAGTCGAGGCCATCTACCGCGCCGCCGAGACGGGGCAAGAGGCAGAGGTGGAATAATGGTCAGACTCAAACCGCCCATTCGTTTCGGTATCCTCAGTTACGCTATGTACCACAGCAACTTCTGGTCGGATGCCGTCAACAAGTCGGACCTGGGCGTGCTAGTTGGTTGCTGGGACGACGACCCAGAACGTGGTCGCCAGAAGGCCGAGGAGCACAAGACCACTTTCTACGCCGACCTGGCCGACCTGCTCCACGAGTGCGACGCCGTAGGTATCACCTCCGAGACGGTCAAGCACCCGGAGCTGGTCGAGGCGGCCGCCGCGGCCGGGGTGCACGTGCTCTGCGAAAAGCCGATTGCCGCCGACCTGGCCGGCTGCCAGCGCATCGAGGCGGCCGTGCGGCGCTCCGGCATCGTCTACCAGCAAAGCTTCCCCAAGCGCTTCGACCCCATTAATCACCAGCTGATGGAGATCGTGCGCTCGGGGAAGCTGGGCAAGCTCGCGCTCGTGCGCGTGCGCCACGGCCACTACTACGGCGTGCAGGCGGGGGCGCTGCCGGCCTGGCATCACGACAGGGCACTGAGCGGTGGGGGGGCCTTGCTCGACGAGGGCATTCACGCCGCCGACTTTCTGAACTGGTTCTTTGGCAGGCCGGCGACGGTGAAGGCCTACGTCTCGAATGCCACGTTTGGCGAAGAGGTAGAGGACACGGCGCTGGCGATTTTCAAGTACCCGGACGGTATGCTGGCGGAGTTGAGCACCTCGAACGGCATGCTTGCGGCCGAGAACTCGATCGAGGTCTTCGGCAGCAAGGGCTCTGCCATCATCTCCGGCGTCGATCTGGCCTCGCGCGACCTGGTAGAGCGAGGCTATCTCAAGTACTTCAGCGCCAACCCGCCGATCAATCCGGTTGAGCGCCGTTGGACGATGGTCGACGAGGTGCCGTTCTTCAAACGGGGCATCTTCCACCAGCAGAACCCCCTGAGCTTCTTGCGCTGCCTGGCCGAGGGCAGCGAGCCGCCTGTGACCCTGGCTGATGGCCGCAACTCCCTGCGGATGATATTGGCAGCGTATCGGGCCGCCGAGACGGGGCAGGAGGTCGAGGTCTTCCCCGCCTAGCTGGGCCCAACAAGCAAGTACGCTGCGGTCGGATGATTGTGGTGTAGAGGCTAGCCCGGCGACCGCCCCGCGGCGGCTTGCAGGGCGCGGGCGGCCACGCCGGGCACCTGGCGCACGCTGCCGGGAGAGGAGAGCCAAAAGCAGGCCACGGAGAGGAAGCCGGCCGCGACCGACATCACCAGGGAAGGCAAGTAGCTGCCAGAAAGGTCGTAGAAGAGGCCGCTGATCCAGGGGCCGAGCGAGGAACCGGTGCCGCTGCCTACCCAGAGCAGACCATAGATGGCGCCAAAGCGTTTGCCCTGGAAGAGGTCGGCCGCCGTCGCCGAGGAAAGTGGCGTGTAGACGCCGTAGCCGATGCCAAAGGCGATGACGTACAGGTAGAGCAACGTCATCCGCGCCACGCCCCCAATCAGTCCCAGTATGACGACCCCGGCGATGATGCAGGCCACGCCCAGGGCGTAGCTGGGCTCGCGGCCAATACGATCCGAAACCCAGCCCCAGCCCAGCTTGCCGATCGACCCGAACAATCCCACCAGACCCACGGCGGAAGCAGCCAGCATAGGGTTGAAGCCCAGGTCGCCAAGATAGGCCACCTGGTGGACCATCACCGATTGGTGGCAGAGGGTACCGAACATCAGCCCCAGGAAGAGCCACCAGAAGCGGCGGGTGCCCACGGCTCGCCTCACGGTCCAGACCGTGCCGGCCCAGGCCTGGTCGACCACCCGCAGCTGCGGGGCCGGCTTGCCGCCGCGCTGCCCGCTGGCGCCGCCGTCGGGCTGCAGGCCCATGTCCTCCGGGCGGTGGCGCTGGAAGGCGAAAGTGAGCGGCGGCACGATCACCAGCACCAAAACGGCCAGAAAGACGTAGGCGGCACGCCAGCCGGCGACCTGGATGATGTATTGCGACGCCGGCACCAGCAGGGCCGTGCCGACGCCGATGCCGGAGGAGGCGAGGCCGATGGCGGCGCCCCGGCGGCGGCTGAACCAGTTGGCGAGGACGGCGGAGTTGACCGAGGTGCCGATAGAGGAGACGCCGATCGCCGCCAGTAGGCCATAGGCCAGAAAGAGGTGCCACATCTCAGTGGCCCGGCTGGCGCCCAACAGCCCGGCGGACAGGAGTGCCGCGCCGATGGGCATCACCACCCGCGGGCCGAAGCGGTCCATGGCGGCTCCGGCCAGGGGAGAGCTGAGCCCGTAGATGGTCGTGAAGGCGGCGAAGACGAGTGAGACGTCGGCGCGCGACCAGCCGAACTCGGCGCAGATGGCCACCAGAAAGACCGAGAAGGCGTTCCAGATGACGAAGGCGAGGGAGAGCGTGACGAAGGAGACGGCGACGACGATCCAGCCGTAGAAAACGTCGGGCTTGCGCATGACAGAGAACCTCGGGCTGATACCTCTTGCTCGCGGGAAGCGGCGGCCCGACCAGGCCGCCGCACGTTCAGTCTAGAGCTGCCCGAGGGCCAAAGTCAAAGGCAGCTGCCGCCGATGGACCGGAAAGCGCTAAAGCGCTCACTACGAGCACGCCAGATTCCGGGTTCGTAGTGAGCGCTTTAGCGCTCTTGTTGCTTAGCAGCGCCAGAGCCTATCCCGGGCATGGATGGCAAGCGGTCGTGAGGACCACCCCCTTGCGCGGGGCCGCGCCTTCCCTTAGGATGTGGGGGATTCCTCGGGCAGGTACCTGCCGCGGAGGACGAATCCACGCCAGGAGACTCCCGTGGGCGAAGAGAACGAGCTCACCCGCGCCCTGAAAGAGAAAGACCTCGCCTACCTCTTGCATCCCCTCGTGCCGCTGGGGAACCACGAGGCCAACGGGCCACTGGTGTTCCTCCGTGGGGAGGGTTGCTGGCTCTACGATTCGGAGGGGCGAGACTACGTCGACGCTACCGCCGGACTCTGGAACTGTCAGCTGGGGCACGGACGCAAGGACGTGGCCCGGGCGGTGGCCGAGCAGATGGAGCGCCTGGCCTACCTCACCACCTTCGGTGGCCTGGCCAGCGACACGATCATCGCCTGGGCCGAGAAGTTGGCCAGCCACCTGCCCGGCGACCTGACGCGGGTCTTCCCCAACGTCATCGGCTCCGAAGCCAACGAAACGGCCTTCAAGATAGCGCGCACCTATCACTCCCTGCGCGGCAGGCAGGGCAAGTTCAAGACGGTGTCGCACAGCCGCTCCTACCACGGCGTGAGTATGGGCACCGTGGGCGCCACCGGCCTCCCCGACTACTGGCGGCGCTACCTGCCGCTGCCCGGCAACAACTTGCACGTCCCGGCGCCCCATTGCTACCGCTGCCCCTACGGCCGCAGCTACCCGGCCTGCGACCTGCTCTGCGCCGACGTGCTGGAGCAGCTGATCGTGGCCGAGGACCCGGACACCATCTCCACTTTTATCGCCGAGCCGGTCATGGGCGGCGGCGGCATCGTCATCGCCCCTGGCGAGTACTTCCCCCGAGTGCGGCAAATCTGCGACAAGTACGACGTGCTCTACGTCGACGACGAAGTCATCACCGGCTTCGGCCGCACGGGCAAGTGGTTCGCGCTCGAGCACTGGGGCGTCGTGCCGGACATCGTGACGATGGGCAAGGGCATGACCGCCGGCTACCTGCCGATGTTCGCCACGGCCATCAGCCAACGCATCTACCGGGTGCTGGCCGACGCCAACGAGACGTTGTACCAGGGCTTCACCTACACCGGCCAGCCGGCCATCGCGGCGGCGGCCCTGAAGGTGATGCAGATACTGGACGAGGAGCGGGTGGTGGAGCGCGCCGCGAGTACGGCGACGCTCTTCGCCCGGCACCTGCATTCGCTACTGGAGTATCCCTGGGTGGGCGAGGTGCGCAACCTGGGCCTGCTGGGCGGGGTAGAGTTCGTGGCCGACCGCCAGACGCGGGCTTACTTCCCAGCCGAGCGGCGCTTCGGCCCCACCCTGCTGGCGGCGCTGCGCCGTCACGGGGTCATCACCCGGGTGACCAAGCACGAGATCATGGCGCTTTGCCCGCCGCTGACCATCGGCGAAGCCGACCTGGCGGAGCTGTTCCGGCGGATCAGATCGGCGATCGAGGAGGTCGGCGGTGCAGTGGCGACGTCCTGACGAGCAGCTGGTCGGGCTGCTGGCGAAGGCGATGCAATCGTTCGTCTGCCAGAAGCGGACCATGTTCGGCTGCCCGGCTTATTTCGCCAACGACAACATGTTCGCCGGGGTATTCGCCGACAGCCTCTACGTGCGCCTACCGGAGACGGAGCGCCAGCGTCTCCTGGGCGAGCAGCCGTCGGCGGCGATTTTCGAGCCCATGCCGGGACGACCGATGAGAGAGTACGTGAGCTTGCCGCCCGCAGTGACGGCGGACGGCGAGGCGCTGGCCGGCTGGCTCGAACGGGCCTACACCTACGCCCTGGCGCTGCCGCCACGGGCAAACAAGGCAGCGCGACATAACTGACGACTACGTGATCATGGTTTCCGACCACGGCTGCTCGCCGGTGAACCGCATGGTGCACATGGAGCAGTTCCTCTTCGAGCGCGGCTTCCTGGTCTTCAAGGACCCCGAGACGCCCAAGACGACTCTGGTTCAGGGCTGGTACGACAAGCTGGACTGGGACAAGAGCAAGGTCTGGCTGCACGAGGGCGTCTTCCTGGACACGTTCAACATCTACGTCAATGCCGAGAAGGGATCGCCCGAGTACAAGCAGACTCAGCGCGACCTGATCCGGGAGCTGCGCATCTGGACCGACCCGGTCACGGAGCAGACGGTCTGCGCCCTGGCGCTGAGCAAACGCGACGCCGAGCTGATCGGCCTCTGGGGCGACCAGTTGGGCGATGTGGTGGTGGTACTGGAGGCGAACGCGCAGCTGGCCAAGAAGGCGGGAGAGGCGGCGGTCGAGCCGAACATGGAGAACCTGGCCTCGGGCCACGCCCGCATGCTGCCCACCGAGGAGAGCGTCTACGGCACCCAGAAGGCGATCTTTACCATCGCCGGGCCGGGCATCAAGAAGGGCTACGAGCGGCCGGCGGATAAGCTCGGCCACATCCACCTCATCGACATCGCGCCGACCCTCAGCTACCTGCTGGGCATCGAGCCGCCGCTACAGGCGCAGGGGTCGGTGATCCAGGACCTGCTGGAGGGTCGCGAGGTGGCGCGGGAGCGGCCGAACCCGACGCCCGATTTCGAGCCGACCAGGCGCTACAAGGCCTGGATCCAGCGCTTCTGGGACGAGCGCTTCGGCATCCTGCCGGAAGACATCGTGCCCTGCTAGAAGCGCGGGTGACGCTCCCCGCCGTCCGGAGAGCAGCGCCGCGGGAGGGGCGAACGGACTGACCCCCTGACGGGGGCAGGTGAGTCCGCACTACGAACGACGAGGGCCCCGCGTTTGTAGTGAGGGCTCACCTGCACCCGCGGCTAGGGGGTCAGCCCTTCGAACCCGATGACTACCAATCCCGGAGGATTCGCGCCCGCGAGGCTGGCTACCGCTACTCCAGACGGGCCACGCCGCTGGCCTGGGCGGCCTGGCGCACAGCCGCCGCCACGTCCGCCACCACTCGTTTGCTGAAGATGCCGGGCACGACGTGCTCGGCGCTCAGCTCCTCGCCGGCGATGCAGCCGGCGATAGCCTCCGCCGCTGCTCTTTTCATCGCCTCGTTTATCCGGCGGGCCCGGCAGTCGAGCGCGCCGCGGAAGATACCCGGGAAGGCGAGGGCGTTGTTGATCTGGTTGGGATAGTCCGAGCGGCCGGTGGCGATCACCGCCGCCAGGCCCTCGATCTCCTCCGGCTGCACCTCGGGCACTGGGTTGGCCAGGGCGAAGACGATCGGCTCTTTGGCCATCGTCTGCACCTCCGCGGCCCCGATCAAATCGGGCGAGGAGACCCCCACGAAGACGTCGGCCCCCCGCAGCACCTCGGCCACCCCGCCGCGCAAGCGGTCGGGGTTGGTGCCGGCGGCCACCTCTTCCTTGAAGGCGTTCATCCCCGGGCGACCGGCGTAGAGCGCGCCCTGGCGGTCGCAGCAGATGATCTGCTTAGCACCCGCGCTCCGCAGGATGCGCACGGTGGCGACGCCCGCGGCGCCCGCGCCGGCGACGACGACCTTAACTTCGGAAATCGGCTTGCCGACCAACTTGAGGGCGTTGAGCAGCCCGGCCATGATCACCACGGCCGTGCCGTGCTGGTCGTCGTGGAAGACGGGAATGTCCAGCAGCTCCTGCAGGCGGGGCTCGACGGCGAAACAGCGGGGAGAGGCGATGTCCTCCAGATTGATGCCGCCAAAGCCGGTAGCCAGCGCCGCCACGGCGTCCACGATGCGCTCGACGTCCTGGGTGGCCAGGGCGATGGGGAAGGCGTCTACCCCCGCCAGTTCCTTGAAGAGCACGCACTTGCCCTCCATCACGGGCAGGGAGGCCTCGGGGCCGATGTTGCCCAGGCCGAGCACCGCCGAGCCGTCGGTGACCACGGCGACCATGTTGCCCTTGGCGGTCAGAGAGTAGACGCGGGAGGGGTCGGCGGCGATGGCCTGGCAGACCCGGCCGACGCCGGGGGTGTAGACCATCGAGAGGTCGTCGCGGGTCTTGACGGGCACGCGCGGGGCGAGGGCGATCTTGCCGCCCTCGTGCACTCGGAAGGTGCGATCGCTCCAGCTGAGGACACGCACGCCGTCGATCAGGGAGACGCGGCGGGCTATGGCCTCGCCGTGAGCCTCGCCACAGGTGTCGACGACGATGTCGCGGACGACCACTTTGGCGTTGACGGTGACCATGTCCACGGCGCCGATGTCGCCGCCTTCCTCGCCGATGGCGGACATCACCCGACCGAGCATACCGGGGTGGTTCTGTATCTCGCAGCGTAAAGTTACACTGTAACTGGCGCTTGGATGAGTCATAACTGCCCTCGTCGGCGTAATTCCCGGGGCATTGTAGGGACGGGCGACGGCCGGTGTCAACCAGTGGACACTCGCGGTGGAGCTGCGGCGACCGGTCGGTCAAAGGGGTGCGGCCTCTTGGGCGCAGTCTGGGGGACAGCACCCTCAGCCCAGACTTCCGCAGAGGGAGCGAGGGGTCGAGCGGGCGAAATGCCCGCGGAGCAGGAGAGGGAGGGGAATCGCTCCTCCTTCCCCCTCAACGCTGTTCGCGGTCTCAGCCGGCCGGGCCGTCTACTCCTGCTTGCCGGAGAGGGCGGCCTCCATCTTGGTCAGGGCGTCGGTCAGCTCTTCGACCTCGTGCATTTTGAAGTTGGGGTCCTCTAGAGCCTGGTAGATGACGGCGCCCTCGGCGTTGGCCGGCAGCGGCAGGCCGGTTAGGTAGGAGACCGTGGGCACGATGTCCACGAGCCCCACGGTGCGCTGCAGGCGCGCGCCCTTCTTGATGCCGGGGCCGTTGAAGACGAGCATGCTCTTCAGCGAGCCCATGCCCCACTCGGCCGTGGGCAGCTTGTGGCCGTGCTGGCTGCCGAACCAGGGATAGACCGCGTATACCACGTCGCCAATGCCGTCGCCGTACAGACCCAGCAGGCGCGCGTCCTTCTTAGGTAGAGCCAGAGCCACCGGGCGCTTGCCGGTCACGGGGTCGACGTACTTGTAGAGGGCGTCGACGATCTCCAGCTGGACCTTCTCGTAGTCCTCCGGCTCGACGATGCCTTCGGGATCGCGGCCTTTCAGATTTACATAAACATAGACCGCCCGCTGAGGCATGGCCTTGGAGCGTTTGGCGTCGACGCGGAAGCCCATACCGCGGCGGCGCATCAACTCGCCCAGCAAACCGCCGCCCAGGTTTTCCACGACCTCATCGCTCAGGTAGCAGAGACCGGCCTGGCCCAGAGCCTCAAAGGGGTTGAACATCTGGCCGTCGGCGGTCGCGCCGTGGTCGGAGACGAGCACGATCAGCGCATCCTCGGGCAGCACTTCCAGGATGCGCCCCAGCAGCCGATCCTCGCTGGCGTAGATGCGCCGATGGACATCCCACGCCCACTGGCGCTTCCGCGCGTCGTCGGTCTTGATCGGATCGAAGTCGGCCATGAAGACGTGGTACATCCAGTCGATGGGGTGGGAGTGCATGTAGAACAGGTCCCAGTCGCCATCCTTGAGGAAGCTCACCGCCGCGTCGCCCTGCCACTGGGACTGCAGTTCGTTCAGCTCGACGTAGGTGTCGGCGTCGACCAGGCCGGTGGTGTAATCGGGCACCATCGACTCGCCCACGGGCACGCCCTGAGGAGAGTCGATCTTCTTGATCGCCTCAGCCGGCAAGCACCAGCCGTCGGTGGTGATCATGTTGGTGAGGAAGAGGCGGAAGTCCTCGGCGTCCTCCGAGAGCTCGACCAGCTTGGCCTTGAAGAAGGCCTCGCGCTCGCCGCCCTCGGTCTTGACCTTGGTGAAGACCTTGGGGCTCCACTCGCCCACCTTGAGCGTGAAGAAGGCGTCCTGGCAGTCCTTGCTCGGGGAGAGCGTGATGGTGTCGTAGCCGTCGCCCGCGGATTGGCGGGCCAGGACGTACCAGGTGGCCGGCAGGGCCCTCTGGCGCGACTGGGGGAACTTCATCTCGGGGATCATTTCTAGAGCATCAATGCCCAGCTCGCCCGCGTTCTGCCAGTCCTCGGCCGGCTCCCACTTGCCGCGCACCGCGTTGGGATAGAAGCCAGTGGTGATCATCTGCGAGCTGGCCAGAGAGACCTCGATTTCCAGCCGAGGGAAACCGTCGTGGTGCGAGCCGATGGCCAGGCCCTCGCCGCCGACCAGGATGCCGTTTTGCATGTGCGAGGGCCAGGAGACCGGGTAGTTCAGCACGACGCACTTCTTGCCCACCTTGTCCAGGGCGTCCCAGAAGAACTCGGCCTTCACCCGCTCGCTGGAGTAGGCCTGGACGGCGTTGGCGTTCTCCGGGGTCTTGCCGGGGGTGTGCACCCAGAAATCGGTGATCTGGTGGGTGCCCGGCCAGGCGCCGGTGGCGATGGTGGTCCAGTTGGGCGGGGTGATGGTGGGGTAGGGGGCCAGGCAGTTATCGGCGAAGACACCGCCCTCGATGATTCGCTTGAAATTCGGCAGGTAGCCTTCCTCGATGTGCTTGAGCAGCAGGGCCGGCTCGGCACAGTCGAAGCCGAGCACGACGGCGCGCTTGGGTTTGTTCATCAATTCATCCTTTCCTCAATGAGTGACTCCATCTCTCGTCGACGTGCGAGCCGAACTACCCAGAAGGCGAGTGTTCTGTCATTCTGAGCCCGCCCTTGGGCGGGCGAAGAATCGGGCCGGCGTGAGGCAGGCGCTCGTACACCTGGCACAGCGGCCAGGTACTCACTCTTGTTGCTCGGCGAGGAGATTCCTATGAAAATGGGCACTTGCTGAGCGACCGTGGGGGCAACGTGGAGTGCGGCGGCTTGCCGCCGCCTTCCAGGGCGTCCAGGGCCCGGCGCCACCGACCGCCTCTACGAGGAATGCCCATTTTCATTCTCGGTGGTGGCCCGCCAGGGCAATGGACGATTCTTCGGCCCCTCCGGGGCCTCAGAATGACAACCCTTCGCTGCCGCTCAGGGCAGGGCCTAACTACCTCCTTGGCTAAATCCGTCTCACAGACCCAAGTGTGAAGAGACTAGTACACCGGCGTGGTGAAGGCAGGGTCGCAGTGCGCCTGCCAGTAGAGCTCCATCAGGCGGCTGGCGACTTCGCCCACCTTGCCGTTGCCCACGACCCGGCCGTCCACCTCCACGTAAGGCATCACGCCGCCGGCCGTAGTGACCATAAAGACCTCGTCCGCCGTGTAAAGGTGGTAGGGGGTGAGGCGCTTCTGCTCGGCGGGGATGCCCTCCCGCGCCGCCAGCTCCAGCACAACCTGGCGGGTGATCCCCTCCAGGACGTCGTACGGGGGCGTGAAGAGCGTGCCCTGGCTGACGGTGAAGATGTTGGCCCGCGCGCCCTCGGTGACGTAGCCTCCGGCGTCGAGCAGCACCACGTCGTCGCAGCCGGAATCGTAAGCTTCCAGCAACGCCAGGTAGCTGTGCATGCGGTTCCAGGTCTTGATGCGGGGGTCGACGGTTAGCGGCGAGTGGTTGCGGATCGAAGCGACGCGCAGCTTGCCGCCATTGCGGATGGTGTCCGGTGAGACGACGGTGATGAAGGGCACGGCGTAGGCGCTGAAGCCCGGCTGCCACTGGTCTAGGCGACCCGCGGCGCGCGGCCCCCGGGTGGCGAAGCAGCAGATGTAGGCATCGCGCAGTTGCGCCCGGCGCACCAACTCCAGGAGCACCTCGCCCAGTTCCTGCTTGCCGATCGGCGGCTGAATGCGCACGGCCTGCAGCGAGCGGTAGTAGCGGTCGAGGTGGGCCTGCATTCTGATGACGTGGCCGCGGTAGGCGGAGAGAACATCGAAGACGGTGGCTCCCTGGTAGAAGCCGGCGTCGAAAACCCAGACCTTGCAGTCCTGAATGGGCATGAACTCGCCGTTGGTCCAGGCGGCGCCCCGGTCGACGGGGCCTTTGACGAGGTCGAGGTCGTCGGGGAAAGGACTAGGCATCGTCTTCCTCCCGCTGGTTGGCCGCAGCGGCGGCCCTTAGCGCCATGTTATTGGCGAGCAGTGACCCTGTCAAGCGCTGGCGGCAGGGGGTTCCGCCACAAGTCGGTCAGCTAGCTGGCTAAGCGGGCTGGCCCTTCCAGCTAGGCCTGCGGCAGTAGTAGGCGGCCAACCCGACGGCGAGCAGATTCCTCGTCCCGCCAAGGCGGGACTCGGAATGACAAATGGCTCTCCTGGCTACAATTGCAGCCCACCTTCCGGTGAACATGGGCATATCCGGTGGCGTCCACATGGGCGACCTGCCGGTCGCCCCTACCAGGAACCGCCATTCTTCATTCGCGCTGGTGGCCTGCGGGGCGATGGCTGATTGTTGGCGCAACCCGGCAGGAGAGAGCATAGCCGCCAATGACGCGGAAGGCGCGAAGGGCGACGGCAGTGGCGGCCGGCGAGGGGCCGGAGTATGATAGGCATGGCAAACGGTTGTTGGGCGAAGGAGGTGGCTGGGAATGATCGGTCTGTTGGTGGCGACTTTCGTCGTGTCTCTGGCGGTGGCGACGTTGGTGGTGGTGCTCTTCACGCGGCCCATCTCAGGTATTCTGCGCCAGATCGTGGGTGAGGACATAGCTCGCGCCTGGCTGCGCTACCTGCAGTTCGCCCTCTTCGTAATGGGCATCGGCGGCGGCGTAAGGGTGTACGACCTGGAGCGCTACATCAGCCCCCAGGGCCCCGGCCAGACTACGCTGGAGCTGACGTCCGATCGCTGGGTACTGGAGATCTACCAGACGATCATCGGCACGCTGCAGAGCACGGCCACGGTGCTGCTGGTCTTCTTCGTCTTTGCCCTGATCGCCTACGTGATTGTCCGTGCCCTGGAGAGCAGGAGACCACCGGCCTGAACGTTGGGAGTGAGCCAGGACAAAGGGCTTCCTTCTGTTTGACTCCTGCAGTCAGGGCAAGAGGTCGTAGCGCGGGGCTCAGCGCCCCGGTCCCATCGGAACCGGAAAGTGCCCACCAACAACGCACGCGTTAGGTCCGTCACAGAATGACCTTAATCGGGGACAACCCGACGGCATTGCAGCCAACTACTGAACTTTCGACCTTCTGATCATGAGCCCCGTTCGGCGACCGGGTAGAGCGTTGCGCCTAAATGCAAACCACGTGAATAGGCAGGTCCCAAACCCATCCCCCTCAAGGACACCGGGTACCTTGCTTCGATTCGGCCCACCCAGCATTGACGATGGCTGGTGACCGACCTTCACCCACGGTGGTTTGCCCGAACTTCTCTAGAAACTCTTGCTAGGTACTTGACTTCTCTAGAACTTGCTTCTATCATTGCAGCACTAGACTACAGAGTAGGCAGCCGATGGCAATAGATGCAGAGCGACAGTTCCACCCTCCCGAAGAACGCGCTGACCAAAGCAGGAGCTGCCTCGAGCGTGTGCAAGAGGCGCAGCCCAGGATACGCGGGGCGAGAGGCAAGGTTGGAGAGTATGTGCTGTCCGCCCCTTGGGAAGCTAGGGAGAGTTCGATTACCGAGCTGGCGCAGAGAAGCGGCACTTCGGAGAACGCGGTCAGCCGCTTTGTGCGGACCCTGGGCTACGCTAGCTATCGCCAGTTCAGCCAGGCGCTGTCGCTCGACCTCGGGCGCAGCGTCGCCCTTTCGTACGCCTTCCCGCTCGATGGGCTACCGCAGGAAGGCCGCCAACCAGAGCCGTCCGAACAGATGGTGACTCGCGTCTTCAGGTTCGAAGTCGCCTGCCTGGAGGACACTCTGGCGAACCTGGACCCCGAGAAGGTGCGCCAGGCCGTAGCTGCGTTGTCAGAGGCCAGACAGATACTCCTGGTTGGCACCGGTTCGGCGGCACCTCTGTGCCAGATGGCCCAGTACAGGCTGAGCAACGCTGGTCTAGATGCCGCCTGGTCGGCAGACCCGATGGTGATGGTGTCGGAGGCCAGCCGACTGGGGCCCGCTGACGTAGTCCTTGGCATTTCGTACAACGGGCGCTCTCGCCCTGCCGTCGAGACACTGGCCTACGCGCGTAATGAGCGGAGTGCCAAGACCATCTGCGTTACCGCGGCGCACGGCGCGCCGATCCTGGAGCAAGCCGACATCGGCTTCGTCGTCTTCGGCACAGCCGTGCCGCCGGCGGGGGCACGCTTCAGCGGACGAGTGGCGGGGCTGGTCTTACTGGAGGCGCTGATCACGGCTGTGGCTGCCCAGAAGTACATAGAGATGCGCCCGCGGCTGGCAGAGATGAACCGGGCGCAGCGACACATTAACGAATTGGACGAAAGAGAGGATACGAAATGAGACTATCCCTCTCAGTGCGCGTGGCGGAGTCCTTCCAGGACAAGGCGCGCCTGTCCATACCCTTTTCTGAGCTTCTAGAGGTTGCCCGCACAAGCGGTTACGAGGGTATCTGCCTGCGCGCGTCGGTGGTCAGCATCACCAGCCTCCCAGAGCAGGTTAGGGAGGTGGCGTCGTTGGTGGGGCTCTCTGGCCTGACCGTGTCGATGGTGACGGGTGATATCGACCTGGCCGCCAACAACGAGCGCGCCCCCGACGCCCTGCGCAACATAACCTCCTACCTAGACCTCGCAGAGACGTTGGGCACCAAGCGGGTGCGCGTGATGATGCACCACGAGGACGATATCCCCTTCGCCCAACGGGCGGCCGACGAGGCCAACGAGCGGGGGCTGCTGCTTTGCCACCAGATCCACACCGGCACCCTCTTCGAGCGGGTGGGCGAGTGTCTGGATCTGCTGGGGCGGATCAACCGTCGCAACTTCGGCATTACCTACGAGCCGGCGAACCTGCTGGCCGTGGGCGAGGACTACGGCCCCGAGCAGGTGAAGGCGCTGGGCGAGACTATCTTCAACGTCTACCTGCAGAACTATCGCCTCGACCCAAACGGCACGACCCGCGTGAAAACCCGTCGCGGCCCACTGCCCGTGACGCCCGTGCCGCTGTCCGACAAGAGCGGCGTGAACCTCGACCGGGTCTTCGCTGGGCTAGTGGAGATAGGGTACGAGGGCTGGGTGACAGTGCACTCCGCCGCACTGTCCGACCGGCCGGTGCAGGAGTGGGTGAGGGAGTACTACGGCGTGCTGCGACCCTACGTAGGATAGTGGTCTTTGATACGAGATATGCACTACTTGGAGGTAAGAAGCGCTATGGCCAACCGTCGTCAACGCTGCCTCAGCAGGCGTTCGTTCCTGGTGTTGGGCGCCACCGCCACGGGCGCCTACCTGCTGCCCGCCTGCGCCACCCCTGCCCAGCCTGCCGCCACAAACGCCCCAACCAAGGCACCTGAAGTCAAGGCAACCGCCCAGGCCACGGCGCCCGCGCCGGCTGCCACCACCGTGCCAACCCAAGCCCCGGCTGTCGCTACCAAGGCGGCTGGCCCCAAGCGGGGCGGCACTTTCACCTTCGCCCGTACCTCTGGGATCACCGAATTCAATCCCATGAGCTTGCTGGCCGGCCACTACGCCTACCTGCGCTCGATCTACAACACTCTGGCCCACTACGATACTAGCTTGAATCTGCAGCCGGAGTTGGCAGAGAAGTGGGACTTCTCCGCCGACGGCAAGACCCTCACGCTCAAGCTGCGGGAAGGCGTCAAGTTCCACTCCGGGCGCGAGTTCACCGCCGCGGACGTGAAGGCAACGGTCGACTTCACCGTCGGTGATGACAAATCCACGATGCGCGAGCTGTACAAGACCGTCAAGCAGGTGGATACGCCGGACAAGTACACGGCCGTGCTGCGCTTCGATAGTCTCAATCCCAGCGCCTTCGATATCCTCGACACACTCTTCATCATCGACAAGGATAGCCTAGCCAACCGCGCCCAGGTGGCCGTCGGCACGGGCCCGTTCAATCTGGACAAGTACGTGCCCAACGACCGCTTGGAACTGGTGGCCAACAAGGACTACTGGGATAAGGGAAAGCCCTATGTGGACAAGGTGGTTGTTCGTGACATCCCCGATGTTGGCACGATGGCCATCAACCTCGAGTCGGGGGCAGTCGACTGTATCTGGCAGCCGACCTATATCGACCTGGCGAGGCTGAAAGGCTCGGGAGGCAAGTTCGTGGTAGACCTCGGCGCGCCGGGAGCGCTGCACTACAACCTCACGGTCAACGTC
Source organism: Chloroflexota bacterium (assembly GCA_023473795.1). Classification (GTDB taxonomy): domain Bacteria; phylum Chloroflexota; class UBA6077; order FW602-bin22; family JAMCYS01; genus JAMCYS01. The sequence goes on along the minus strand of JAMCYS010000031.1, from coordinate 10,058 downwards.
AAGGCCGACCCCTTCAAGGATAAGCGCGTGCGCCAGGCCATGGCTTGGGCAGTGGACCGGGCACGCTTCTGCAAAACGGCGCTCCAGGGTCTGGTAGCGCCGACCTGCCTAATGTGGCCAACTAGTTCCTGGGGCTACTTCAAGGACCTCGAGGGCAAGGTAGGCTATGATCTGGAGAAGGCGAAGGGTCTCCTGAAACAAGCGGGCTTGGAGAAAGGCTTCGAAACGGAGATCCTCTACTCCTCCAAGACGGGGTACGGTCGTATCGAGCTGGGTGGCATAATCCAGGCCGACCTCAAGAAACTGAACATCAACGCCAAGCTAACTGACCTGGAACCGGCTCAGTACAATGCTCGCATGAACAAGGGCGATATCTTGATGTTGATCATGACCTACGGTCGGGCGGGGCGGGACCCGGGGACGCTGGTGACGGCGGCGAGGGCCTGGTACACCGAGCGCGAAGGCGCCTGGCACCACTTCGAGAGCGATACATACGAACAGCTGCGCAAGGAGTTGCAGGGCACGCTGGACCGGGACAAGCGCAAGGCAGCGGCCCGGAAGATCCAGGAGCTGGCGCTTGACGAGGCATTCGTTAACCCGGTCTGCCCGTATCCGGCTCCCTGGGCCTACGCCGGCTACGTCAAGGGCTTCGGATACGATTTTGACAACTCGCCGCTCACGGCAGAGATCTGGCTGGACAAGTAACCCGCTGACCGCGGATTAAATCGTCCGACACCAAGGCTTGGTGCGGCAGGCCAGATGTCGCTGGGTTGGCGTCTGTCTGGCAGAGTCGTGCCCTAGACGGACCCGAGTGGCATAGCCATGGCGGGTCGAACCGCGCCAGTCAGCAAGCGCGAAATGGGCCGCAATAACGTCAAGTGAGCGGCCCATTTCGCTTGTTTGCGGTCAGTTCCGTTCGGTTTTCCCCCGAAGCAGCGAAGCTTATTTCCAGCCTGATCAACAGGGCGATCGACACAGACTCGCCCTCACGTCCCAGACCCAAATGGCAGTGAACGGCTGAGCGAGCGGACCACTGACCATCCAACCCGGTGGCAAACCAAGGGTCAGGCAGGCCTGTCACTTAAGGGTAGAGGCAGGAGGCTTCAGCGCCGTTGCTCACGACTCCGCCGAGCCCACCGCCCAACGAGGCACAGGCGGACGTAGCGAGCTTAGCACAATAAGCAAGGCTACTGGCCACACCATACGCCAGCAAGAGCTAGTGCACGAACAGATGACCTCTTCGGGGATCGTCGGACCGAGGGACGTTGGCAGCCGCCCATCAGGGACGGTGATCCGCGCATCTGTGGACAACGGGCATTACCGACGACCTGTTCTGAGGCTGCACTAGGGTATTTGACGGACAGCGCGTCGTTCAACACTTCCCTCGCTTAGCGTTGCTCCCCCCTCTGACCGGTGTTAGAATCTCATCACCTTGTCAGGAGCTCGCGTCGCACTCGATCTAGGCCAACGAAGGCGATCAGTCCTGCCGCTAGTCGGATCCGTAGCAGACGTCCGTAATTTCGGGTCGTGTGGCGTCGTGATGTATATCAAAGTCAGTCGAGGAGTGAAAGAGAGTTTATGAAGAACATCTGCGTCGTCGGCGTTGGCTATGTAGGACTGGTTACCGCGGCCTGCCTGGCAGACATGGGTAACAACGTCATTTGCCTCAACCGCAGCCGGGAGAAGTGCGACGCCCTGCGCAGGGGCGTGATGCCGATCTACGAGCCAGGCTTGGAGGAACTGGTCCAGCGCAACTACCAGGCAGAACGGCTCAATTTCACCACGGACTACCGCGAGGCCATCCCCCAAGCGGAGCTGGTCTTCATCGCCGTCGGCACGCCTCCCGGAGAGGCGGGACAAGCCGACCTGCAGCACGTCGAGGACGCAGCGCGCGGCATCGCCGAGGCGATGACCAAGCCCATCATCGTCGTGAACAAGAGCACCGTGCCCATCGGCACCGGCGACCTGGTCGCGGGGATAATCCGCAAGTACGCCAGGGAGGCGGTGCCGTTCTCGGTGGTCTCGAACCCCGAGTTCCTGCGCGAGGGGATGGGCATCTACGACTTCACGAACCCCGACCGGATCGTCCTCGGATCCACGAACCTGGCAGCCGCCGAGGAGCTGGCCGAGCTCTACCGGCCGCTGAAGTGCCCAATCGTCATCACCGACCTGCGCACGGCGGAGATGATCAAATACGCCTCGAATGCCTTCTTGGCGACCAAGATCTCCTTCATTAACGAGATCGCCAATATCTGCGAGGAACTGGGCGCTGACGTCAAGCAGGTGGCGTACGGCATGGGGCTCGACAAGCGCGTCGGCCCTGCCTTTCTCGAAGCCGGCGTTGGCTGGGGCGGGTCGTGTTTCCCCAAGGATGTCAGCGCGCTGATTAGCATGGCCGCCAATCATGGTGCTCACCCTCAGCTTCTGAGGGCGGTTACCGAGATCAACTACGATCAGCGCCGCAAAGTGGTCGTCAAGCTGTTGCGGACCTTGGGCAGCCTGCGCGAACGCACGGTGGGGGTTCTCGGGCTGGCCTTCAAGCCGAACACCGACGATATGCGCGACGCGCCGTCGAGGGACATCATCGCCCTCCTGCAGTGCGAGGGCGCCCACGTCAAGGTCTTCGACCCTATCGCCCTCGAAAATGCCCGCAGGCTAATGCCCAACTTGACCTACTGCCAGAACGCCTACGACACGGCGGAAGGCTGCGATGCGCTGGTCATCATGACCGAGTGGAACGAATTCAAACACTTGAATATGAGCGCCATCAAGCGGGCGATGAAACATCCGGTGCTGGTCGACGGGCGGAACCTCTACGACCCCGAGGAGATGCGGGCCCTCGGTTTCCACTACCTCGGGATCGGACGGGGAAACGGGCCTACCGACGCCGCATCGTCGCCTTTTGCTCCCCAGGCTCAAGACTAGAGGTCTTGTTCGCCCACTCACCCGGGGCCGAGGGCGGCCGACGCCCAGGCAATTGCTCGCGCGTGCATATGTGGTTGACTATCATAACGGTTGGCGTTCTTGCCCTTAGCCACGGCCATTCTTCTTTTCTGGCTATGCTTTGGCTGTTCCGCGCAACGGGCTTGGCGTTGCCGTATTGTTGTCGACGTCGCCCGCCTTGCCCCCCGGCAGCGTGACTTCGGCCACGTAGCTGCCGTTCTCCTCGTAGACGTCCACCGGCACGCTAAAAGCGGCTTCCTCGCTCCAGCGATAGGGGCGGAAGAAGCGCTCGTCGAACACTCGATCGACCAGATCGTTGAAGGTAGCCATCTCCCGGAAGGGCTGCCAACGAACCAGTGCCATTTCTCTTTCCTCCTGAACCAGGTTTCTTGGTCGCTTGACCTCGCGCCTTCTTTGGCGCTCTTTCTGCCTTATGTATACCTGTGGCAGGTGAGAGCGCCGTAGGAGGGCGGTCGGAGGGGTGATAGAAGCATCTATGAGCGCCGGAGGAAGAGCACGACCAGTTAGTGGTGAGCGATCACCTGCCCCCGCGGCTAGGGGGTCAGCGCCACGTCTTCCGCGAAGGATACGATCAGAAAGCGCTAAAGCGCTCACTACGAGCGACGGCAAGCGACCTGGGGGTGATCCCCCTTGACTTGGCGTCGCCGGGGGGCCACAATCCGGCCGAGTGAGAAGACGATGTCCGAACGCGGGAGCGATCTGCCGTCCTTCCCCCGCCGCCTACCGTTAGTGCTGCGGCCGGGCTTCGCCCGTTTGGCCGGGGCCTCGGCGGAGGGAAGGGAAATCGCCCTCTACCTGGCCCGGCGCAGGCCGCGCCTCTGGCTGAATCCCTTCTTCATCCGCAGCGGCGGGGGGATGGCCCTGACCGTTCCCTTGCTTGGCCGCTGGCTGTTCTTAAACGGTAAGGGGCTCGACGCGGTGGGGCTAGCCGGGTTGCTGGCGCACGAGGCCACGCACCTGCGGCAGAACGACCGCCCGGAGGGCGGGCTCACAACCCAGGCCGACGAGGTGGAGGCCTACCAGGTGCAGGGCAGGATTCTGGCGGCTCTCGGCCGGGGCGAGGGTTACCTCTGGGCGTCGCCCGAAGCCCAGGCCTGGGCGCCGGATCAAGCGGAAGCGCGGGGCTTGCTGTTGCGGATGTGGCCTCTGTATGCCTCTTGGCCGCGCATCCGGCCGCGGGGGCGCGGCCGCCGTGCCCTGGCCTTCCTCCGCCAGCTGGCGGGCGCGGGCCTTTGGTCGGTCAGATTATTGTGGAACCGGCTGAGGAACAAACCTCGCTAGCCAGGGGCAGTCTACCGGGAAGGATAGGGTATACAGAAGGGGCCGCGCCTGCGGCCCCCTGCAATTGCCATGACCACCGCGAAACTACCGCCACCGCGACACCGGGGAGGTGTGGTTAGTTGACTACCGAATCTCCGTTGGCGCGTTCGGGTTGCGGCCAACCCAGCCGCCGAAGAGAGCGGCCCCCAGGCCGATGATCGTGGCGATGAAGCCGGCCCAACCCACAGATTGAGTGAGGTTGCCCAGCGGTACCGCCGCGAACAAGAGACCGAAGGTGGTGAGCAGGCCCCAAACCACCGTCGCGTTCAACAGAGCCGGGGAAGTGCCGCCGAAAGGCAGCGCCCGCGCGGCGATGTAGCCGCCGATGAAGGCAGCGATGATGAACGTCACCACCGCCCAGGCGCCCGCGCCACCGCTTACCGATGTGACTATGCCGAAACCAGCCCCCAGGGCCAGACCCAACAGCGTGAAGCCCATCGCGGTGAAGAAACCGCCGAGGATTGGACCCCAGCGCATCAGCTCATAGGCCCCACTCAGTGAAGGCACGGAACCCCCGCGCCCGGAGTCAGCAACGTACTCCTTGGCTTTGCGCTCGGAGTCCGACATCGTTGACTCGACGTCGTTGCGTAGATTGCGAGAAGGATTGGCGACCAGGTTGGAGAGCGTGATCGCTCCCAAGAGGCCGACCAGGACCGACAGTAGCAGACCAAACAAAGCGAAACCCGAAGAGTTCTCCCCTTCGCGTTCGATACCGTACCTCGTCAGACGCATAGCGTCATCCTCCAGTCTCGATACCCCGGTGCCGCGTGGCGATCAGATCGTCGCGTCCAATCGTGGCCATCTACAGCCCGCAGAATCGGTGCCAGGCAGCCGTCGACGAGGCCGGGACTGCCCCTGAGGGTGGGCTGGCGATGGATTGCCACCCGGCGGAGACAACCGCGGTCGCCAGCGAGCGAACGCGCAGGCGGGGGCGCGCCCGGCAAGAAACTATTTGGGGCCACTCTGAACGAGTGGCCCCAAACCATGCGAAGGAAGGGGGATGCAGGACCGTGAGCCTGAGACGTACCTGCCGTCGCGCCGCCGGCTGTCCCGAGACCGTTAGGGCGTCGGCTGGCACCGAACGGGGCCCGAGTCTGTCAGGCCGCCTAATGCCGCGCCGACTGGATTCCATTGCCCCGCGGCCGGATTGGCCCGCGGAAGCGGTGCCACCACTCCGGCGACGGCCAGCCTCGCGCACGCGACTTCATCGCCTTACGCGAGGGCCATCCGTGCCGATGCGGAGCATTGGACAGGCTAGGCGCAGTCGTGCTTGTCCCACGGCTGGCGGGTCTTGCCCCTGCGCTGCGGCTTGCGACCCGCTGACGCTTCGGTTCAGCGTACTGCCCACCCGACTAGTCTACGCACAATCATGTTTATCCCAAGGCTGGCGGGTCTTGCGGGCCAGGGCCGCCTGCATGCGCTCCAGACCGCCCTGCAGCTTGGCAACCTCCCGTTCCTTGAAATTCGGGTCCTTGAACACCTGCCAGATGACGGCGCCATCCACGGTCGAAGGTACCGGCAGGTCGCAGGCGTGGCAGACGGTCGGCACGATGTCCTGCAGGCCGACGGTACGCTCCATCCGGTGCCCCCTCTTGATGCCCGGCCCGTTGAACACGAGGAGGCCCCTGAGGGAGCCGACTCCCCATTCGGCGGTCGGCAGGATATTGCCGTGCTGGCCGCCGAACCAGGGATAGAGGGCGTAGACCACGTCGCCCACGGAGTCGCCGGCCATCCGCAACAGTCGGGCGTCCTTCTTGGTCAGGGCGAGAGCCACGGGACGAGTGCCGGTGCGCGGGTCGACGTAAGTCAGCAGGGCGTCGACGATCTCCAACTGGACCTTCTCGTAGTCCTCCGGCTCGACGATGCCCTCGGGGTCGCGCCCCTTGAGGTTCACGTTGACGTAGCAAATGCCGCGGGTAATGGCCTTGGTTTGGGTGAGATCGACCTCCGACTGCATCTGGCCCAGCGCCTTGCGTAGCTGGAGCAGTGGGTTGTCGGCCTCTTCTTCCTTGGTGACGACGGCCAGGCCGTTGGGAGCCAAAGCCTTGTAGGGATCGAACATCGGGCCGTCGGCCACGGCGCCGTGGTCGGAGACCAGCACCACCAGCGTTTCCCGCGGCAGCGCCTCCAGGATGCGGCCCAGCATGCGGTCCTGCACCTGGTACATGCCCAATTGGGTCTGCTCGGCGGCGACCTTCTTGGCCGGATCACTCGACGTCTCGGGGTCCAGGTCCGTCATCATAATATGGTAGCCGAAGTCCGTCGGGTGAGAGTGCATGGCGAAAACATCCCAGTCGCCGTCCTTGAGCAAGCCGGTGGCGGCGTCGGCTAGCCAACTGCTGTAGATGTCGGTGCACTCCACCCAGGTCTGCCAGTCGATGCGCCCCAGGATGGCGTCGCGCATGCAGGCGTAGGAGACCGGCAGGTTCTCGGTCGAGGGTATCTTCTCCAACGCCGAGACCGGCGAGCAGAGCTTGGCCGGATTGCTGAGGCTGGTGAGCAGCATACGGAAGTCGTCCGCCTCCTCCGAGAGCTCCACGAGCTTGCAGCGGAAGACCACGTCACGCGTGGCGCCATCGGCCATAGCGATCTGAGTGCTGACCTTGGAGCTCCACTCACCCACCTTGACCGTACAGAAGGCCTGAGCGAAGTCCTTGGCGGGGGAGAGGGTGATGGTATCGTAGGCGTCGCCCGCCGACTTGCGAGCGAGCACCCACCAGGTGGTCGGCGCGGGCTGCTCCACGGCAGCGGGGAAGGCCAGCGGCGCCGGCATTTCTAGAGCATCAAGGCCCGGCTCGTCCAAATTCGCCCAGCCCTCGGCCTCCTGCCATTGGCCGCGGATGGCGCCCGGGTAGTAGCCGGTGGTGATCATCTGCTGGGTGCAGACGGAGACGACCGCGCCCTCGCGCCGGCCATCCATGTTGTCGACCGGACCCAGACCGGCGCCGCCGATGACGATGCCGTTCTGCATATGGTTGGGCCAGGAGGTGGGGAAGTTGAGAACGACGCACTTCTTGCCCGCCTTGTCGGCCGCGTCCCAGATGAACTCGGCCTGGACGCGGTCGCTGGAGAAGGCCTGGATCGTGTGCGCGCTGTCGGGCGTCTGCCCGGGAACGGGCACCCAGAAGTCGCTTACCTGGTGGGTCTCGATCAGCGCGCCGGTGCCGATGGTAGCCCAGTTGGGCGGGGTGATGGTGGGATAGGGCACGATGCAGTTCTCGGCCCAGACGCCGCCCTCGACCACCTTCTTGAAGTTGGGCAGGTGCCCTTCGGCCATATAGCGCTCGAGCACGGGCGTCAGCGGGCAATCAAAGCCGATGATCGCCACCCTTTTAGCCTTAGCCATTAAAGAACCTCCTCGTCATACAAGCTGGCCTGGCGCAAATGCCCGCAGCCGGGGCGAGCGCAAGCAGGTAGCCGCCCTCAGCCCGCCGGGCACATCAGTGTAGCGGCGCTTGTCCGCGCCGCCGAACGTCCCCAGTATACAGCCAGAAGGCGCCTCTGGACAGTGGGGTGCAGTCGGGGCGGCGCTAGCCGCGCCCCGATCCGGCGTTTTCAGCGTTAGGTCTGGCCTTTGCCTCTAGATGGTGCGCAACCCGGCCATGAAGGCCCGCAGCTCGGCATAGAACTCCGCGGCCCGGCCGGGGTCTTTGCCGGCGACATTGTTCAGTTGGCAGGGGTCGGCCTTCCGGTCATACAGTTCGTCGCGCTCGGGCACCTCGGCCACGCTGCTGGGCGTGCAGGTCCACATTTCCTCGCCTTCAGGGATGTTGGCCAGCGTCTTCAAGGCCTGCGAGGAGCGCCAGGTGCTGGAGATCGGCTCCGGCTTGGTCCAATGGACGAACGACCAATCGTCGGTGATGATCGAGGCGGAGAAGCGATGGTAGCCGGCGATGGCAAAGTCGCGCACCTTGCCCACTTCGCCACGCGCCAGCGGTAGCAGGCTGCGCCCCTGGTGCTCGCGGTGGACCCCGATGCCCAGCCAATCCGTCAGCGTCGGCGCCACGTCACAGGACTGGGTGAAGGCACTCACCCTGTTGCCGGCCGGCAAACCGGGTCCGCGCATAATCAGCGGGGCGTGGGCCAGCTCCTCATACGGCCAGGGCCGGCACTTGCGCATGATGCCATGGCCGTGCTCCCCGTTGCCCATCGGCTCGCCGTGGTCAGAAAGGAGCGTGACCAGCGTGTCCTCGGCGAGGCCTAGTGCTCTGATGTGGTCGAGCAGATAGCCAACCCACTTGTAGACCATCGTCACCTTCTCGGCATAGAGCATCCTGATGTGACGCAGCTCGGGCTCGGCGTAGATGCCCTCGACCGGGCCGAGGATGGGCAGGAACATGTCTTTGCCCTTGTAGTCGGGATCGTAGGGGCACTTGATGGCGCCGCCTTGCGCCGGGGAGGTGCCGGCGTTATCCTTCTCCTGGCGGCGACACATCGGTCGCCAGGAACAAGGAGGACTCCCCCGATGCAGATCACGCACGTGAAGATCGTTTCCCTGCCGGTTGCCGATCAAGAGCGCGCCAAGAACTGGTACCTCGACAAGCTAGGCTTCGGGCTACGCACGGACAGCCCTCTTGGGGAGAACCAGCGCTGGGTGGAGGTGGCACCCATAGGGGCGCAGACCTCGCTGGCCCTGGTTACCTGGTTTCCCAACATGCCCCCCGGCTCGGTGCAGGGGCTGGTGCTGGCCACGGACGATATAGAAGAGGCCCACCGCCTGCTCTCCGCCCGCGGCGTGCAATTCCACGGGCCCATCGAGACCGCGCCCTGGGGTCGCTACAGTTCCTTCGCCGACCCCGACGGCAACGGCTGGGTGCTCCAGCAGGACACTTCTTTCGGCCAATCACAGGAGGTAGAGAAATGACCGCCAATCCCCCGCTTACCCCCGAGGAACGCCGCGTCAAGATCGCCGCGATCGCCGCCCTACCGGAGCGCCTATCCCAGGCGGTGGCCGGCCTCAGTCCCCAGCAGCTCACGACCCATTACCTGGAGAACGAATGGTCGGTGGCGCAGAACGTCCACCACCTGGCCGACGCCCACCTCAACGCCTTCGCCCGTATCAAGCTGATGCTAACGGCGGAGCGGCCGACCTTCTTCGCCTGGGACCAACCCAGCTGGGCCCGGCTCGCCGACGCCGACGGGCCGTTCATCGAGGACTCCCTGGACCTGCTGCGCGGCCTGCACCGCCGCTGGGTGGCGCTGCTGGGCAGTCTGAGTGAGGAACAGTGGCGGCGCGTCGGTTTGCACCCAGAGCGGGGCGAAATGTCGGTGGACGACCAATTGCGCACCTACGCTGGCCACGGCCAGGCCCACCTGGACCAGATCGCCAAGACCCTGGCGGCGCGCTGAGTCGGCAACCGCGAGATCGGAGCCGGGTTGGCGGCGGCGGATGGAGGTTGAACCACCGAGGCACCGAGCGCACCGAGACCAGACGGACAGTAGTGACGAAGGCCTTGATCGTCAAACGCACCTGCCTTGATCATTGCCTGGTTGCCAGGTGCCGGCCATCTACCTGGGGTCGAGGCCTGTCGTCGGCGCCCGCGCTGTCTTTCCTTCACTCTCGTTGTCGCTTTCGTCTCGGCGTCCTCGGTGTCTCGGTAGTTGCGATCCGGTCCCGCATGGCTCGGAGTCCGCATCGCTTGGAGTAAGTAACTATCTCAAATCTGGCATAGAGCTTGCGCCTTCCGTGTAGGAGGCGCACGATGATTGAAACGACGGCAGTAGCCACAACCGAACGCGGAGGGGCCGAGGCCCTCGATCCGCTGCCGACCATC
>JAMCYS010000023.1 GCA_023473795.1 Chloroflexota bacterium | reverse complement strand
GCCTAATGGCGGCACGAGAATGGTCCCTCCCAACATAACGGCGACTAATCGGCACAGCAGGCGGCAACCATCGTCCACTGCACCATTTCGCACCAGAAACTAGTCTAGCCCTTGACGCGAGCCGGGGAACAGGCACGGGCTGTCGCCTGCGCGACCGCTTAGTCATCATTCTTGTGGTGGAGGACTTCACGCAATGAAGATTGAGAACCGAGTCGCTATAGTGACCGGGGCCGGTCGCGGCATCGGCAAGGCATGTGCCCTGCGCCTGGCCCAAGACGGCGCCGACGTGCTCGCCGCCGACATTGATCAAGTCACAGCTCAACAGACCGCGAACGAGATCAGAGCGTTGGGCAGACGCTCACTGGGAATGGGGGTGGACGTATCCAAACAAGCAGAAACGCGGGAAATGGCTGCTCGAGCGCAGGCGGAATTTGGGCGCATAGACATTCTTGTGAACAACGCCGGCATTATGCACATCAAGTCATGGCTTGACCTGAACGACGAGGATCTGGATCGCCTTTACGCTGTTAACTTCAAGAGCGTCATCTATTCCACCCAGGCCGTGGCACGGTATCTCACCGAGCAGTGCAGTGGCCGCATTGTCAACATGGCCTCGATGGCCGCGAAGACTCCGCGTCCACTGTACATCCACTACGCCGCCAGTAAAGCGGCCGTGGTGAACGTCACGCGTGCCCTCGCCCTGTACTTCGCTCCCTACGGGGTCACCTGCAATTCAGTATGCCCTGGCACTGTGGACACGAAAATGTGGGAGTATATCGACGAAGAGACGGGCAAGATAGAGGGCAGACAAAAAGGTGACACGCTACGCCAGCGCATCCCCCTGATTCCTCTGGGCCGCGTCGAGACCCCGGCGGACGTGGCCGATGTGGTCGCCTTCTTGTCTTCGGACGATTCCCGCTACATGACTGGCCAATCTTTGGTAGTGGACGGGGGCGTGTACATGGAATAATAGCAGCTACGGCTGCTGGCCCATTATCGGCCCGCTATGTGGGAGACGTCGTAATTGACGTTGCGGTTGATCCTCTGCCAACACGCCAATTGGGCGGTGTGACCCAGGCGGACGATCCCTCTCGGGCCTCGGGGTTTCCAGACTCGTGAACCCGCCGACAGCGCTGCTGATCTACGCCGCCCTGACCGCCTGGGGTGGGATTCTGCCTCGGCGCGTGTACTTCTTCCTGCCGCGCCAGCAACGAGCGGGCCCCGGCCTTTGCTCTGCCGTAGATTTGGCCTTGGTCGCCAGCGCTCGCACCTTGGTGGCATCTTCAATGGACTGGTGCGAGCGCAAGGCGAAGTGCGGCGCCTGCAAGTGACGAAACGCTTGAGCCCCAGCGCTTCGCCCAGGCGCAGGCCGGTGGTGGCAAGCAGTATCCACGGCCCGAGCAATCGGTCATGCTGGCTGGTAGCGAACAGCCGCTTCACCTGGCCGTGACTGAGGGTCCTCATCTCCTTGCGGGCCGGTCGTGGTACGGCCACGAGTTCTACGAGCGGATAGATAAGATAGGCGGGGAGGCGCTGACGGCGACGTACGACCACGAGCACTTCCAGGCCATAGGGCGCAAGGGCGGGCAGCGGATGAGCGAGCTGGTGGCCAAGGACAAGGCGCTGGAGGCGGCGGAGAGGGACGAATGGAGTAGGCGCCAGCAGGGACCTAGGCAGAAAAGAGCGGCCGCGAACCTAGGTGGCTGGCCGGGGGGCTGCGGCCGCTTCGGACAAAGCGTCCGTATATCTTTACCTCGCAATTGTCGGTAGCACAATAGGGCTAGCCCAAATGGCGACTTCTTGCTCCACTTGCCCTGCACTTCAACCATGATGCGGAGCGAGCACAAAGGGCGGCGGTGTCTAGGACGCCGGCGACCCTCACCCCGAATGGCAATGCGGTGAGTCTGCCGGCCAATATGACGGCGCGGGAGCCAGGATAGCCGGTAAGTCGGGATGCCTCTCGGTCCGTCCGCCCTGGGCAAAGTCCAGCGCCGCAGGTTGGCAGCCAAGTTAGCCGGCCATATGATGGGCGTGTAGGTGGGCGATAGCACGGGCGGTTGCTGCCCGAAGGAGCGCCGATTCCGACCGGTACTGACCGGACATAAGCGTGGCGAAAACCCCGATGAACCGGGCACCGTGGGCCGGTATGGGACCATTTGGGAAGGCCCCCAGGAACTTAACATCCGCTGCCCGCTGAGGGCGTGCGGGTTCGAGCCCCTCCTCCGGCACCACTACTGCCAATACGAACCCGAACGAGAACCCCGATCCTGCGCTGGGGCGGGAGGGAACGTCCACGCGGCGGACCATCGCTCGCTAGGATTGGTGGCACGACTCCGCTGGGCGGCGTGGGCTCGTCGTCGCTAGGGGCATTCCCGCTGCACGGCGGCAATGGTGCCGCCGCCCAGGACCTCGTCGCCCTGGTAAGCCACGACGGCCTGGCCGGGGGCGATGGCTCGCTGCGGCTGCGCGAACCGCACCCGCAGACGGCCACCAGGCAGCTGGCTGACCTGCGCCTCCGCCTCGGGGGCCCGGTAGCGTACTTTGGCCTTGGCCATCGCCGGGGCCGGCAGCTCGGGGACGGCAACCAAATTGACCGCTTCCGCAACGAGACAGCTAGCATAGAGCGTGCTCTCCGGACCGACCACCAGCGCGTTCCGCTCGGGGTCCAGAGCGATAACGTAGAGCGGCTCGCCGGCCGCCAGCCCCAAGCCTCTGCGCTGGCCGACGGTGTAGTAGACAAGCCCCCGGTGCGTTCCCATCTGCCTGCCAGCCTGGTCGAAGATTGGGCCTGCCGGCGGCGCTAGCCCCGCCTGGTCGCGCAAGAACGAGCCATAGTCGTTGTCCGGCACGAAGCAGATCTCCTGGCTCTCCGCTTTGTCGGCCACTGCCAGACGTAGTTCAGCGGCGAGACGGCGCGTTTCGGCCTTGGTCATTTCGCCGAGTGGCAGCAGGGTGCGCGCCAGCTGCGCTTGTCTCAGGGCATACAAGACGTACGATTGATCCTTGGCCGGATCGAGCCCCTTGCGCAGCAGGTAGCGGCCGCGCAAGCCGTCGTAGGCGATGCGCGCATAGTGGCCGGTGGCGATGTAGTCGGCGCCCAAGGCTTCTGCCCGATCCAGCAGAGCCCCGAACTTTACGTGTTCGTTGCAGCGGAGGCAGGGATTGGGAGTGCGTCCGCGCTGGTACTCAGCCACGAAGTCTTTGATGACGGTCGCCGCGAACACCTCTCGGAAATTGAGCGTGTAGTGCGGAATTCCCAGACTGTCGGCCACCCGGCGAGCATCCTCCACCGCGCTTAGCGAGCAGCAGGCATCCTCGCGCTCGGGCTGGGCCGACGGAGCCGGCTTCGGCCATACGTTGAGAGTCACGCCGATTACCTCGTGACCCTCGGCGCGCAGCAGCGCGGCGGCGACCGAACTGTCGACCCCCCCGCTCATCGCGACGACAACCCTCATGGTCTGATCCTTCCTGCTCCGCTGCCTCTCCGTCGATGCGGATGGTATCCTAGCCTGGGCTGAGCAGCAAGTAGGGCGCGGCAGCCGCCAAGCAGACGGTCTTGCTGGCGGGCGGCGCTCGGTATGCGTTGCCGTTCGACCGCCGGACGGCAGCCTGGCACGCTTCCTGCAATTGATGCTATGATGGTGAACGGTTCGGGGTGGCAACTCCGGCCCGTGCTTACGTAACCGCGGCAATACTACGACCACTGCCGGTAGCGGCGTGGTGCAGGCGAGCTCCCTCGGCGCTTCGCAAAGCGAAGCCGAACGATAGCGCGGGGCTCGCCCATCTGTGCAGCGGCGGGGCAGGGGCTATTCGTCGGCCAACAGTGCCGCTAAAGTGTTTCGGGGGGACGCCAATGGTAGCAGCGCGAAAAACCTTCGCTCCGGCTCTGCGCCAGCTAACAGAAAAGGGGAAGCGCCGAGGCTATGTAACCTACGAGGAAGTGGTGCGGCTCTTTCCCCAGGCAGACAGTGACTCGGGCGTGATGAATCTTGTGGAGGAGACTCTGGCAGACGAAGGTATTGATCTCGTCGAGGAATCCGACCAGGACGTTGGCAAGGCTCCAGCCGGAGATCCAGTGAAAGCTAAGCGGGAATTCTCCCGCGTGGCTGTGGCCGACGAAGAGATGGTTGCGGATCCCGTGCGGATGTATCTCAAGGAGATCAGCCACGCGCCGCTTCTGACTGCTCAAGATGAGGTCGACCTGGCGCAGCGGGTCGAACAGGGTGACACTCGCGCGGCCCAGCGCATTGTGCGCTCCAACTTGAGGTTGGTGGTCAGCATCGCCAAGAACTACGTGGGCCGGGGATTGAACCTGCTGGACCTAATCCAGGAGGGCAATATCGGCTTGATGCGCGCCGTGCAGAAGTACGACTGGCGGCGGGGCTATCGTTTCTCTACTTACGCCACCTGGTGGATCCGCCAGGCAATCACGCGGGCAATCGCCGATCAAGCGCGGACGATCAGGCTGCCGGTTCACGTTTCCGACACGATCACCAAGTACATGCGCACTTCCCGCACTCTGCTGCAGGACTTGGGGCGCAACCCGACGCCCGGCGAGGTAGCCGGCGAGATGGGCATCTCGGAGGCTAAGCTGCGCGATATGATTAGCGCCTCCCAGAAGCCGGTCTCATTGGAGACGCCGGTGGGGGAAGAGGAAGAGGACCGGCTGGGCGATTTCATCCGTGACAACACAACGCGTTCGCCGGAGGACGTGGCCACGGACGAAATGTTACGGGAAGACACCCAGGAGTTTCTGGATCGCCTTACCAACCGGGAGAAGCGTGTCATTCAGCTGAGGTTTGGCTTGGACGACGGACGCCAACGCACCCTGGAGGCGGGTCGAACAGGGTGACACTCGCGCGGCCCAGCGCATTGTGCGCTCCAACTTGAGGTTGGTGGTCAGCATCGCCAAGAACTACGTGGGCCGGGGATTGAACCTGCTGGACCTAATCCAGGAGGGCAATATCGGCTTGATGCGCGCCGTGCAGAAGTACGACTGGCGGCGGGGCTATCGTTTCTCTACTTACGCCACCTGGTGGATCCGCCAGGCAATCACGCGGGCAATCGCCGATCAAGCGCGGACGATCAGGCTGCCGGTTCACGTTTCCGACACGATCACCAAGTACATGCGCACTTCCCGCACTCTGCTGCAGGACTTGGGGCGCAACCCGACGCCCGGCGAGGTAGCCGGCGAGATGGGCATCTCGGAGGCTAAGCTGCGCGATATGATTAGCGCCTCCCAGAAGCCGGTCTCATTGGAGACGCCGGTGGGGGAAGAGGAAGAGGACCGGCTGGGCGATTTCATCCGTGACAACACAACGCGTTCGCCGGAGGACGTGGCCACGGACGAAATGTTACGGGAAGACACCCAGGAGTTTCTGGATCGCCTTACCAACCGGGAGAAGCGTGTCATTCAGCTGAGGTTTGGCTTGGACGACGGACGCCAACGCACCCTGGAGGAAGTGGCCAAGGAGTTCGGCCTCAGCCGGGAGCGAGTCAGGCAAGTGGAAGCCGAGGCGGTACGCAAGCTACGGGAGTCTACCTCGGCCCTCAAGCAGCTGCGCGACTACTTGGAGTGAGTGCTGGCTGGCACGTTTTATGCATTTACTGAGCATGTAGCCAAAGGGGGGATGCCCTTGAGGCGGGCGCCCGGTCCTCGCTGGGTTTCCGACCGGGAGCATGCCTTATCGCAATGAAGCCGGCGCCTTTTGGCGGCGGCTTTTGTTATGCGGGAGGCGGGGGAGGCACACGTGGGTAACGACGACAAGAAGAAAAGGCCAATGCGCGCTGCGGCGTACATGTTTGTGGCCCTGGCCGTGGTGTTGCTTGGCTTCGCCGCACTGCCTCTGGCCGGAGCCGGCCTCGGCGCCCAGGCCGCGAGCAACTCCCCAGGCGAGGGACTAGTGCCCATAGCCCGGGTGGTGGACCAGGTCAAAGCTGGTCAAGTTGCGAAGATCACCGTCGACGCGCAGACCAACGATCTGGTCGTGCAGTATCGCGACGGTACGCAGGGTATCTCTGTCAAAGAGCCTGGCAGCCTGACCGACTATCTAAGGGCGCGGGGTGTGGCCACCGACAATATGCCGACGATCACGGTGCAAACACCACCAACGTTCAACATATTCAGCTTCCTGGCGCCCATTGTACCGATACTGATCTTCGGCGGGGTCATACTGCTGTTGGTATATTTGTTTTCCCGTCGGCGCCCCTCGAGCGAACAGAGCGACCAAACTGGTCAGGCTATGCAGTTCGCCCGCAGCCGGGCGCGGGTGATAGTGGCGGACAGACCCTCCACCACCTTTGCCGATGTGGCGGGTGCTGACGAAGCCAAAGAGGAACTGACGGAGGTGGTGGACTTTCTCAAGCGTCCAGATAAGTACACTGCCCTCGGGGCACGCATTCCTAAAGGGCTGCTGATGGTGGGCCCACCAGGCACCGGCAAGACCTTGCTCGCCCGGGCGGTGGCAGGGGAAGCTGGCGTGCCTTTCCTCTCGATCAGCGGCTCGGAGTTCGTGGAGATGTTCGTGGGCGTGGGCGCGGCCCGCGTGCGCGACCTCTTCGAACAAGCCAGGAAGAACTCACCCTGCATCGTGTTCATCGACGAGGTCGACGCCGTCGGCAGGCACCGGGGCGCTGGCATTGGCGGCGGCAACGACGAGCGTGAGCAGACGCTGAACCAAATCCTGGTGGAGATGGACGGCTTCGACGCACGCACGAACATCATCGTCGTCGCGGCGACTAACCGGCCCGATGTGTTGGACCAGGCGCTGCTGCGGCCAGGCCGCTTCGACCGCCAGGTCCTGCTCGACCGGCCCGACCGTGTGGGACGTCTGGCGATCATTCGAGTGCACTCCCGGGGCAAGCCGATCGATCCGAACGTCGACATGGAAGCACTGGCGCGGACCACGGCGGGTTTCTCGGGCGCGGACCTGGAGAATCTGCTGAACGAAGCCGCCCTGTTGGCCGCTCGGCGCGACTCGACGACCGTTGGCCACCTTGACCTGCAGGAGGCGGTGGATCGGGTGATCGCCGGCCCACGTCGCAAGAGCCGAATCATGAGCCAGCGGGAGAAGGCCATCACCGCCTACCACGAGTCGGGCCACGCGATCGTCGCGCACGTCCTGCCCAATGTGGATCCGGTGACCAAGATCACCATCGTCTCCCGGGGAATGATGGGCGGCTACACGCGTGTCGAGCCCACGGAGGACAGACACCTATTCACGCGATCGGAGTTCAAGGATACCCTGGCTTGGGCGCTAGGTGGTTGGGCGGCAGAGCAACTGGTGTTCGGTGAAATGAGCACCGGCGCCAGTAATGACCTGGAGCGGGCGACGGGGATTGCCAGGCGCATGGTCACCGAGTACGGCATGAGCGAGCGGTTGGGGCCGGTTGCCCTGTCACGGCAGGACGGCATTCCATTCATGAACCGCGACACCGGCGAGATTCGCAACTACAGTAATGAAATCGCCTTCCAGATAGACCAGGAAGTGCGGGCCCTGATGGACGAGGCCAGCGCCAACGCCCGCGGCATCCTGCAGGACAATCGCGCCGCTCTCGTAGCGATGGCGGAAGTGCTGATCGAACAGGAGACCCTGGAAGGCGAACAGATGCAGGCGCTACTTGAAGGGCGGGCGCCTCGTCCGCCGGAAGAAGTGGCCAAGAAGCCCCGCCGGAGCGGCGACTCGCAAGGACCGACACTGCCGCCCGACGGCAAGCATCACGATTATGGGCAGCCCATGCCCGAGGCGGCCGTCTCGGTGCTGGGCGCGGAGGATGCCGACAGCCTGCGCTAGAGCTACGTGACGGGGGAAGAGCCCTCCTTTCGCTCCTTGGCACCTGCGCCCTGCCAGACGCCAGTAACTAAGGACGCGGCCCCTCGCGGGCCGCGTCTTCCTATTGCCGAAGGGTTGCCGGCTTGGCGGGCTATGTCAAGTCCCTGTAGCCCTGCCCTCTCTTAATGACCGAAAGCGGAGCGATCGCTCCGCTTTCCCGTTAGCCGCCAAGGCGCCCGCCCGCAACGTCGGCCGGGCGCGACTCTAGCCGGTGGCCCTGGCTTGCCCCTCACCCGAACCGGGCTGCGGCTGGCTGTCCTTCTCCTTCTCTTTGGCCTGTTTCTCGCCCTTGCCTTCCACCCGCGCGAGAACCATGGTCATTGTCCGGCCCTCGATCAAGGGCATCTTCTCCACGGTTGCCACACCCTTGAGGCTGTTGGCGATGGTCTCCAGGACCTGGCGCCCCAACTGAGGGTGGGCCATCTCCCGGCCCTTGAAGCGAATCGTGACCTTGACCTTGTCGCCTTCTTCCAAGAACCGCTGAATGGTGCGCACCTTGAACTCGACGTCGTGGTCGTCGGTTCGAGGAGTCAGACGCACCTCTTTTAGAAGCGAAAGCTTCTGGTGTTTGCGGGCCTCGTTCTCTTTCTTGGTCTGTTCATACTTGTAGCGGCCGTAGTCAAGGAGACGGCAGACTGGAGGCGCCGCATTGGGGGCGACTTCTACGAGGTCGAGATTGCGCTCGCGGGCCAGCCTTAGCGCCTCGTTGATGTTCAAGATGCCAACTTGGCTACCCTGTTCGTCGATAAGGCGCACTTCCCGCGCCCGGATGCGCTCGTTGATCGGAAGGTCTCTAAGAATCTCGCTTTCACCTCTCTCGATTTGTTGGCCTCAGCGCCGGGCCCGGCGCGAAGTTCCGATACAACGGATTATAGGCAACCCGCAGGGGGTTGTCAATTCAGTCGCCTGGCAACGGTGACGGCAGTGGGCACGTCACTTTCCCAGAAGGGCAGGACTCGGGCCACTACTCCTTACTGGCCGCGCTCCGCGTGATGGTTTCGACAACCTGCGCCAAGGGCCGCGGCCCCTGGTTCTCGCCTGAACGCAGGCGTACGGATACTGAGCCATCCGCCGCCTCTTTGTCGCCGACCACCAGCATATAGGGCACCTTGTTCAGCTGCGCCTCGCGGATCTTGTAGTTCACCTTCTCGCGGCGCTCGTCTAGATCGACGCGTACGCCGGCCTCGAGGAGACGGTCGCGCACGCTCTGGGCGTACTCCAGGTGACGGTCGGCGATCGGGATCACCACTGCCTGCACGGGTGCGAGCCAGACCGGGAAAGCACCGGCATAGTGCTCGATTAGAACGCCCATAAAGCGCTCCATCGAACCCAGAACCGTACGGTGCACCATCACCACGCGGTGTTCCTGGCCATCACCGCCCACATAGTTCATATCAAAACGCTTGGGCATGTTGAAGTCGACCTGAATCGTCGGCCCCTGCCAGGAGCGGCCAATGGCGTCAATCAGGCGAATGTCGATCTTCGGACCGTAGAAGACCGCCTCGCCTTCCGCCCGGTTGTAGGGTAGGTTGCGACTCTCCAGAGCCTCAAGCAGGGCGCTCTCGGCCCGGTCCCATACCTCATCGCTACCCAGGTACTTCGGGTCGGATGGGTCGCGCACCGAAAGATCGATGGCGAAGTCCTTGAAGCCAAAGCTCTTGAGCATGAAGAGAGCGAAGTCCAGGACCCCTGCCACCTCGGCTTGCAGCTGGTCCGGTCGGCAGAAGATGTGGGCATCGTCCTGGGTGAACCCCCGCACCCGCATAAGCCCGTGCAGCACGCCTGAGCGTTCGTACCGATAGACAGTACCCAGCTCGGCCCAACGCAGGGGCAGGTCCCGGTAGCTGCGGATCTTGGTCTTGTAGATCAAGATGGCGTACGGGCAGTTCATAGGCTTCAGCTGGTAGAACTGCTCGTCAACTTCTATTGGCGAGAACATGTTCTCTTTGTAGGAAGACACGTGACCGCTTGTCTGCCACAGCTGCAGGCGCCCGATGTGGGGTGAGAAGAGGAGCTGGTAGCCCTTTCGGTAGTGCTGCTCCCGCCAGAAGTCCTCGACGGCCCGGCGCACCACGGCGCCCTTGGGATGCCAGAGAACGAGTCCCGGCCCCAGTTCGTCTTGAATGCTGAACAGGTCTAGCTCTCTACCGAGCTTGCGATGGTCCCGGCGCGCCGCCTCCGCTAAACGGAAGAGGTACTGGTCCAACTCCTCTTTCGTCTGGAAAGCCGTGGCGTAGATTCGTTGCAGCATAGGCCGGTGCTCGTCACCCCGCCAATAGGCGCCGGCAACGTTCAGCACCTTGAAGGGGCCGATCTCACCGGTGTTGGCGACGTGGGGCCCGCGGCAGAGATCGACGAAGTTGCCCTGCCGGTACACGCTGACCGTCTGCTCGCCCAGCTCCTTGATCTGCTCTACCTTGTAGGGCTGGTCTAGCGATTGGAAGAGGGCTTCCGCGTCGCCGGCGGAGATCTCCTCACGGCGGAACGGCAGGGCCGAGCGGATGAGTTGCCCCATCCTGGCCTCGATCTCCGGGAAGTCCTCTGGGGTCAACGCGCGCGGCAAGTCGAAGTCATAATAGAAGCCATCCTCGATGGCAGGGCCGAAGCCCAGTTTGGCCTCGGGAAACAGTTGTTGCACAGCTTCGGCCATGACGTGAGCGGCGGAGTGCCGCATCGTCTCGAGATCAGCCATCTGGACCTCCTTGGGACCACGCGCAAGGTTCAACTAAAAGCCTCTCATCCACGCCCGTGGACGAGAGGCAATCTCTCGGTGCGTAATTCTAACAGAAGCACCCAGCGCGGTCAACGGCAACCAAGTGCAAGTCCAGGCAGAATGAAAGCGAGAGCAGCTTCCCGCCTGCGTCGAGGCTCGGGAAGCTGTCACGCAATCATCGGGAAGCCTGTATGGCCGGGTGGAAACAACCTCTGGCTAGCTGTTCTCCTCCATTTCCTTGCCTCGCCTGACCGCCCTCTTGACGGCTTGGCCGCCCTTCTTGCCGATCTGCGAGTAGTACTCCGGCCCATGCTTCTCTTTGACGGCCTCACCGCCGCGGCGTCCAATTTCCGAGTAGAAATCGTGACCGTGCCGTGCCTTGACTGTCTCCCCGCCTTTCTTGCCAATGGTGGAGTAGAACTCGGGCCCCTTCAACTCGGCGACGGTTTCTCCCCCTTTCTTGCCGATACGGGAATAGAAACCGGCCCCATACTTCTGCTTTACGGTCTCGCCGCCCCTGCGCCCAGCCTCCCTCACAGTCATGTCGCGCTGTTCAGCCAACTTGGATGCACCTCCTTCGGAATCTGACTGCCGTTGGAGAGGCTCCTTGCCGCACTAGTGCGGGTCGGACCTCTACCCTGTTTCCCCGCAAGTTACGTGCCAGGGGACCAGGTGCTGGTCAATCTGCCGGCATTCTTCGGGCGCTGGCCGACAGCGACGACGAGCGAGGGGAAGCGAGCACTTGGCACGCTTTGTGCGGCCGCAAAGACGAGGGACCAAGTCAGAATCGCGGGCATGGACCGAGGATATTGTCAGTATTTCAGTGGCGAAGCAGGAGGTGGCTTCTATGCAGGGTGAAAATGAGCAGATGAAGGGTAGAATGCAGCAGGCGCGTGGCACTCTCCAGCGGCTGAGCGGCCGGACATCCGAGTTCGTCGGCACGGCCAACCAGCAACTGGGCAGCGCTCGTGCCGGGCTGGGTCAGACCCTGACGCGGTTCGAGGGCACCCCTTGGGCGGGCATCGGTGGTAGCTTGTTAGCCTTCACTCTTGCCGCGGGGGCAGTGTCGCTGTTCCTGTTCCCGAGCATGCGAGGGCGACTCGGCGTAAGTATGGACAGCCTACCAGGACGCAGCCGGCCGCGCAGCTTGACTGACCGCGTTTCGGATGTCTTCGGGGACCTGTTGGCCTCTCTGAGCATCAACCGCTAGGCGGACTGCTACGCAGACCGTCTAGCCGACTCCCTACAGCGCCTCACCAGGGGGCGCTGTAGGGATTGACTGTCTCTCGCGCGCCTGCTATCCTCGCGGCCGTGCCCCAGGCACGTTAGCCTCGGGTAACCCGCGTGGAGAGCCCCTCAATTGTCTGTCGCCGCGCCGCCTCTAGCCCGTTTCGCTGGTCCACTGGACTTGCTGCTGGAGTTGATCACGCGACGTGAGCTCGACATAACCACGGTCTCGCTCGCCGCCGTGGCCGAAGACTATCTGGCACAGGTCGCTCTCCTGGACCAAGCTGATTGGGAGAAGCTGTCTTCCTACCTGGTCATAGCCAGCCGCCTAATTCTGCTCAAATCCCTGGCCTTGTTGCCGCGTAAGCTGCCGGTGGAGGCGGAAGAGGACGCGGCCGATCTGGTCCACCAGATAGAGGAGTACCGGCTGTTCAAGGACTTGGCCGGGCACTTACGCACCAGGCACGAGCTAGGGGCCAGGATGTACGCCCGCCAGACCGTCGGCGCGGGGCTGGTGCCTCTGGCCCCGTCGTCTGTTGCTCCCGCTGAGCTGGCGTCTGCCCTGCAGAGGGCCCTGTCGCGGGTGCCCGCGACACTGCCGGAGGAGTCTGTGCCGGGTGCCCAGTATCCGGTGGCGGCCAAGGTGGCCAACTTGCGAAGACTGCTAACGCAGCGGGACTCGCTCAGCTTGTTTGATCTCGTGGCGGCGGCGACCTGCCGGCAGGAGGTGATTGCTCTCTTTCTGGCCCTGTTGGAGATGTTGCGCCAGGGGATGGTTGTGGTGGAGCAGGGGGGGTTATTTGGCGACGTGACGATCTCGCGGGCGGAAGCTCAGATATAGGGCTAGCAGTAGCAGAGCGGCGGCCGCCCCGCCGGCATCGATCCCTACGTCCACCGGGCTGGGGCTTCTCCCGGGCACGAAAGACTGGTGCAGCTCGTCGCTGGCGGCATAGAGGAGTGTAAACAGCCAGGCGCCGATGTAAGCAGCCCGCCTGCTCAACCACTGCCCTTGCAGGGCGCGCCACAGGAAGCCCGCCAGCACGGCGTACTCACCGGCGTGCGCGGCCTTGCGCAGCAGGAAGCCCACGCTGGGTAGCCCGGACGCCGGCTGGGCGGAGAAGGCGAAGATGACGGCTAGCCACACCACCACCGGCAACCAGAGCGCGAGGATGCGGGATCTAGGCACCGGCCAACCGCCGCCCGCCCTTGCTGCTGGCGATTGCCCCGTAGGCAGCCTCCGCGCGCCCGGCGAGGTGATCCCAGAGGAACGACCCGGCAACGCGAGCGACTGCGCCCTGCGCCAGGACCTGGCGTTCCGCTGGGTCAGATAGCAACGTCAGCACTGCCTCGGCGAACGCTGATTCGTCGCCAGGGGGCACCAGCCAGCCGCTTTCCCCGTGAACCACGTACTCTCCGGTTTGGCCTACCCGTTCAGCGACGACCGGCAATCCGGCGGCGAGCAGCTCGACCAGCTTAGCGGGGCATTTGGTCCGGTTGACCAGCGTGTCGGCGAACGGGTAGATAGCGATGTCGGCGGCGGTAAGATACACCGGCAGGCTCTCTGGTTCGATCCAGCCTGCCGGCAAGACGCTGTCTTGCAGGGAGGCCGCTGCCAGCGAACGAGCCAGCTCTTTCTCCTCGCCTCGCAAGCCGCGGCCCACGACCAGCAGACGCACGTCTGGCCGAACGGCGACGACTTGGCGCAGCAGCCGCACGACCTGGGCAACCGGATACTCGGCGAAGCGGGTGTAAAGTAGAACAATAGGTGAGCTGCCCAGCCCCAACCGGTCCCTGGCGGCTGCCCGGGCGAGTACGGTCGGCGGTCCGCTTACGGCCTCCACGCCATTGGGCAGATAGTGAACCTTCTCTTGCTTGGCGCCCAGCGCCAGGGCGAGGGCGGCTAGTTGGCGGCTGGCGACGGTGAGCCCGTCACAGTGGCGGAGGTTCCATCGCTCCTGGCGGTCGATGAGCCAGCGCTGCCAGGCCGGGCGCCGGTCCAGGTCTGCCCAGCCCCCCGTGCCCTCCCAGTCATCGGCATCGAAGACGACTCTTGGCCGCGGGCCTGGCAGTCGCGCGGCAGCCGTCAGCAGAGCCCCCGCTGCCCCCGCGTAGGCAATCGGCTTAAAGGCGTGTACCACATCGGCCTCGGCTTGCCCGGCTGCTCGGGCCAAAGCGGCGGTCGCGGCCAGCTGGCGCCAGCCGGTGGGCCCCACCGGGGCTACGTGCTGCACTCGCACCCCGGCCTCTTCCCGAACCACGCCCCCGGCCGAGGGGGCGTCCAACGAAGCCAGGACCAGGCCGACCTCGTGACCGCGGCGAACGAGCGCCCGTGCCAGGGGCAAAGCACGGGCGCGCATGGTGCCTTTATTGAACAGGCTGAAGTTGCCGAGCATCACGACTCGGAACAAGCTGTCCTACTCCACCGTCACTGACTTGGCCAGATTGCGTGGTTGATCCACGTCACAGCCACGGCGCACCGCAATATGATAGGCCAGCAGCTGCAGGGGCACTACACTAAGCAGTGGCACCAACAGCGGCGGCGCCTCTGGAATATGGATGACGTGATCGGCCTTGGCGGAAACGTCTTCGTCGCCGTCGGTCACGACGGCGATCACGAGGCCGTCTCGTGCCTTGACCTCCTCCACGTTGCCAAGCATCTTGGCGTAGACCTTGTCTCGCGGCGCAATCGCCACGACCGGGATGTCCTTGTCGATCAGAGCGATCGGCCCGTGCTTCATTTCGCCCGCCGGGTAACCCTCGGCATGAATGTACGATATCTCCTTGAGCTTCAGCGCCCCTTCCAAAGCGATGGGGTAGTTGATGCCCCTGCCCAAGTAGAGGAAATCGCTAACCTTGTGGTAGAGCGTGGCCAGTTTCTCGTAACCGGGGTCGCGCTCCAGCAGTTCTCCCATGGCCTGTGGCAGCTCAGACAGTTCTCGTAAGTAGCGGGCTACCGCTGGTTCGCTCAGGGTCCCCCGCATTTGGCCCAGGTGCACGGCCAGCAGATAGAGGGCGGCCAACTGGGAAGTGAAGGCCTTGGTAGATGCGACACCGATCTCTGGGCCGGCGTGGGTATAGATTACGTCGTCGGCAAGACGACTCGCCTGGCTGCCCACTACGTTGATTATGCCCAGCGTGCGCACGCCGTGCTTGCGCCCCTCTTCCATCGAGACTAGCGTGTCCACGGTCTCGCCCGACTGCGTCACCGCCACCAGCAGCGTGCGCTCGTCCAGCAGGGGATTGCGGTAGCGGAATTCGGAGGCGTAATCGACCTCCACCGGCACGCGCGCCAGCTCCTCGATTAGGAATTTGCCCACTAGCCCGGCGTGCAGTGCCGTGCCGCAAGCCGAGATCACGACTCGGTTTACGGCGCGGATCCGCTCGGGGGTGAGCCTCACGCCCTCTAAATAGATCTCCGCGGGCGAGAAGCGAAGTCGGGAGCGAACGGTATCCTGGATGGCGCGCGGCTGTTCGAAAATCTCCTTCAGCATGAAATGCTTGAAACCGCCTTTGGCGGCTGACACCGGGTCGACGGTCACCGTGGTAACCTGTTTGTTGACTGGCGTGCCTGCCATGTCCCTGACGGAGACGCCCTCCCTGGTGATGGTGGCGATTTCCTGGCTATCAAGGAAGACCACGTCCCGAGTGTGCTCCAGCAGGGCGGGCAAGTCCGAGGAGACGAACGTCTCCCCCTGGCCCATACCGACGACGATGCCGCCGGCGTTGCCCAAGCGGGCGGCGACGAGGAGCCCCGGACTGTCGGCGCTCATGGCCACGATGGCGTGAGCCCCTTTGATCAGGAGGAGTGCCCGGCGTACGGCGTCTTCCAGGGCGTAGCCAGCGGCCATCTCCTCTTCGACGAGGTGAGCGATCACTTCAGTGTCCGTCTCGGACGCGAACTCATGCCCGCGAGCTCGCAGATCGCGCTTCAACTCCACATAGTTCTCGACGATGCCGTTGTGGATGACCACTGCTCGCCGCTTGCAGTCGACGTGCGGATGGGCATTGGCTTCCGAGGGCTTGCCGTGGGTCGCCCAGCGCGTATGGCCGATGCCACTAGCCCGGCGTGCAGTGCCGTGCCGCAAGCCGAGATCACGACTCGGTTTACGGCGCGGATCCGCTCGGGGGTGAGCCTCACGCCCTCTAAATAGATCTCCGCGGGCGAGAAGCGAAGTCGGGAGCGAACGGTATCCTGGATGGCGCGCGGCTGTTCGAAAATCTCCTTCAGCATGAAATGCTTGAAACCGCCTTTGGCGGCTGACACCGGGTCGACGGTCACCGTGGTAACCTGTTTGTTGACTGGCGTGCCTGCCATGTCCCTGACGGAGACGCCCTCCCTGGTGATGGTGGCGATTTCCTGGCTATCAAGGAAGACCACGTCCCGAGTGTGCTCCAGCAGGGCGGGCAAGTCCGAGGAGACGAACGTCTCCCCCTGGCCCATACCGACGACGATGCCGCCGGCGTTGCCCAAGCGGGCGGCGACGAGGAGCCCCGGACTGTCGGCGCTCATGGCCACGATGGCGTGAGCCCCTTTGATCAGGAGGAGTGCCCGGCGTACGGCGTCTTCCAGGGCGTAGCCAGCGGCCATCTCCTCTTCGACGAGGTGAGCGATCACTTCAGTGTCCGTCTCGGACGCGAACTCATGCCCGCGAGCTCGCAGATCGCGCTTCAACTCCACATAGTTCTCGACGATGCCGTTGTGGATGACCACTGCTCGCCGCTTGCAGTCGACGTGCGGATGGGCATTGGCTTCCGAGGGCTTGCCGTGGGTCGCCCAGCGCGTATGGCCGATGCCGGTCGTGCCCTGAGGCGGCTCGGCGCTCAGAATCCGCTCCAAATTGTCTAGCTTGCCTGGGGCTCGCCGCAGCTGCACGTCGCCACCATCTAGGATGGCGATGCCGGCCGAATCGTAACCACGGTACTCGAGTTTGCGCAGTCCGTTCATCACGATGGCGGCGGCCTCACGGCCGCCCACATAGCCTACGATGCCGCACACTTGCCTTGCTCCTTGCCGGACGGACCGAGCGACGACGGCTACCTTGCCGCCGGGGAATCAGCCGGCCGCTGTGTCTGCCAGGCGTGCCAACAGCCTGCTGATCTCCCGGGTTGAGCCGGCCAGCGTCACCTGCACGCCGAGCGCCTTCTCTATGTCAGAGACCTCTGCTTCGTCCAGGGTTCGCCGACCGTCGGCGTCGAACATAGCCCGGGGCAGAACCAGGAGGTCGCCCAGCTGCTTTCCCTGTAGACTACTTACCACGTCGGATGCCGTCAAGAGGCCTGAGACGGTGATTGCCGAACCAAAGAAATGGTTGCGGATCACGTGCAGATCGACCTGCACGCCCGTCGCCTGCTGCAGTTCGCCGGCGATGGTGGTGAGGTAGGGCGCCACCAGCTCGCCGCAGACCAGGGACAGTTGCCGCCCAGAAGCCGCGACGGAACGTAAGTGCCGTCGGGTCCTTCCCCACTCGTCAAGCAGGACACGTGCCATTCCCACTCCGTTCTCATACTGGGAGAAGCCGTCGTACTGTCGCCGGCTGGGCAGGGAGCGGCCAGTCCGCAGGTAGAACTCATCGGCCAAGTGGACGAAGGAGCGGCCCAGACGGCGGCGCAGCTGGCGCTGCCAGGCTGCCACCTGGTCGACTACCGCCGCCATCTCCTCCGGTGTGTGCGAGCGAATGTCATTTCTCGGCCCGTAGCGAGTGATGCCAACTGGCACCACTGCCACCGAGAGTACGGACTCGGCGAGCTCCGCCAGGTCGAAGACCGTGTGCCGCAACTGCTCGCCGTCGTTGAGTCCAGGACAGAGAACCACCTGCGCCTGAACGGCGATGTGCAATCCCGCCAGGCGCCGCAGTTGTTCCAGGATGTCGGGCGCCTGGGGATTGCCCAGCAACCGGCGCCGCAGCTGGCGGTCAGTCGCGTGCACCGAGACGTGCAGGGGGCTGAGCCGCTGTGTCTCCAGCCGGCGCCAGTCCTCTTCCCGGAGGTTGCTCAAGGTGACGTAATTGCCGAATAAGAAGGAATAGCGGTAGTCGTCGTCCTTAACGTAGAGCGTTGGCCGCAGGCCAGGCCGCATACGGTCGACGAAACAGAAGAGGCAGCGATTGCGGCAGCGGCGGACGCCGTCGAAGGTGGCCTCCGCGAACCCGAGGCCCACTTCTTCGTCAAACTCCTTGTCGATAGCGACAGAAAGGCGCTGCTCGCCGCGTGCGATGTCGAGGTGCAAGTGCTCGCAGGCACTGAGGAAGCGGTAGTCTATCTGATCCCGCACCGGTTGTCCGTCCAAGGTGAGGAGGATGTCTCCGGGTTCAAGGCCGGCGACCGCGCCAGGGCTGGCACAGTCTACGGACGTGATGCGTGCCTTAGGCTGTTGACTCAAGAGAACTCCCGTATTCTAGCGGTGACCCGGGCGATGACCCAGTCTGGGGTGGAGGCACCAGCCGTGACCCCGGCTGTCTGGTGGCCGACAAACCATTCGGCTCGCAGGTCGTCTGAGTCTTCCACCTGAAAGGTTGGCGTGCCTGTGCGGGCACAGACCTCGCGCAAGCGGGCGGTATTGGCGCTATCGGCGCCTCCGATTACCACCATGACGCCCACCCGCCGCGCCAACGCTTCGGCGGCTTCCTGCCGGTGGACGCTGGCGTAGCAGATGGTATTGACCACCCGCAGCTCTGCCAGCTCCGGGAGCCAGCGCGTCACGATGGCCGCAACCAGCGCCTGCAGGTTAGCGGCGTTCTGGGTGGTCTGGGAAACGACGCCCACCTTGCTGCCCGGCCGCCGGGCGGGCAGACTGTCCGGGTCGGGCACGACTATGGCTTTGCCGTCGCACCAGCCTAGAATGCCCTTGACCTCCGTGTGGTTGGGGTCACCGAAGATCACAACCGCAAAACCGGCGTTCACCAGGTCGCGCGCCGCCTCCTGCGCCTTACCCACAAAGGGGCAGGTGCCGTCGATGAGGCGCAGCCCGCGCCGTTCGGCCTCCCGAACCGTGTTTGGCGGGGTGCCGTGGGCGCTGACGGCCACGACTGGCTCCGTGACGTCGTCAAGGCTCCTGGCGACTTTCACGCCCGATTGGGTGAGACGGTCCGTGACCTGCCGGTTGTGCACCAGCGGGCCGAGGGTTGACACGGACCCGTGCTCGCCTGCCGCCGCCTCGATCATCTCCTGCGCCCGCCGCACGCCAAAGCAGAAGCCCATATGTTCAGCCAAGAACACTTCCATGGTCGGTTAGCTTGCCCTCACGTCAAATCTCTCATCGCCTTGGGCTCCCCGGTAATCAGGGGGCAGTAGCTCGGCTATCTTGGCCATCATGTAGCGAGTCTGCTTGGCCAACTCCTCTTTGGCGGCGCCACGAGTGATGGGCGCAATGGCGAACGGTCTGCCGATGACAATGCGCACCAGCGGTCGCAGGCTGGTGCGCGGCCAATGAAAGAGCTGTTCCGTGCCGGACACCGCTACGGGCAGCACGGGAACGGCAGCGCGCCCGGCCACGACCGCCGCCCCCGGCTGCCCCGGCAGCAGCTCGCCTTTGTGGCCGCGATGGCCCTCGGGAAACATGCAGACCATCTCACCTGAGTGCAGCAGCCGCAGGGTCGTCTGATAGGCCTGCCGGTCGGCCTCGCCCCGGCGCACTGGATAGGCTCGGTATCCTTTCACCACCCAGGAGATGACGGGTGGGCGAAACAGCTCTTCTTTGGCCATGAAGCGAATCGGTCGTGGGAAGGTCGCCCCCAGCAAGGGTGGATCAGCTAGGCTGAGGTGGTTGCTGATTACCAGGACAGGCCCGCTCAAGGGCACGTTCTCCACGCCGACTATCTCGCGGCGACAGAGCACCCAGGCGACCATATCCACCAGGCGCGAGGCCAGCCAGTAGAACCAGAGCACTAGCAGTCCCTTCCCGGCCGGTTCGTCACCAGTTCGGCAACCGCTTTGACCTCCTGGTCAACCGAGAGACAATCACTGCTGATTACGATGGCATCGGGCGCTGGCGCGAGGGGCGCCGCCGCCCGGCCGGAGTCAATCTCGTCACGGCGCCGCATCTCCGCCTGCACTTCCGCCAGGCTGGTAATGACGCCGCGGGCGAGCAGTTCGCGATAACGCCGCTCGGCCCGCACTGCCGGAGAGGCGTCGAGATAGATCTTGACGTCGGCTTCCGGCGCGACCACGGTGCCGATATCGCGGCCGACCAGCACCACGCGGCCGCGGGCGGCGATGGCACGTTGCACCCCCAGCAGCGCCTGGCGGAGACGCGCGTGAGCCGAGACGACGGATACGCTGGCATCGACCGCCAGCTCTCTAATGTCCCATGTGACGTCACGCCCGTCGATGGTTACGGTGTAAAGCCTGCCGTCCTTGCGCGTGGCCCGCGAGACGTCGGGGCGAGCCCGCTCCACCAGAGCGACGACGGCTCCTTCGTCGGCGGGGTCAACGCCGGTCTGGAGAGCCAGCCAGGTAACCGCCCGGTAAAGAACGCCGGTATCGAAGTACAGGTAGCCCAGGCGGGCAGCCAGGGCGCGACCGAGAGTGCTCTTGCCTGATCCTGCCGGACCGTCAATGGCTACTACTGACGCCTGACCCATTCTCTCCCTTCAGCGCTCCAACTTCCTGAGGCGTCAACTCGCGGTACTGGCCCAGCCCTAACCGGCCAAGGCGGACCGGGCCAATGCGCACCCGCTGCAAATAGCGCACCGGATGGCCCACCTCTTCAGCCATGCGCCGCACCTGCCGCTTCCGTCCTTCGTGCAGGACCACTCGCAGCCAGGTGCCGTCTGGCTCCTGACCCACCACCTCCACCTGGGCGGGAGCCGTGGGGCGCCCCTCCAAGCTCACCCCCTGGCGTAGTTGGCGCAACGCCGAGGTGTCGGGCACGCCGGCGACAAGGACCCGATATTCCTTCTCCAGCTCGTGGCTGGGGTGAGTGACGGCGAAAGCCAAGGCCCCGTCGTTGGTCAAGAGCAAGAGGCCCTCGCTATCGGCGTCCAACCGTCCCACCGGATACAGCCTGGCCGTGGCAGGCACCAAGTCCAACACCGTTCGCCGCGCGTGCGCGTCTTTGACCGTGCTGACGTAGCCGGCCGGCTTGTTCAGGGCGAAGTATACCAGATGCTCGGGCGCGCCGACTTCGCGACCATCCACCGCAACGCTGTCGATGCCAGGCAGAACCTTCTTGCCCAGTTTGGTAACCACGATGTTGTTGACAGTGACGCGACCCTGGCGGATCAATTCCTCCGCCGCGCGCCGCGAAGCCACCCCGGCCTGGGCTAATAGCTTCTGCAGTCGTATCGGTTCAGTGGCCATACACCGGCACCTCGGCCAACAGCCTTGTGCCCAGGTACAGACCGGCGAAGCCGAGACGGGGATTGTCGGCGGCTGGCTGCCGCAGGGCGGCGTCGTCCAGCCAGACTTGCAGGCGCAGAAGGGGGAGCTGCCATGTCGGCACACAAACCTCCTGCGCCGACCGCAAGCGCAACACCTGCGCCTTGCCGTCGGGCCCGGAGAGAGAATAGGCAGCGTTCGCAGGCAAGTCGACCGTGCGCCAAACATAGGTCTCGAAGAAGTAATCGAGTAGCGGGACGGCGTCGGCCAGGCGGTCGGGGCTGCGCAGCAGCGACAGCACGACTCGATGGCCGGCGCGCGTTGCCGAGGCGACGTAGGTCTGGCCGGCGGCATCGTCGTAGCCCGTCTTGATGCCGTCGACGCCTTCGTAGCGGTCGAATAGGGGATTGTGGTTCTGCAGTTCGTAGGTTTTGATGGCGCCTTCCGCCTTGTAGGTGCGGGCCGTGACGATAGCGACGAACTCGGGGTTCTGCATGGCGTAGCGGCCAAGCCGGGCTAGGTCGTAGGCGCTAACGTAGTGATCGTCGGCATCCCGCCCGTGCGGATTGACGAAGTGAGTGTCGCGTAGGCCCAGCTCAGCCGCTTTGGCGTTCATCAATGCCACAAAGCGCTGCTCGCTGCCGCCGACGTGTCTGGCAATGGCCAGGGCGGCGTCGTTACCAGAGGGCAGCATCAGCCCGTACAGCAAGTCCCGGAGAGTCAGAACCTCACCGGGTACCAGCCCCATAACGGAATCGTCGGCCATCTGGCGGCTGTCCACGTCAACGCGCACGACGTCGTCCAGGCGGCCCTGTTCGAGGGCCACAATGGCGGTCGCGATCTTGGTGGTGCTGGCCGGACGCAGCCGCTCGTGGGCGTTGACGCCGGCGACCATCTCCCCGCTGCTGGCATCGATCAGGGCCCAGGCTTCACCCTCCACTGCCGGTGGCCGGACCGCGGGCATGGCGGTGACCTGCGAGGGATAGAGCGGCACTTGCTGGGCATCGGTGTCGGCGATGGCCGGTGGCCCAAAGCCAAAGCTGCACAGCCCTATTGCCAGCGCCACGAGGGCGATCAGACGAGGCATGGTGCGCCAGTCACTCCTAACTCGAAAAGCGCTATCCGCTAGCTAGCTCAGGTGGCAAACAGGCGGCCAATATAAGGTTCCCGGCGGGTGAGTGTCAAGCTCGGCCGGCCTGCCACCAACATCCCCTTGTCGAGGTTGAAGTGCAGCACGGTGCCAAAGCGGGCAAGATACTCTCGCACCAGGGCCTGCGCGACGTCCTCCATTATGCCGTCGCAGATCGAGTCCGGATGCCCGAGACCCTTGCGCTCGACGATTTCGACCTTCTGCTCAGCGACCGGCGAAGCGTGCAGCCGCTCCACGACGATGTCGCGCGCCAAGTTGCGCCCCCTTATGGCACCAGCACCAACCTCTGGCCGAACTGGCGAGTCAGCCTGTCGACCGCCTCCTGCCCTACCTCGCGGTCCACCGCCAGGGTTACGTTTGGTGGTAGGGCGGTGGGCACTACCTCAGGCCTTTGCGCGTAGCCGGCCACATCGTACAACAATCGTTGAGACGCCCGGGTACTCCAGTCGGCCGGCACACCGGGCTGTACGCTGTAGTCATGCCGCAGGTAGAATGCCAGGGAACTGGCCTCCATCTCCCCGAGTGCGCTATCGCTGCGCCGAGAGACAAGCAGCACGGGGCCGTCGCCGGGCAGGCCGCGCAGCTGAGCGGCCAACTCGTAGACGTAGTGGGGTGGCGGCGGAAACGTGTACTCCTGCCAGGCCCCGGCGGCGAGAATGGCCAGCACTGCGAGGGCGGTAGCTCCGGTCG
This sequence comes from Chloroflexota bacterium, assembly GCA_023473795.1. Taxonomy (GTDB): domain Bacteria; phylum Chloroflexota; class UBA6077; order FW602-bin22; family JAMCYS01; genus JAMCYS01. The sequence goes on along the minus strand of JAMCYS010000023.1, from coordinate 68,601 downwards.
CCACCTGCCGGCGCACAAGGCCCGGCAGCAGTACCAGTGCCATTGTCAGTGCGACGACGAATACCGGTGCCGCCGGCCACCAGCTTCCCGGACGGAGGATCCCCCATCCTATGGCCAGAAGGACCGTGCCCAGCGACACGAGCCAGCCGAGTTTGACCCAGCCAGGCTGCCGCCAGCCGGAGTCTAGGTCCGCCATGGTCGCCGTCCAACCCCTCGCCGCTAGGAGAAGAATGGGCGGTAGGGCGAGTAGCAGTCGACCGGCATGCACGTTGCTGGTCAGCAGGATGGGCAGGCTGACGCCGAAAAGAACAAGGAGCACCGTCGCATTCCCCCTCTTTCGCCAGCCCCGCAGGGCCAGGGCCAGGCCGGCTAGGAAGAAAGGCATCAGGAAGGGGTGGTACAGGCGGCCCTTGGAGTTCCAGAAGTCCGTGAACGACGAGGTGGTGTCGTAGCTCAGGAAGAGGTTGGTCATGTGCTCCGCGTTGCCGGCGAGTAAGGCGAGCGTTGCCTTCAACCGCGGGTCGACGCTTTCGGGAAGCCAAGCGGCGAGGCTAGGCGGCGCGCCAGCGACCGCGCCTGCGTCGCCGGCCTGGGCGTACATGGTGACTATCTGCTCGCCGCGGCCGTTGTAGTAGGAGAGCAGGCTACCCAGAACGGGTGGCGCGGCCGGACGCTGCCAGGCCAGGAATAGGACGAGCGGCAGGAAGACGAGACCAGCCTGGGTCAAGGCACTGGCCGGTCGCTGGCGCCAGAGCGTGACCGCAACCAGTGGCACTGCCAAGAGGACAAGAAACCTGGTCGTGGCGTAAAAGTAGGCCTCGGCGACGAAGAGGAGGCCCAGAAGGAAGGCAATTTCGGGGCTAGGCCGGCGCTGCCAGCGTAGCCACAGCCAGAGGGTCAGCAAGGCGGGCACCAGAGAGATGCCGACGTTGGTCGCGGTGCGGGCGTACAGCGCGAAGCAGGCCGAGGTGGCCGTGAAGGCGGCGGCCAGAAGGGCGGTTTGGCGGTCGTACACCTCTAGGCCAACCAGATAGACGAGCGGCACCGCCAGGGAAGTGAAGGCTACCGGGAAGACGCGGAGGGTCAAGAGGTCCGGCCCGAACAAGGACGTCAGCAACAGCAGCGGCGCCAGCACCACCGGCGTTTCCCCGCTGTTGGTCATCAGTCCGTCGTTCAAACGCAGCGACGCGAGCAGCGCCCGCGCCGGGTCGGCCAACCCCGGCATCAGCTTCCAGACCGTGTACTCCTCCCAGTTGTACAGGAACGGAGGCTGACCGGCGAGGGCGAGGCTCAGGATGACAACCGAGCCGGTGTAGAGCAGCAAGGGAAGGGCATGGACGGTGGTCCTGCCAGGAACGCTGACCGAAGTCCGCATTGTTGAGCCTTGGCCTCCCCCTGCCGCCGAGTGATCTAGCCGTCGCCAAGCCGTGCGGCTTCATTGTATAGCGGTGGTCTAGTGGCATACAAGGGACTCTGCCGCCTGGCGCCCACCATTGCAGGTTGCGTCCGCGAGTCTCGCCGTGCTATAATCGGACGACTTCGGGGAGTAGCGCAGCTTGGTAGCGCACCTGGATGGGGGCCAGGAGGTCGGCCGTTCGAATCGGCTCTCCCCGACCCTAGCGGCGGCCAATTCGGCCGCCGTTTTTCTAATCCGCCGCTGTGGCGATGGCCAGCCCAGACGACTGCCGGCGGCAGGCTCGCTCCTGGCACGCTTCGTGCACCCCGCTTACCGCACATAAGCCGTACCCCATCCCGACCTTAGGCTGTCTGTCATCCCGAAAGGGCCAGCCGCCTGCGATGGCGATGGTGCTATCGGCAAGTGTAGCTCCTTTGGACTGATACTTACCGCCTAGAGCCCTAGCCACTATTGACTAGGCGCCTAGTGTGTGGGATACTCATATCTGGCTAGCTCTCATCAGGCAGAGCTTAGTTGAAACTTGGGCTGCCGGCGAGGGATCGTCCCTGGGCGCGCGGGCAGACTACCAGTCCTAAGGAAGATCGTGACACTTGGGCTCTACTCGGTTATCATCGCCAATCGTTGGCCTGGCAGTGGTTCTCACGCTGGGCCTGGGCCTGCTGACTGCTTGCCAGTCACCAGCCGCCACTCCGGCGGCGACCCCGACGACGGCTACGACCAAGCCGGCGGCGACAGTTGCCCCGGCGGCTACCGTGCCCCCGACGACTGCTCCGACGGTGGCGGCTACGACCGCGCCGACGGTGGCGACTACTGCTCCGACCGCGACAAAGGCAGCGGCCGCGACCGTGACGGCCGTTCCGACGGCCACGCTGGCGCCGACTAAGCCGGCCGCCACGACTGCCCCGACCACGGCCCCCGTCGCAACCACGGCCCCACAGGCAACCAAGCCGCCGGCCGCGGCCACGCCGCCGACGATGGGGCACCCGGTGGCGGGTTTCGAGAACTGCACTAACACCGGTTGCCACGCCGTGGGTGGATCAGGCGGAGCCGCGCCGGGAATGCCCGCCAGCCATGCGAGCTACAACGCCAGCATGTGCCTGAGCTGCCATAAGCCACCGGCCTAGGGCGTACCGAGCAAGCTCCCCGGTAGGGAGCGTCGTGACAAATTAAGAAGCTGGGCGAGTTGCTGGAGGCTGTTACGCCTTCGACCCTGTTCGGGGATGCCTCGGTGGGCGTCACCGGGATCGCCTTCGACAGTCGGCGCGTGACGCAGGGTAACCTGTTCGTAGCCCTGCCCGGCCAGCGCCAGGACGGCAACACTTTCTTGGCCGAGGCCCCCCCGTCGCAGGGCCTCGGCCGTCGTCAGCCAACTGGCCACACCGCCGCCCCGGCTCACGGCCCCCTACGTAGTCGTGGAGGATGCCAACTTGGCGCTCTCCAGGTTATCGGCCGCTTTTCACGACTTCCCCGCGCGGCGCCTGGGCACCATCGGCATCACCGGTACGAACGGCAAGACGACCACCGCCTACGTTCTCTCGGCCATCTTGGCAGCCGCCGGCATACCGGCTGGGCGCCTCTCGACCGTCGACGTAGCCGTCGGACGTAGCAGCAGGCGCAATGACAGTCACCACACCACCCCACAAGCGCCACAGGTGCAGGCCTCTCTGGCGGAGATGGTGCAGGCAGGTCTGCGGTTTGCCGTCGTCGAGGCTAGCTCGCACTCTCTCGCTCCGCAGCGGGTGCGGACTGCGAGTTTGACGTCGGCGTCTTCACCAACTTATCCCCCGAGCACCTCGACTTCCACCGCACCCTGGCGCAATACCGTGACGACAAGGCGCGCCTCTTTCGCCTGCTGGGAAGCAGCGTGGATAAAGGCCTGCCCAAGTTCGCGGTGGTCAACGCCGACGACGAGCAGGGTCAGCTATGAAGAGGACCCGGCAGCCATTCGTGCCGCGATCGAGCTTGGTCTGCGGGACAGCGCTCTCCAGCGTGGCCGGCACTACCTGAACCTGGGCGACCGCGGGGAGGCCATCGCGGCAGCCCTGGCCCTGGCCCGCCCGGGTAATGCCGTGCTGCTCGCCGGGCGCGGCCACGAACTCTACCAGCCAGTCGGACAGCTGCTCGTGCCGTTCGACGACGCCGCAGTCGCTCGCGACCTGCTCAGCGGTCGGGGAAACCGGGAGCAGTCGCGCGCCGCCTAGAGAAAAAGCGCCGCCGGCGTAGACTCCGTCTACGCCGGCGGACCGTGGAGCACTATTCTCCTGCTACAGCGCCTGGCCGCAGCTGCGGCATACCGTGTCGCCCGTGGCGGCGACGCATCCGCAGTTCGGGCAGCGCACGAGCTCCAGCCCGCAGACCTTACAGATGGGACTGGCCGCTGCCACGGCCGACTCGCAGTAGGGGCAGTGGCAAGCGGCAGCTGCCTTCGTGCCCGAGACCGGTTGTTCCTGCATCTTGTCCTCTCCTTGGCGAAGCCCGGGCCCAACCCGGCGGCGAGCCGAGCCAACCTCGGTCGAGAGGAATTATAGCACAGCGGGCTCTTGGGACAAGCCCGTTTGACCGAGCCGGAAGCTCCGGCTAGAATGGCGGGGCGCCCGGCTGGCTAGGGGGCCAGGTTGGCCAGCAGGCCGGTGACCAGTGGCGCCAGCAGCAACGCCGGCAACAGGTTGCTGACGCGAATCCGCATCAAATTGAGCAGATTCAGGCCTATGCCGACGATGAGGAGCCCGCCGGTAGCCACCATTTCGGCCCGCACGGCCTCGGTGAGAAGATCGCGCAGCCAGGCCGCCGCCAGAGTCAGCGCGCCTTGGTAGACGAGGACGACGCCGCTCGAGAAGGCAACACCGATGCCCATGGTGGAGGCGAAGGCCAGGCCGGTAATCCCGTCGAGCAGGGATTTCACGGCGAGGGTGTCATAGTTGCCGGTCAGTCCATCCTGAATGGCGCCCGTGATCGCCATCGGGCCCACGCAGAATACCAGGCTGGCGGTGACGAAAGCGCGGGCGAACGTGCCGCGCTTCCGCTCGCCGCTTGCGGCCGCCGGCGAACGTTCGGCCAACCGGTTCTCGACCCAACGGCCCAGTCTCTCTAGCCCGGTCTCGATGCCGAGAATCTCGCCGACCGCGCCCCCCACGACCAGGCTGCCCAGGACGACGAGGAGGTTGCGGGCGCCAAGGGCCATTTGCAGGCCAATCAGTAGAGTCGTCAGGCCGATCCCGTGCATGCCGGTCTCTCGGATTTTGGCGGGAAGACGGTTGCCGATGAGGGCGCCGGCGATACCGGCTAGGATAACTACGATAGTGTTGAGCAAAGTGCCTGTCAAAGACCGTGGCTCCGTTGGTGAAGTGGGGCCGATTATAGCAGCAGCCGGACGGACGACACAAGCCAGGTCGAACGGGCAGGGAGTCGCGGGTGACTAGGCCGACCGCCTACGTCCATCACGAAGTCTACGAAGGGCGCGGTTTCTCGCGCTTGCGCGACCCCTGGCGGCGCTACGCCCTGGCCAGGGAGACGCTGGCAGAGCTTGGTTTCTTCCCGGACTATCTGCGGACGTACCGCCAGGAGCCCGCGGGCGACGACGACCTCCTGCTGGTGCACGACCAAGCGTACATTGACTTCGTCAAGCGCATGGACGAGGCGGGGAGCGGCTATCTCGACTACGGCGATACACCCGCCTACCGCGGAGTCCTGAGACGGGCTCGCCTGGCGGTCGGGGGAACGCTGCTGGCGGCGCGGCTCGTCGCCAACGGCTCCGTGCAACACGCCTTCAACCCCGGCGGCGGTCTGCACCACGCCCGTCGCGACCGCGCGGGCGGGTTCTGCGTCTTCAACGACGTAGCCGTGGCGGTGAGAGTGCTGCAGAAAGAGTATGGCGTGCGACGCATCGCCATACTTGACTGCGATGGGCACCACGGCGACGGCACGGAGAGCGTCTTCTACGATGAGCCAGCGTTGACCGTCTCTTTGCATCGTTACGACGGCCGCTTCTACCCGCGGTCTGGTACTCTGGAGGAAACAGGGCGGGGGGCAGGCGAGGGCTACAATCTTAACCTGCCCCTGCCCAAGGCGGCTGGCGACGGGGCCTTCTTCGTGGCGCTGGGCGAGGCCGCGCTGCCCCGCCTGCAGGCTTTCCATCCGGAACTGCTCTTCGTCCAAGCCGGCGCGGACGGTCACCACGGCGACACGCTGGTGCGGCTGGGGCTCAGTCTGGCTGCCTACGCCAGGCTGGGAGACGCCGTCCACAGCCTGGCGCACGAACTGTGCGCCGGCCGGTTAGTGCTCGTCGCGGGCGGCGGCTACAAACCGGAGTCAGTGGCCCGCTGTTGGGCGGTGTTCCTCGCGGCAATAGCGGGAGCGCCGCCGGCTGCGCTTGGCAGGATGCGACAATGGCGAGAGGAAGACCAATCGCCATCAGCCACGCCGGAGGCGCTTGCTCAGGTGCGCGGCGAAGTGGCGTACTTGCGCGAGCGAGGGGCGTTGACGGAGCCAACGGACGGCCGGTGACCCGGCGCGGCATCGCTCGGGTCTTCGCGCCACCTGAGCTTGGGAATGAATGAGGGCAGGCTCGCGATGGGCCTGCCCTCGGTAATCCCTGGCTGGTCGGGGCGACTAGCGCTCCACCCTCTGCAACAGGCCGTTTGGACCGTGCAGTTCGACGGCCAGCGGCATGCGGCCGATGGCGTGGGTCGAGCAAGAGAGACAGGGGTCATAGCAGCGAATGGCCGCTTCTACCCGGTTGAGCATACCCTCAGTCAGGTGTGAGCCATCGACATAACGCTCGGCGACCGACTGCACGGCCCTGTTCATCGAGATATTGTTGTGCCCGGTGGCGACGATGAGGTTCACCCCAGTTAGCTTGCCGTCCCTGTCCACCCAGTAATGGTGCAGCAGGGTGCCGCGCGGCGCCTCTATGCAGCCAACCCCCTGTTCGTTGTAGTGGTCTGACTCCGCCAGTAAGTCGTTGGAGAGGATATCCGGGTCCGCCAGGATTTGCTCCGCTCGCTCGACCGCGTAGACAGCCTCGATTAGGCGGGCGTAATGGTAGTAGAGCGAGCCCGTGATAGGCTCGCCGTGCTTCACGGAGCGGTAGCGCTCCCATTCCTGATGCGCCTGGGGGGTGGTGATTCTGCTGGCCACGTTGAGCCTCGCCAGCGGCCCTACCCGGTAGGAGCCCTCCGGGTAACCGAGCGCCTTGTAGAAGGGAAACTTCAGGTACGACCATGGTTCGACTTTCTCGCCAATGAACGACAGGTAGTCGGCCGGGTCTCGCTGTTCTTCCAGAACCTCGCCCTTCTTGCCAACCAGGCGTAGCCTGCCGTCGTACAACTCCAGCGCGCCGTCCGGCTGTACCAGCCCCAGGTAGCCAGAGTCGAAGTTGGCGAACTCCTCGACCGTGCTCTGGTTGGCCTCTGCCCAGGCACGGATGATAGCGATGCCCTCGGAAAGGTGCGAGAGGGCGGTCGGGATCCCCTTCAGCATCTCCTCTCGCTCGCTCGGAGTGATGACCTTGTTGACGCCACCCGGCACGGCCCCGTTACCGTGGATGCGGCGACCGGCCGTCTTGGCGATGATCTCCTGGCCGAACTTGCGCAGCCACACCGCTTTCATCGCCAGCTCGGGGTTGGCCTGGACGATGCCCAGGACGTTGCGCTGCTCGGGCGGGGCGTCGAAGCCGAACACCAGGTCGGGGCCCGCCAGGTGGAAGAAGTGCATCGAATGTGACTGAATATACTGGCCCATGTGCATGAGTTCGCGAATGAGGGCCGCCGGCCGGGGAATGGTGACGCCGAGCACGGCGTCGCAGGCCTTAGCCGCGGTGAGGTGGTGACTGACGGGGCAAATGCCGCAAATGCGCGGCGTAATCTGCGGCATCTCGAAGAACATGCGGCCCTCGCAGAACTTCTCGAAGCCGCGAAACTCGTTGACGTGCATCCGCGCCTGGGTCACCTTGCCCGCGTCGTCGACGTGGATCGTTACCTTGGCGTGGCCCTCGATACGAGTGACCGGTTCGATGGTTATCTTGCTGCCCACGTGTGCACCTCCCTCAGTCGTAGCGCAGGTTATCTCCCGCGATCACGGGGATGCGGCCGGCAAGCAACTCGCTCAGGGCGAAGTAGATGGCATCGGCTGACGGTGGGCAGCCGGGCAGGCTGACGTCCACCTTCACTACCTCGTGCACCGGCCGCACCTGGCTCAGCAGACAAGCCAACTCGTCGTCGTCAGGGATCGCCCCGTCGACGGTGCTCTCGGTCTCAACGTAGGCGCGCCGCAACACCTCCTCGCAACTGAGGGGATTGCGCATAGTTGGCACGCCTCCCAGGCAGGCGCAGTCGCCCAGAGCGACCAGTATCTGGCAGTTCTGGCGCATCTGCTTGGCGACATCCACGTTGGCGCTGTTGGCCACGCACCCTTCGAGGATGCCCACGACAACGTCGTGGGTATGCTTGAGGTCCGTGATTGGGCTGGAGGTGATCTCGATTGCCTCGGCGAGCCGGACCAGGCGCTCGTCAAGGTCGAGTAGCGACATGTGGCAGCCAGCGCAACCGGTAAGCCACTCGGAGGCGATCTTGACCTTAGCCATTGTGCAGCTCCTACAGGTAGTCGACGAAGACAGGCGCCGCGCGCAGTGGGTCAGCGCCCGGTAATGCCAAAGCCAGCTCCACTTTGGCGGCTAGATACTCATCCGCGAAGCTGGCGGCCGCGCCCAGCCTAGCCCCCAGCGCCGCCAGCGTTTCCATCTCTGACGGCATTCCGGCCGGGCCAGGGATCAGACTAGCCACATCACGCCGGTTGCCGTCACCGGCCAGAAAAGTGCCGTGCCGCTCTGCCCAGGTGGGGGCCGGCAAGATAACGTCGGCGCGTCCGCTCAGTGGCGAGGGATAGGCGGCCATGACCGCGAGAAACTCGGTTACCCTTAGGCTGTTGACGACTTGGCCATCCGGCCCGTCGCCTAGTGCGGCGAAGACCGCGGCGGCGTTGGCCAAAGCGTACAGGCCGTGGCCGTCCGCCAAGTGGGCGGCCGCGGTGCCGTTGGGGGCCAGTGACAGACCGAGGGCCGGCACCCTCCGGCCGTCGATGCCACCGGCGACCAGGCCAAGGCTGACGGCCGAGCTGGCCAGCTCGGCGCTGGCGAGATAGGGGCCGCCGTAAATGACGAGCGGCCTCCTGGCGCTGGCCAGGTTGCGCGCCAGCAAACCAATTTCCCCTGCGGCTAGTCCGGTGATGGCGGCGACCGCTTCCGGCGTATACGGCGCCAACTGTCCCGCCAGTTTGGGGGGCAAATGGCTGTGAGCCAAGCCCTCCGCCAATATCGACTTCAGGAAACCGTTGACGATGACCCCTTCGCTGCCCGGCCGCGGTGCCAAGTACAGGCAGGCCAGCCGGCCCAACGCGTTACCGGCGGCGCCGACGATGGCCAAGCGGGCGTCACCGCGATTAACGCGGCGGCGCAGCAGGCCGGCTAGCACGGGGTGCGTCTTCGCCGGGTCCGCACCCAGCAAGAGCACGAAGTCGGCGCGCCGCACGGCGTCGAAGTCGGCTTCCGCCGCTGCGCTGCCCCCGGTAACCGTTTGCACTGCCGCGGCTCGGTTCAGCGCCTCGTCGGCACCGGCCACCGCGAACACCACCCCGAAGCCGGCCCGGAAAATCCAGTCCATGAGGTAGAGCATTTCGTTGCTCGCCCAGGGTGTGGCCAGACCGACCACCGACTTCGAACCGACTTCCTGCTTGGCTTCCTTGAGTTTGGCCGCGACCAGGTCGAGCGCTGCCTCCCAGCTGGCCTCGTGCAGTTCGCCGTTCTGGCGGATCAGGGGCGCGCTGTACCTAGTGCCTGCCGGACGCAGGGCCTCATAGCGGCCCTTGGCGCAGAGTAGGCCGTAGTTCGGCGCCCCGTTGAAATCGCCATCCACGCGCAGCACCGTTCGGCCTCTGGACACGCCCTGTGTAGCACAGCCCAGGGAGCACTGCTGGCAACTGGTGGCAACACGAGCGCAGTCCGCCAGGTGACCTTTGTAGGCGCTGCGTTTGTCGAAGAGGGCGCCCGTAGGACACACCTGCACGCACGTGCCGCAAGCCTCGCAGGACGAATCGGCCGCTTGCGCGTCCAGATCGAAGGCGACGAGGGTCTTTGCGCCGCGGTCCTTGAAGCCAATGGCGCTAATGCCGGCAATCTCGGCGCAGGTACGCACGCAACGCCGGCAGAGAACACAACGATCGTGGTCAAGCACGAAGTACGGGCTGGACGCGTCCACATTCAGCTTGGGATTCATCGCCGCGTAGCGCACTGTGTCGATGCCGAAACGGTAGCCAAGTTTCTGCAGCTCGCAGTCGGAGCTCATTTCGCAATAGGGGCACTGGTGATTGCGTTCGGCAAAGAGCAGTTCGATCGTTGCCCGGCGTAGGGCGTTGATCGCCGGAGTATTGGTCTTGACCACCATACCGGTGGAGGCAGGCGTCGTGCAGGCGGTGGTGAGGCCGCGTGCGCCTACGATCTCCACCAGGCATAGCCGGCAAGCGCCGATGTCCCCCAGCCCCGGGAAGTGGCACAGCGTCGGTACGTCGATGCCGTTGCGTTCGCACACGTTGAGGATCGTATCGCCTCGTCGCCCTCTGGCCTCGCTGCCGTCTATGGTGAGGGTGATCTCTTCCATGGTCTTCTCACCTCCCCTCGCGCTACTCTAGGTCGCAATGCAGGCAGCGATGCGATTCCTCGCGCGCCGCCGCTGCCGGCAAGCCGAGCTCGATCTCCGCGAAGTTGCCCCGGCGCAGCTCCGGCGGCAACTCCGCATTCTCGACTCGTTTGGCCTCCGCGTATAGCGTCACATCGTAGGTCAGGTCGACGTGGTGGTAGCCGCCCAGTTTCTCGGCGGCCGTCACGCTCTGACCGGTGAGGTAGTTGTATACCGCGATCGCCGCCTCGTTACCCTGGGCGACCGCCTGCACGACCGTCGCTGGCCCTGAGACGGCGTCCCCGGCGGCGAAGACGCCCGGCAGGGTCGTGGCCAGGTTGTGGCCAACCACCAGCGTGCCCCCGCGCGTCGTTTGGATCGTCTGCTCGTCTGCCAGGCAAGAAACGTCGCTCACCTGACCAATGGCCGGGATAACGACGTCGCAGGCCAGTGGATACTCGCTGCCGGGCATTGGCACCGGCTTGCGGCGAGCGCCAACGTCGAACTCCCCCAGCGCCTGGCGCTGCAGCAGCAGACCCTCCACCTTGCCATTGCCCAGCACGGCAGTGGGGTTCACCAGCACGTGGAATCGGGTGCCTTCCGCTTCGGCCGCGGCAATCTCCTCCGCGTAAGCGGGCATGTCCTCGCGCGTACGGCGGTACACCACGTGCACCTCGCTCGCGCCCAGGCGCCAGGCCGAACGGGCGACGTCGATTGCGACATCGCCGCCGCCGACGACGGCAACTCGTTTCCCGGCCACGTCGGGGCGTCCTCCCAGCGCGATCTCCCGCAGGAAGTCGGTCCCCGCGAGGAAACCCTGCTTCTCTTCACCGGCCAGCCCCAGCTTCCGGCTCTTGTGGGCGCCGATGGCCAGCACCACGGCCGCGTAGCCCTGTTCATTCAGGCCGGCCACGGTGAAATCGCGGCCAAGCGCCTTGTTGCACTCGATGTCCACTCCCGCCCGCCGGATGTTGTCTACCTCAGCCTTGAGGATTTCCTTGGGCAGACGGTAGGCGGGGATGCCCACCGCCAACATGCCGCCGGGCACCGGCAGAGCCTCGAAGACCTTGACCCTGTAGCCCAGTTGAGCCAGCCGTAGGGCCGCCGTCAGGCCGGCGGGGCCTGACCCGACCACGGCTACCTTCTCGAGTTTGGGTCCCTCCAGCGGCGGCGGTGTCCAGGGCTGCTCCATTTCGGCGTCGCCCATATAGCGCTTGATCAGACGAATGGAGACCGCCTCGTCCACCTCTCCCCGGCGGCAGCGCCGCTCGCAGAAGGCAGGGCAGACCCGCCCGCAGATCATGGCGAATGGGTTGCGCTCGCGGTGGATCTCGAGGGCGCGCTGGGTCTCGCCCTGGCCGACGAGCGCCACGTAAGCCGGCGTATCGACCCCCGCGGGGCAGGCGCTAACGCATTTAGCTCGCACCAGCGCTTTGCAGGTGCCGGCCGGGCAGCGTTTGTCCAGGATGTGGGCCAGATACTCATCCTTGAAGTAGCGCAGGGTGCTCAGAACGGGGCTCGGTGTAAGCTTGCCGAGAGCGCAGAGCGAACCGTCGGCCATCACCTTGGCGATGTCGTCGATTTGGTCAAGGTCCTCCAGTGTGCCGTTGCCCTCTGTAATGCGGGTCAGGATCTGCAACAGCTCCTTGCCCCCGACGCGACAGGGGGTGCACTGGCCGCAGGACTCGGCAGTGGCGAACGTGAGGAAGAACTTGGAGAGCTCGACCATGCAGGTGTCTTCGTCGACGACGATCATGCCACCCGAGCCCATGGTTGCCCCCGCGGCGGTGAGCGAGTCGTAGTCGACCGGCGTGTTGAGGTGTTCTGCCGGAAGGCAGCCGCCCAGTGGACCGCCGGTCTGCACCGCCTTGAAGCGCTTCTTGCGTGGAATGCCGCCACCTATGTCGAAGACAATATCGCCCACCGTGATGCCCATTGGCACCTCGACCAGGCCCGTGTTGTTGATCTTGCCGGTCAGGGCGAAGACTTTGGTGCCTTTGCTCCGCTCGGTGCCGATGCTGGCGAACCACTCGTGGCCTCGCAGGATAATCGGCGGCACATTGGCCCAGGTCTCGACGTTGTTGATATTCGTGGGTTTGCCCCAAAGGCCGGACGCAGCTGGGAAAGGAGGCCGGGGCCGCGGCTCGCCGCGCCGGCCCTCGACGGAGGCGATCAGCGCCGTTTCTTCGCCGCAGACAAAAGCGCCCGCCCCTTGCTTCACGTGAAGGTCGAAGCTGAAGTCGCTGCCCAGGATGTTCTCGCCCAGGAAGCCGTAGTCGTGCCCCTGTTGGATGGCGATCTCTAGTCGTTGAATCGCCAGCGGGTATTCGGCTCGGCAATAGATGTAGCCTTCGGTGGCGCCGATGGCGTAGCCCGCGATCAGCATGCCTTCGAGAACGCTATGCGGGTCGCCCTCCAGGATCGAGCGATCCATGAAGGCCCCCGGGTCGCCCTCGTCCGCATTGCAGATCAGGTACTTCGTATCGCTGGGAACCTTCTGGCAGAGCTCCCATTTGAGGCCGGTGAGGAAGCCCGCCCCGCCGCGGCCGCGCAACCCCGCGGCTTTGACGGAAGCGATGATCTCGCCGGGCGTCATCTCGCTGAGCACTCTGGCAAGCGCCGTGTAACCATCCCGCGCGATGTATTCCTCTATGACTTCCGGGTTGATCGTGCCGCAGTTGCGCAAGGCGATACGCAGCTGCTTGCCGTAGAAGGGGATGTCGTTGTAGAAAGGCAGGGCCTTGGCGGTAGTCGGCTCTCTGTAGGTGAGACGCTCCACCACGCGCCCTTTGGTGAGGGTCTCGGCGACTATCGTCGGCACGTCTCTCGCCTGCACCTGGCAGTAGAAGATGCCGTCGGGGTAGATGATCATCACCGGCCCCATGGCGCAGAAGCCCCTGCAGCCGGTATGCACTACGCGCACTTCGTCGGCCAAACCGGCGTGCGCTATCTCGACGCCAAGGGCCTGGAACACATCCCTGGATTCCGAGGCGGTACAGCCGGTGCCGCCACAGACCAGGACGTGAGCCCGGTAGAAGGGTTCCGCCATGCTTGCTCCTCCTAGCCACGCAGGGTGAAGGCTGTGCTCCGCGGCCCCGCGGTACGGCCGCCTACGACGCGGCCGAGCTCTTCGCCACCACCCACTCCTCGACGATGCGGCCGTTGATCAGGTGTTCCTCGATCAGGCGAGGCACCATTGCTGGTTTGACGTTGCCGTAGGTTATGCGCGGCCCGCCAGCCTGCTGCACGTCGACCAGCGGCTCACGCACGCACATGCCGATGCAGCCCACGGTGGTAACGTGGGCCTCTATGTCGCGCGCCTGCAGTTCGTCCAGGATGGCGTGCATCACCTCCCGAGCGCCCGCGGCGATGCCGCAGGTACCCATGCCTATCGTGATCTTGGTGCCGGTATCCAATCGTACCCTAATGTCGCGCTGCGCCTCTTCCTTCAGACGCCGCAACTCCTCCATGCTGCGTACTCTCGGCATCTCCATCTCCTTCTACGTAGAGACTCGCCTCGCCTTCAGCCAGGTACTCGCGCAGCCAACGCAGCACCGACGGGTGAGAAACCGGCACGCCCCCGAGTTCGCGCCTGAAGGCGGCTGAGTCAATAGAAAACGTCCTGCCGTCCACTTGATGGCGGTAGTGCAGGTGCACCGGCGGCTGGTGCAGAACCACGCTGAGGACCGTCTCGGCCATATCGCCCAAGGGCGCGCGGTCGATATTGCTGAGCTGCAGAGTGGCCGTGACAGTGGTGCCAACGCCAACCGTCGATGCGATTTTGAGCTGTCCCGCGCTTCGCTCGCAGGCGGCCGCAAGAAGCGGCAGGCCGAGGCCCACGCGCCGCGTGGTGCGTGACGTGTAGAACGGGTCGCTCGCCCGCCGGGCGACTTCCGGGGCCATGCCCTTGCCGTTATCCGCCACCTCGATCACCATTTGGTCCAGAGTCGTACTCTCCTCTAGGCTGAGGGCGACCGCACTTGCCCCTGCCTCGAGAGAGTTCTGGAGCACGTCCAGGATGTGTAGCGACAGTTCGCGCACTAGGAAGCCGCCGCCGCGCCACTTGGTCGTCGCAGACCGTGCACCATGCTAACTAGCCGTTCTGGCGTCAGGCGCCCTACCACCTTGTCGTCGATCACCGCTACCGGTGAAAGGCCGCACGAACCCAGACAGTACACCACTTCGTAAGTGAACTCGTAGTCAGAACTGGTCTGCCCAGCTCTGATGCCGATCTCCTTCTCCACTGATTCTATGATCTTGGCGGAGCCGCGCACGTGACAGGCCGTGCCATCGCAAGTGCGGATAATGTGCTTGCCGCGACGATGGAGGTAGAACTGAGCGTAGAAGGTGACTACACCATAGATTTGGCTCAGCGGCATGCCCAGCCCACTGGCGATGGCCACGAGCACCTGCTTCGGCAGGAAGCCGTACGCCTCCTGAGCCTGTTGGAGAATGGGGATCAGAGCGCCGCGACTGCCTTTGTGTCTTGCCAGGATCTGCTGTAGTAGCGTCAGGTCCACCGCTTCGACGTCAGCGCCAGCCATGTTGCCTCCTTCGCTGTGCCGCGTTCGCCCGCCCACTTGCGACAACCTTGCCGCGGGCGCGACCGCGCGCTCGTTCACGTCAGGTCCTGTGACGTTATTGGGCGACCTCGCCCTCTCTACGCGTTCAACTGCCAGTTTCCTTGATGCTGAGCCAACAGGCCTAGCCGGCCACGCCGCAAGCCCGTCCTTGCCGGCGCCCGGCCGGCCTCTCGCCTCGTCAGCCCCTTCCCCAGCAGTACTCGATGCGTCTTCCTTGTTCGCCGCGACAGGCGAGGCGCAACTCGGCGAATGTGGGTTCTTCCAGCCAGAACAGGGTCCTCGCGGCGCCGACCTGACCGAGAAAATGCGCATCCGATGACTGTACCAGTCGCCAGCCTGCCAGGGAGGGGTGGATCGCCCGTGGTTCCTCTGGATTGGCTCTAGCCGAAACCTCCAGCGCCGGCACGGCCAGGTCTGGTGGCACGAACCCCAGTTGGCTGATGATACTGAATGCCGGTCTATCCACGTGGGCAGGAATGGCCAGACCGCCGCGGCGGTCGACCTCCGCCGCGATCTCCGCCAGAGTGAGGTTGGTAGCCGTTAGTAGTAGCCGCTCGTCGACGCTCACGATTTCGTCTCGCTCGTCGACTACCAGCTGCACGCCGAAGGCGCGCTCGTTATTGGGCAGTAGCGGCAGGTGCCCGTAGACGAAGCCCTGCCAAGCGGCCGCGACCTCAAGATCCGGAAAGAGGGCCAGGACGTGCACTTCCTCCCGCGATGTGACTTCCATGCCGGCCAGCACCGAAACGCCGGTCTGCACGGCAGCCGCCTGCACGGCAGCCACGTTCTCGCTGGCATTGTGGTCGCAGATACCGACCAGCGACAGGTCCCGTCGCAGCGCGGCCGCGACGATGCCGCGGGGCAGCATCAGGTCGTCCGCGCAGGGCGAGAGGACCGTATGTACGTGCAGGTCAGCCAAGAATGGTCTCATTGCCGCCTACTCGCTAGCCCTTATCCCCAGCTCCCAGAGCTGGCCGGCGACGGCGTACGTCGACCTATTCGTGGTGAGCAGGACGACCCCTTCGTCGTTCGCCCTTTGCGCCGTCGTCAGATCGGGTTGCCCGCCGCCGGTGATCACGACGCCTGCCAGGTCGAGTAGCACGGCGATGGCGACCACGTTGGCGTGGGATTGCACGGTAAGCCAGAGGTCTCCCTTGCGAGCCGAGGCCATTGCCGCGCTCAGCAAGTCGCCCACATAGCAGCCGGCGACCTCTCGCTCCAGGTTCTCCTCGGCGGTTACCGGCAATAGTTGAATCTGGGTGGCAATCTGGCGCAGATTCATGGCCGTCCCTCCGTACGCACGACGATGTGTAAACGTGTGCCCTGACCGGGAGCCGTGTCAATCTCCAGGAAGTCGGCGGACGCCTTGATATTGTTCAGCCCCATGCCCGCTCCAAAACCGAGCTCGCGCACCCAGTCTGGGGCAGTAGAGAAGCCTGGAATGAGCGCTTGCTCCAGGTTGGCGATGCCCGGTCCTTCGTCAGTGGCCCAAATCGAAATCTGTTTCGGCTCGATGACTGCTCTGAGCTGCCCCCCCGTCTCGGCGTGAATGATGATGTTCATTTCGGCTTCGTAGGTGGCGATGGCGACCCGGCGCGTGACGCGCGGGTCGATGCCTATTCGGCCGAGCGCCTTCTTGATCTGTCCAGAAGCGTTACCGCCTCGCGCCAGGTCGTTGGGCTCGATTCTGTAGACTAGGGTGATGCTCGTGCCGTTGGAAATCAGGTCTTCGAAGACGTGCTGGGGGTGATAGGCATCTAGCTCGCCGCGGCGGTAGTCGATGTCGATGGCTTTGAGCAGGCCGCGCACGATATCGCCGCGGGTGACGATGCCCACTAGCCGACCCGACTGATCGACCACGGGGAGGCGTCCGTAGCGGCGTAGGGCAAATGTGCGCACTGCCTGGATGACAGACTCCTCTTCACGGATTGTCACCACGCGGCCGGTCATGCGCTCTCGGAGGGGGCGGTCGATTTCGTTGCGCTCAAGGGCGAGGATGATGTCCTCGACGCTAATGATGCCGGCCAGTTTGTCCCCTTCCAGCACGGGGACCCCGGAGATGCGGTTGACCCGACAGAGCTCCTTTGCTTCGCGGATGGAGTTATCGGGTCCGAGAGTGAAGACGTTCTTAGTCATCACCTGGCCGATGCGCAACTCATAGACGAGTTCGTGGATATGAGTGAACTCGTCCTCGCCCGGTATAGTGTCCCTGGTGTCGCGCACTTCTTTGTCGCCGTCCTCGCCGACTACCGGCTGCCTTAGCCGGGCACTGTGCCGCCACGAGCGAACTGCCAGAGACGGCGGTTCACGTCCATCCTAGCCGCGCCGTGCACGTCGCAAGACTCCACTCCGGCGCTGTAGACGCGCCCGCAGCACTCGAAGAGCGTGTGAGGTGAAAGGACTATGGGCACGTGATTCTGCCGTGCTAGCTGCACCGTCTCTGGCGGCGGCACCTTGCCGCGTACGAAAACGATAGCTGCCACCTCTACGATCTCCGCCGTGCGCACTACCTGGGGATTGGTCAGACCGGTCAGCAGCAGCGTGCCAGAGTGGACGAAAGCCAGCACATCGCTCATCAGATCGGCGCCGCAGGCCGAGGTGATCTCAATATCGAGGTCATAGTCGCTCTCTTGGGTCAACACCTGGCCGTCGAGAAGGTTGACTAGGTCGCGCAGTCTCATTCCGACCTCCCCACGGCCGTTGCCGCTTGCCCATCGCCGAACTGGGCGTGGACGATGGCACTCACGATCTGTGGCACGAGCCGCGCAACCTCCGGGCTAAGGGTCTCGCCAAACGTAAACGTATCGAGAACCTCGATCGCACAGACGACCACTTCGTCGGGCATCGGTAGACCGAGGCGTCGGCCAAGCGCAAGCGATTCGCCCAGAGACATGTCGTGGGCTGAAGCCAAGCGCGGCGTTGACAATATATCATCCGGCCCCAACCAGTACAACCGGCCAACCTCTCCGTCGCCGGTGGTTATGGCGTCTATAATGACAACTTTCTCGTAACCCGCGACCAGGTCGACGACATCCATGCCGGCGACTGACGCCTCGACGAGATCCGCTCGCTCCTGACCCAGGATCTCGTGTACGCGTCTGGCAACCACCAATCCGATGGCGTCATCGCTCAGGATCGAATTGCCGAGACCAAAAAGCAGAGTGCGCACTTGCAGCCTCGCTAACCCAGGTGTCGTTCGCGCGCCCAATCACCCCTCGCGCGTTGACTTGGCCCGATGAACGCGGGTCGCCCGCGCGCCCAGGGCGTACTGACAGCATCCTACCCTAGGCATGTCGGCCTGTCTATGATGCTGATGTGCCATCTCCATACGCCGGGTGGACTAGGCGCGAGGGACTTGTGCCGATAAGAGGCCCTCCGCCTTGACCTGCAGGCCGCTATCCGATACTGCGAGAGACAATCTAGCCTGCGGCACGACTGGGATCCTGGATCAGCCCCTGGCGCAGGGCAAAAGCCACCGCCTGCACGCGATTGTCGAGATGTAGTTTCTCCAGGATATTGCGCAGGTGGTTCTTGACCGTGTTCTCGCTGATGCAGAGCGCCGCCGCGATGTCGCGGTTGCAGGCGCCATTGGCTACCAGCTGCAGCACCTCCGTCTCGCGCGATGTCAGGGCGCTGCGCATGGGGATTGGCAGTGGATCTCGCTGTGACTGGCTGGCGAACTCGGCGAGTATCTTGGAGGCCATCGAGCGCGAGATGGGCGCTTCCCCGCGGAAGGCACCGTCGATCATGTCGAACAGTTCGTCGGGCTCCATGTTCTTGAGCAAGTAGCCCTGTGCCCCGGCCTTGATGGCCTGGAAGAGGTCGCCGTCGTCGTCTGAGATCGTCAGCATCACAATCCTCAAGTAGGGCATCTCTTGCTTGATGGCCCGCGTCGCCGCTAAGCCATCCATTACGGGCATTCGGATGTCCATGAGGACGAGGTCGGGCATGAGTTCGCGCGCCTTTTCCAGCGCTTCCGCCCCGCTGCCGGCCTCTCCCACGACGTCAATCCCACGGCTAGAGAGCAGACAGGCCAGCCCCCTGCGGAAGAGAACGTGATCGTCCACCAACAGTGTTCTGATTGTTCCCATGCGGTCGCCCTCCTTCAGATGCCATTGGTATGGTTACCAACAGTCTGGAGCCCTTCCCGGGCGCAGAGTCGATCTGCAATGAGCCGCCGATGCTCTCTGCGCGCTCCCTCATCGTCTGCAGGCCGAAGTGGCCTTCCCTCGCGTCCTCGGCCACTGTGTTGAAACCCCTCCCGTCGTCGCCGATTTCCACCAGGACTGAGTCGCTGACCCTAGTCACCCGCACCCAGGCCCGCTTGGCGCGCGCGTGCTTGCGCACGTTGGTGAGTGCCTCCTGGATGATGCGAATCAACTGGATCTCAGCTGCCGGAGGCAGGTCCAGCTTCTCCTCCACGTCTGCGGACAGCTCGGTCGGTACCTGGCTGTATTGGCGGTACTTCCGCAGGTACTCGCTCAGGGTCGCCAGCAAGTCCTGCTGCGGTGTAACCGCAGTGCGCAGCCCCAGTATCGCCTCGCGCACGTCCGCGTAAGCTTCCTGGGTGACCGAGGCCGCCTGCTCGATTTCGGCCCGAGTGGCGACGCCATCGCCCTGGGCCAGCATTCCCTCGGCGGCTCGTAGACGCAGGTTGAGATAACCGAGGACCTGCGCCAGGCCGTCGTGCATCTCCCGGGCGATGCGGTCCCGTTCCTCCAAGACCGCCAGGTTCTGCACCTGATCCAGCAGCTTGGCGTTCTCGGTGGCGACGCCGACCTCACTGGCGATGGCTTGCAGTATGTCCATCTCCTGAGCGCTCAAACCCTGGCTGCTCTCAGCCACCAAGGCCATTACACCCTGCACCTTGCCCTTGGAGAACAGAGGAAAACAGACCGCCTGACCGGGCACGTCGGCGTTAGTGCGGCCGGAATCCGCGGCTAGCACCACCGTTCGGCCCTCGGCCGCGGCCGTGCCAACGCAGCCTTGGCCCAGCATCACTTTGGCCCCGGATTCCGCCAGCCACGGGCCGTTGCCGGAGAGGACCTCCAGCGTCAGCGTCTGTCGTTCGGCATCCAGTAAGTAGATGGCTCCCGTCGTGGCGTGCACTAGACCGAGCACCTTGTCCAGAGTAGCGCGCAGCAATTCGTTGAGATTGGCGGATTGGCTGACGGCGCCGGCGATCGCGTTCAGCGCCGCCAATTCACGATTGCGATCCTCCAGCTCCCGCGTGCGCCGGCTCACTCTTTCTTCCAGCTCGCGGTTCGACGCCTCAATCGCTTCTCTGGCGCTTCGCTGGGCGGCCAAAGTCTCCTGCTGAGCCTTGATCTCCTGCCCGACAGCTGCTTCCAGGCGCCGGTCGTGTTCCACAGCGAAGACGCGGAGCACGCGCACGAGGAAGTACGCGATGGCGAGGGCCGCCCCGGCCCGCACTACCTGCACCGGCACGCCGGTTACGGCGAAGAAGGTCGAGTAGTTGAGAAGATCGGCAGGCGGATAGGGGGCTGGCGGCACGACCAGTCCGCCAGCGATGCCAGAGACTAAGAAGAAGCCTGCCGCCCAGGAGCAAGAGCTGGCTAATTGGGGGACTCCCAAGCTGAGCAATCGGCGCCTCTCTCTCACCAGACCGTGCGCCGCGAGGATCGATGCCGGCAGGAGTAGAAAGTAGCGGGCCAGAATGCCGGCGTTGATCAGCCACTGCTCCGGTGTGAAGGAGACCAAGGCCCGAACCGCGAAGACCGTCAAGAGCCAGAGCGTCAGCAACCCCAAGGGCAGCAGGCGCAAGCGGCGGTCGCCGCCAACCCTTTCGACAAGGCGCACACCGAAGTAGCACAGGCTGATGCTAGGCACAACCAGCAGGATTACCTTCAAAGTGTCGACTAGGAGGGTACTACCGCCCGTGCCGACAGCGGGCAGAGTGGGGTCCGCGTGACAAGCAAAGCAGTTGATCGGTTGAATTCGATGGAAGGGCACCGTGCTGGGGCTCGGGGTAAGGCCGGGGACGGCTTGCATCATGTCTATCCAGCCACCCAGACCGGTAAGCAGTCCGAACACGGCAAGGTAGGAGAGACTGCTGGCCAGGCGCAGGCCGCTGGAACGAGGTGACTCCAACGCGACGACCAGGCCTGTGATGAAGAACGCCAAGCCGTAGATGAAGAAGACCAAGAACATGTTGGCGCTGAGGAAGCTAGCCACGGCGAGCACTCATGACGCGTGCGCACCTCCAGCGCCAGTGAACGGCCGCGGGCACTTCGCCCGGGCGCCGAGCAGCCGGCCCCGAAACACGGCCAGCCGCACTACTCCTCCAGCACGTACTCGAAGGTCAGGGTCGCCACCACCAGGAAGATCGCCGCGAAAGCTGCCAGTAGACCCAGCCACGGCGCTTCGCCGACACCGGTAGGGGTGAGAATTGACTCGGTCGACTTGACCGCGGCGATAATCAGCGGAATCGCCACCGGGAACAGAAGCACGGGCAACATCACTTCGCGCGCTCGGGTGTTGACGGCGATGGCGGCGAACAGAGTACCCACACCGGCGAAGCCGAGCGTGCCGACCAGCACCACCAGTAACAGGTCGGGTGTGAACACCGGTAGGTTGAAGAAGACCGCGAAGACCGGCAGGACGACGACCTCCATAGCCAGCATGAAGAGGACGTTGCCCAGCATCTTGCCCAGGTAGATGGCGCTGCGATCCACCGGGCAGAGCATCAACCCCTCCAGACAACCCCTGTCTTTCTCCAGGATCAGCGAGCGATTCAATCCTAGTACCCCGGCGAAGCAAATCGCGACCCAGAGCACGCCTGGCGCCACGTTGGCCACGTTTTCAACCCGCAATTCGAAAGCGAAGTTGAAGATCACGACTGCCATGAGAGCGAAGACCAACATGGAAGTCGACATGTCTTTGCTGCGCCACTCGCTGACAATGTCCTTCCACAGGATCGCCCAAACCTTACGCCAGAAAAGCAAGCTCCGCCTCGCTCGTTTCCCGCCCGACTGAATGCACACCACGCGCTGGGCAGCGTGCTCTGTGCGGGTGCGGATTGATTAGGCCGCCTGTTCCCAGTTACTAGGGAAGTCCGATCGACCTGTCTACCGTGGTCCGCCTGGAGGCACCCGTTAGGGTTAGCCCGCCAGAGCTAGCCACTAGGGACTAGCGCGAGCATGTTATCCGGCCGTGTGTGGGCTGTCAAGGCGAGGTGGAAGCGAGCCCCTTTGTGGAACAGTGCGGTAGGCTCTACTGCCGTTCTGGGGAGGAATCGGCCGGCGCGGGCAATCCTGCCCAGCGCGTCTCCCTTTCGCGCGCCTGGCGGCGGACGTAGACAAATAGGGCTAGGCCCAGGGCGAGGGTTCCCAGGCTCACTACTTGCGCCAGGCGCAAGTTCAAGAGCATGTCGGCCGGGTCTCCCCGCGTGAACTCGTCCAGGAAGCGGACGGTGGAGTAGAGGATCATGTACAGAGACAGCGTGTAGCCATGCACGGGTTTTCGTTGTTCTACCTGCCAGAGGATGGCAAAGATGACGAAATTGGCCAACGACTCATAGATCATCGTCGGCTGCACCGGGAGGTCGTGATAGGGGAACCGCACGCCCCAGGGCAAATCGGTCGTCGTGCCGTAGCAGCAGCCGTTGAAGAAACAGGCCCAGCGACCAACCGCGTGTCCCAGAACGAGGCCCAGCGCACCCCAGTCCGTCACCTGCAGGAAGGGCAAGCCCGTTCGCCGAATGCCCAGCAGCAACCCCAGAATGCCCCCCACGATGGCACCCTGGAAGATCAGGCCCCCCTCCCAGGAGGCAAAGACGCGCAGAGGTTCCTCCGCATAATGCTCAAGGTTCCAGTTGACCACAACGTAGTAGGCGCGAGAGCCCACGATCCCCAGAAGCACCGCCCAGATGGCGAGGTCGATGAACGTGTCGGCGGGGACACCCTGGCGCCTGGCGGCGCGGTAGCCGGCATAGACGCCGACGATGATCCCGATTTCGGTGATTAGGCTGTAACTGCGGAGGGTGAAGGAGCCGATGTGCAGCAGTTCGGGGTACATCCGCGCCTACCTGCCCGTGAGTTGGCCGCCGGCGACCGCGGGGATGAGTAGAACCTCATCCCCGGGGGACGGGCGGTAATCAGCTGCCCGTAGGGTACCATTGACCGCATAAAGCATTACCAGGTTCGGCGCCACGCCGACTAGTGCCGCTACCTCGGCCAGAGTGGGCTCGCCAGGCAACTCGACGCACAGCTGCTTGGTGCCCGCGAGTTCGGCCAGCGTGCCGCCCAGTTTGACTACGACGCTATTCGACGAGGCCACGGGCCGCCAACTCCTCGGCGACGTCGCCAAGCCCGAGCCGGCGCAGCGTCACACCCGTCGGCCGCCCGGTCTTGTCCCAGCCGCGCAACCCGTAGTAGTCGTCAAGTAGCGCATCCAAAGTGTCGCGGGGGATGCGACTACCCGCGGTGGCGCCATCAGGCACCGGCTCGCTTATGAAGCGCTCCGGTGGATAGTCGTGCGAACGCCCGAACCCCGGTACCTCGCGGACTGCGTAGGCGCGGGTCAGGTTGTAGACCCTCTCAGATACCTGCAGCAGGTCTTCCCACGACAGGTCCAGGCCAGTTACCGCGGGAAACAGCTCGGCGTAGTATTTGAGGTCTAGTCCCATTTCGACCCACGGCAGGCGGCAGGCCCCCAGACAATCGAACAGCGGCCGGACGTGCTGCAAGTCGATGACCTTGGCGGCCTTGCCTTCCACCTTCTCCCGCCCCTGGGCGATATCGTAGGTTATCGCCCAGGCTCTATTATGATGAGCGCCGATGTCGGCCGTCATATAGGCCAGCATCATCGCGGGAGCGCCGCGCGACTCGTAGCCGCTCCACTCCAACCCCTTGACCTGGATGGCGTAGGACTCTGATCCCTTGCCCCAGACCGCCGCCGTCTGCTTTACTCCATCTGCCAGAAGGTCGCCGATGCCCTCTCGGCGTGCGATGCGATTCGCCAAGGTAACAAACGCCTCGACGTCACCGAACCGGACCGCTAGCCCGCCGGTGGTGCGCTCGTCGATGACGCCGCGCTGAAAGCACTCCATAGCGAAGCCAATGACGTTGCCGGCAGAGATGGTGTCTAAACCCAGCTCGTCGCAAACGTAGTTGGCATAGGCCACGTCCTCGATGCGGTTGAGGGCGCAATTACCTCCGATGAGGGCCGTCGTTTCGTACTCGGGGCCTTCCACCCATACGCCCCTCTCCTTGACCCGGCTGAACTTGCCACAGGCCATGGGGCAACCGAAACAGGCCTTGCTGCCGACGATGATGCGCTCCCGCATGGCGTGGTGGTCAATGCCGTCGATGCCCTCGAAGTAGCCGGAGGAGAAGTTGCGCGTGGGGAAGGCGCCGATTGAGTTCGCCCAACTGCAGACCGAGCCGAGGCCGTAGTCGTGCCAGACCTGCAGCCCCGGGTCTGCCTTGACTTTGAGGAACATTTCTTTGCTTATGCGCCGCAGCGCCTCGATGTCGGCCACGGGCACCGTTTGGCTGCCTCGCACGGCGATCGCCTTCAATCTCTTGGAACCCATCACCGCACCGGCGCCGGTTCGACCGGCCTGGCGGCCGATGTCATGACCGACACAGGCGTATTTGACCAGGTTCTCGCCCGCGGGGCCAATGGTGGCGATCTGGTAGTCCTCGCCCAGCTCGTCCTTCAGGGCGACCTCCGCTTCGATCGCGCCCTTGCCCCAAAGGCGCGAGGCGTCTCGGATCTGGACCGTTTCGTCGTCGACGAACAAGTATACCGGCCGGTCGGCACTGCCCTGGAAGACAATGGCGTCATAGCCGGCGTACTTCAACTCGGCCGCGAGGTGCCCGCCCACGTTGGCGTCACCGTATAGTCCGGTGGCGGACGACTTGGCGGCGAAAGTCGCTTTGGCGCCGGCCGGGAGGAACACTCCGGCGAAGGGGCCAGACGCGAGTACCAACCGGTTGTCCGGCCCCAGAGCCTCAGCTCCCTTGACCTCGTCGTAGATGAGGCGCGCGGCGAAACCGCGCCCGCCCAGGTATTCGCGCGCCAGTTTGGGGTCCACGGGCTCGGTCCAGGTCTTGCCGGTGGAGAGATCGACACGCAGTATCTTGCCGGCGTATCCGTTCACTATGAGTTCCTCCTACTCCACCATGGCCAGCGCCGAGGTCGGGCACAACTCCACGCAATCGCCGCAGGAAATGCACTTGACTGGGGTGTGCTTGCCGGATGGGACCAGCATTGCGCCCTGGGGACACTCATTGACGCAGATGTAGCAGTACGTGCACTCTTCCGGGTCGACCACATAGGCCCCATCCACTTTGCTCACCGCCCCTGCCGGGCACAGTTCCTCGCAGAGCCCACACTGGTCGCAAACGGCAACCCGGTAGTGGCCGGTGTTCAGGAGATCGCTGGTTATCAATATGGCCGTCTTCTTGGGGTTGTTCTCACCGAACTGGTGCAGCGCGCACGCCAGTTGGCAGAGCTTACACCCGGTGCAACGGCTAGCCGTGGCATCGACCCTCACGCTGCCCCTCCTAGCCATGTCTAAGGGAATAGTCCCCTTGGCGCAACCGCGCCGCATTATAGCACATGCGGTCGGCGGGACGAACCGAGTCACGCTTCGCCTTCTGCCTCCCTCCCGCTTTGACGGGTTCGGCCCATTGGCCTATAATGGCGGGGCGAGGATACTCAAGAGGGGTAGGGTATGTCCGACATTTCTCCCAGCCGCGATGCGGTTCAGCGACTGCGCAGGATCGAAGGGCAGATCAAGGGCATTCAGAAGATGATCGAGGAGAAACGACCCTGCGAGGACGTGATGACTCAGATGATGGCGGCGAGAGCTGCCCTTGATCAGGTCGCCAAGCAAGTGGTCGTGCTGCACATCGACGAGTGTCTGACGTCATTGCCTCCGGACCGCGCCCGCACGGCTGTTGGTCGGGCCATCGACCTGCTCAGCCGCATTCCGCCGCAGCCAGCCAACAACGGCGACTAGCCGACGGCAACGAACCGCCGCTAACCAGGAGTGGGAGCAGTGTGCCTGGCGACTGCGCGGCGGGTGTCTAGAGGCCGCCCAGCCCAGTGTGAGCGCGACTGTCTTGTTGGCTGACGGTGACGCGATTACCGGGCCGTTCCCCAGGCTTGCGCCCACTCTTGTGGTGTGAAACAATACCAGACAGTCCAGGCGTGAGCTGTAGGCCTTGCGCCTGTCCCGGAGGAATGCCGCGTGAACTTCGCCAAGGTTGGCGGCCTAATCGATGGTACCGGGGAAGCGCCCCGGCGCGATTTGCTCCTGGCGATGAACGCCGGCCGTATCGTCGACGTCACCTCAGACATGGTGGTTGATCCAGCCGAACGAGAAGTCCTTGACTTGAGCCACTGCTGGGTTCTGCCCGGATTGGTAGACGCGCACGAGCATCTCGCCTTCGAGCCCTCGCCGGATCACGCCAGCGCGATCGCTACCCTGTTAGGCGACACCCCGGAGATTGCCCTCCTGCGGGCGGCTCAGCACGCCCAGCAGTCCCTGCTCGCCGGCGTGACGACGGTGCGGGACTGTGGTGGGCCTTGTTTGACGACCCTTGCCCTGCGTGACGCGATAGCTAAGGGCATGGTCACGGGCCCCACGGTTCTCGCCTCTGGCCCTGCTATCACGACTACCGCCGGCCATCTGCACTTCTTGGGCGCTACCGCCGACACTGCCGACGAACTGGTGAAACAGGCTCGTCGACTGATCGAGGCTGGGGCCGATTTCATCAAGGTGTGCTTAACCGGCGGCAACATGACCGCGGGCACGAACCCTTATGCTTGCCAGTACGAGTTGGCGGACCTGGCGCGTCTGGTGAAGGACGTTCACCGCCTGGGGCGCCAGGTAGCGGTGCACGCCCATGCCACCGCCGGGATCAAGCTGGCCGTTAGGGCCGGCGTCGACTTCGTGGAGCACTGCTCGTGGGCCAGCGCGGACGGGGGAAGCGCGTACGACGAAGAGACTGTACGACGGCTGGCGGACGGTCCGCAGTACGCCACGTTCACTTTTGTGGGCATTCAACGGGCTCTCTTGCCGGATGCCTCCGGTAAGGGCGGTGACCTAGCGCGGTTGCGGGAGAATCTGGCGGTGCATCGGCGGATGGTGGCCGAGGGCGTGAAGTTCAGCGTTGCCAGTGACGCAGGGGTGCGCTTGACACCATTTTCTGGTTTCGCTCAGACGCTGGAGGTCGCGGTTCGCGGTGCGGACCTCGATCCCCTGGCCGCCATCCAGGCGGCGACTAAGGCGCCCGCGGAGGCGTTGGGGCTGGGCAACACCCTCGGCACGTTGGAGGTCGGCAAGGCAGCGGACTTCGTGGCCGTTGTGGACAACCCGCTGACCGACGTCCGTGCCCTTCGCCACGTGGAGGCTGTGGTCAAGGGCGGCCAGCTGGCCGTGTGGCAGGGCCGGTTGCAGCCGGCTAGGTTCGGTTAAGGGCCAATGCCCGATCTTTCTCGAACTGTTCTGGCCATTGCGGTCGCAGTACGCGAACGCTATCATACGGGTCGAATGGTAGCTTGGCTTGGCCAGAGCCAGGTGCCGCCTGTGGCGGCGACCCGCCGAATAGAGGTCGTTTCCGACTATGTCCACTGAAGAACAAGAGCAAGAGCCCCAGAAGTATTTCATCGATCTACTCTGGTACGACCGCCACGACCGATCGTTTCGCGTAGTGGCGGAGAAGCGGTTCTGTCCTTCCTGCCAGTCTAAGATTGGCACCGAGGTGCAGGAGCGCCTGCCGACCATCGATCCCAAGACGGGAAAAGTCGTCTACGAGATGCGTGCCGTGCCCTTCGGCAGTAACCCAACCGCGGTCATCCGCTCCTGCTGCTCGAAGGAGCGTGGCTTCATCACGGCCGAAATGCCGATCCTGGAGGCTGTCTTCCGCGTCTTCCTGATGAACGGCAATCAGCCCACCGACTTGGGGCGCGTGCGCGAGGACCTGGCGCAGTGGTTCCCGTTGACCTCACGGGCGCACAACTACTCTACCGATCTGCTACGCCGCCTGATCGAGGCGGACCATCAATATGGCCTACGGGAGTTCAAGCCGCAGGCTATTGAGTAGTCTGGTAGCAGCCTGCTCGTAGCTAGGGTGGGGAGGAATGGGATGATCCGCTGCAACGAGTGCGGCCTCCAGAACAGCGGGCAGGCCCGCTATTGCAGTGGGTGCGGCACAGTGCTGCCAGTCCCCCGCCTGTGCCCAGACTGTGGCTTCGAGAACGCCGTTGGCAGCCGGTTCTGCTGTCAGTGCGGTCTGCAGCTGGCGGTGGCAGAGGCTAGCCCGCAGTCAGAGAACAACGATCAATTGGCGCGTCCGGAGGTCAACGAGAGTCGCGACTCGGCCCAAGAAGACGCCTGGCTAGAGGCAGAGCGCCTGATGTGGTCGATGGCGGAACCAGAGGGTTCCTTAGCGTCGGCCAGCGCCGTGAGCACGCCTGCCGGGACGCCGGGAGATTGGTTGACGTTGGCCGGCGGGCTGGTTTCTTCGGCCCTTGCCCTCGCCCCCTGCAGCGCGGGAGAAGGTAATGGCCCCCAATGGCCGACTAACCCCTTCGCCGGGCAGTTTCTGGACTTCGACGCGGCGGGCGCGGTGCTTCGCAAACAGTGCGGCCTGGTGGCTTCCTCCCAAAGGGTAGCGAAAGGCCGGGCATCGTGGACTGTCTGAACGTCTCTCCGGGCGGATGGCGGTGACGCAGTGAAGTCGGCCGTGGTCTTCGACTTGTCTCCGACGGCGGTTAGAGCCTGCCTTCTGGACGTGGCAGAAGGCCAGTGCCGTTTCCTGGCAGCGGGCGAGTATCCCCTGCTGCAATTCGGCAGTGAGTCGGTGGCAGAGGACGCTCTGGGCGCCCTGGCTGAAGTCGAGCGACTCACCGGCAGGGGGATGACCCTGCGTGCCTCGCCTTTGACTCCGGAGGGCGGCGACGGCACGGGAGCCGACGTGCTGGCGGCGGTATGCAGCCCGGCAGGCCGCCTGCGCGTGGCTGTGGTCGGCGCAGACGCGGCGCTGGCTTACGACGCGGCAGCGCGGGCGGTGCAAACGGCCGGGCACGACCTCGTACACACCATGGTTCTTGGCGACGAAGCCATCCGCGTGCCCGGCGCCCTCCACGACTCCTTGCGGCGGCTGGGCCGTCAAGAGCCTGACGTTATTCTGTTTGCCACCCGCGATGACCGTCGCTTGGACAAACCTCTCGCCCAGCTGGGCGCCGCGCTGCGGGCGCTGGAAGCACTGGAGTCTCCGCCGTCCATACTGTTTTCCGGCCAGGCTGGCGCGCGAGAGGCCCTGGACCAAGGTCTGAAGGGCGCGCTCGTGCTGAAAGTGCTGCCTGAACTGAGGCCCGAGCAAAGTAGCGAGAACCTGGAACCCTGCAAGTTGGCTCTTGCCGCTCTACAGGTGGAGCGCTGGTGCGCCACGCTGCCTGATTTCGCGCGATTTGCCGGCTGGCTCGGCTACAGGCCGGTCGACCGTGACCTTGCACTGCGCAACGTGGTTCGCTATCTCAGTACGTCGGCCGTGGCAGCTATCAGAGTGCTGGACTGCGCGGTCGACGGCCTTGGACTATGGTCAGGGGGCCCAACGTTGGCCGGCTATCACAAGGCCGCACTTGGCGACCGAGCCCTGGAGGAATGGCTGCCCGAAGAGCTGCCGACGGATGACGTTGCGGTGGTGACGGCCAATCGCCACCTGCGGCCGCGAACCGTGCCCGCGGATGCGCGCGAGCGGCTCTTCTGGGGGGCTGAGGTTCGCGCTGGCGCCCAGCAGGCGAGCGAGGACCGGCGCGAGCCGCTGCCGACTCCGGCCCTAGGCCCGGCACTGGGCTACGCGGTGATTTCCGGTTCGCGGGCTGCCTGGTGTGGTGATGAGCGGGAGGCGGCACTACTGGCTCTGGATGCGCTCCAGCCTGCCGGCGTTGGCTACCTTTGCTGGGATAGGCTGTCTCTCTTGGCTCCACTGGGAGCGCTGGCCGAAGTGGAACCACGCCTGGCGGCCGAGGTCATGGCGCGCGACGGCCTGCGCCCGCTGGGCCTGTACGCGGCGCCGCTCGGCCAGGTGCGCCGTGGCGCCGAAGCCATTGCCGTCGGGGTTGGTTTCTCGAATCGAGACACGCTCCGAATGGACGTGGCTTCCGGCAACATCGAGCCGCTGCCCCAGCCGCGTGGGGAGAGCGTCTCGTTACAGTTGAAGCCTGTTGGCGCGCTCGACATCGGAGCGGGTCGTGGGCGACCTTTGACGCTGGATATTGCCCCGACCCCGCTGGGGTTGGTGGTAGACGCGCGCGGCCGGCCGCTTCCCGCCAGAGCGACAGGGGCAGAAGCGCGAGCGGCCTTGAGCCTCGCCAGGCGGCAAATGGGCGCGGACAGCGGGCAGAGGGTGGAACCGTGAGCGCCGTGGTCATCGGCCTAGGGGCGAATCAGAGGGTTGTCAGGTTGGCACGCCTCCTCCCCTGCCCGGGCGAGGTGCTGGTTTCCCGCGGCCGCGTGATTAGGCAGGAAGAGATCGTCGCTCGCGCTGAACCGAGTCGCTGGCCGTTCACGCTGCCGGTGGCGGCTCTGCTCGGCGAAGAAGGCAAGGACGTATCCTCCTTCTTGCTGAAGCGGCCGGGAGAGGAAGTGGCGGAGGGGGAGGTAGTCGCCGCCAAGCGGGGCCTCTTCGGACGCACAACCGCTACCTGCCGCTGCCCGGTCGCCGGAATGGTGCTCGATTTCCGGGCCGAGGAGGGTCTCCTTGTGGTCCGGCCCATAGCCGAGGTGATTGCTGTGGCGGCGGCCCTAGCCGGCAGGGTGTCCGCAATCGTTCCGGAGCGCGGGGTGACAATCGAAACCCCGGCCCTCCTGCTGCAGGCGTTGGCGATGAGCGGCGGCGAGTCCTACGGTCCGCTGCAGCGCGGTTCTGACGAGCCCGGTGGACGGGTGGGCGTCGACGCCAGGGCCGGCGGCAGCGTGCTCTTTGGCGGATGGGCCAATTTGGAGACGCTGCAGCGGGCGCAGGCGGCGGGCGTCAAGGCGGTCGTAGCCGGCAGCGTGACGCTCGAAGGTTGGCAGGCCGCCGTGGAGGGGGCGTTCCCCGGTCTGGCGGTGCTGCCGGTGGAGTCGCTAGGCGAAGGGCCAATGGCTGGCCAGACGTTTGCCGCACTTTGCCAGGCACTAGGACGTCCGGCGTTGGTGCTGCTGCCTGCCGATCAGGGGCAGTGCCCGTTGCGCCCGCAAGTGATCGTTTGTCTGCAGGCGCCCGCTCCGGTCGAGCCGCCGCCGCCCCGATTGGAGGTCGGAGCGCAGGTCCGCATCGCCGCCGGGGGGCGCTGCGGCCTCTGGGGGCGGGTGGCCTCGCTGTCCTTGAGTCCTCGGCAGATCGCAGGTACAATTGCCTCCGCAACGGCCGACGTGACGTTGGAGGATGGCTCGACCCACACCTTCCCCTTAGCCAACCTGGAACTGGCCGGGTAAGGGCCCAAACTCGGCCCTACGCCAACCTTGGCTCTACCACCCTCGTCTACCATCGTCGGGTCGCTCTAGAAAGGACCGAGCCGCTTGCTGAGAGAGACCGTGCTCTACGAGCGCCTGGCTGGCGAGCGCGCCCGCTGTCACGTCTGCCAATGGCGCTGCGTGATTGCGCCGGGCGCCTGGGGACATTGCCGCACACGGGTGAACCGGGACGGGGTGCTGCAAAGCGTCATTTACGGAGTCGTTTCCTCGGCGGCCGCCGACCCGGTAGAGAAAAAACCTGTCTTCCACTACCGGCCGGGCAGCCAAGTCTTCTCGCTCGGCAGCCTGGGCTGCAACTTCCGCTGCTCGTTCTGCCAGAATTGGCAAATCGCCTACGCCGATGGCAGCAGTGGCGAGCCACAGGACGCGTACCTGTCGGCCGAGCGAGCGGTGAAGATGGCTCTCGAACAGGGTTGCACAGGCATGGCCTGGACCTACAACGAACCATCGATCTGGCTGGAGTACACCCTGGACTGCGCCCGCCTGGCTAAGCAAGCGGGTCTGTACACTGTCTATGTTACCAATGGCTATGCCAGCGAGGAGGCGTTAGACCTCATTGGCCCCTACCTCGATGTCTACCGAGTGGACTGCAAGAGCTACTCGCCCGGCTTTTACCGCGACCTCATCGGCGTCGAGGGCCCAGAGGGCGTGCGCCGGGTGGCCGAGAGGGCGCGGCGGCGCTGGTCGATGCACGTCGAAGTGGTGACGAACCTCGTACCCGGACATAACGATGAGCCGGAGGAGTTGCGTCGTCTGGCCCGTTGGATCAGGGATGCGTTGGGGCCGGAGACTCCCTGGCACATTACCCGTTTCTTTCCCCACGCCAGGCTCAGCCATCTACCTGCCACGCCTCTCTCGACTCTGACGATGGCTCAGCAGCTGGCAAAGAGCGAGGGCCTGGCTTTCGTCTACCTGGGTAACGTACCCCCGGGTGAAGGCGAGAACACCTACTGCCCCACAGGGGGTGAACTCGTGGTGGCGCGGTCGGGCTACCGCACTCGTTTGGTGGCGGTGCGTCCCGATGGCAAGTGCGTTGCCCACGGGACCGACCTGAACCTGCGGCTCTGAGGATGAGACCACCAGGGGAAGTCGGCCCCTTGCAGGTAGTGGGCGATATTGGCGGTGGAATGGTCTTGGTCTGCCATCCAATTCTCCTTCCTTGCCTGTTTTCCGCGGGCCACAATGCCGCGCCAGCCCGTTGCGGCACCTTCCGTGCCAGAGGACTTGCTCGCACGGCCGCTGCACCATGGCGATTCGAACCGTGTTATCTGTATAATTCGCCGCGCGGTCAAAGCGCGAGCAACGTGCGGCGTCGCCGGAAGGGCTACTGGAATGCAAAGCATAGAGGCTGGGGTCAGTTGGCAGAAGGGGTGTTGGCCGTCAGTGCGCGCCGGGGACACGTCTGCCCTTTCCATCGCCGAGTTGGAGTCGCTCGTGGCTGCCCAAAAGGAGCACAATCGCACCCTGGCTTCCGACGACGAGTTGCACGAATTCTTCCACTCACTCGACGCGGAGGCGCTCACGGCTTTTGCCAGCCGCCTCCAAGGACGCATCGCCCAGGAGACAGAGGTCCTGGAACGGTTCGCCAGGCTGGGGCTGGACCCTTTCGCTCCCGATCTGCTGTCTTTGCCGTTGCCGTGTCCCGTTCAGGTCGTTCCGGTGGATGAAGCACCGGAGGTTCTCGGCGGCGCCCAAGCCTGCTACCGGGATGGGACCATCATGCTGGCGGGCGACTTGCCCGACCTGGCCACCCGGCTGACGGCGCTGGCGACTCGCGGCGTGGTGGCCAACGACCTCTTCCACGAGGTTTTCCACTCGCTGCAGGACGGCGGCGCGGAGTTCTATTCCCTAGCCGACGTCCTCGACTCGGTGACCGCACTGGCGGAAGGAATCAGTGACCACAAGACGGCGCTCGCCGAAGCGCACGCTTGGCTGGCGAGCCTGCCGGGCTTTCGGCACGATCTGATCGCCAACGTCGTCTCTGGCTGCTACCAGCTGGACGGGGAAGCGCTGCGCGTCGCGATCGACCTGGTGTATGGGCTGGGTGCTTTAGGTCTGGACGACGCCGAGATCGGTAGGCTGGTTGCGCAGGCCACCTGGAATCCTGACCAAGGTCACTACCTCGAACTGGCCGCAGAGCGCGAGCGCCTGCTGGCGCGGAACGGCTGGAGCTCAGACGACTTGGCGGCCGCGGTGGCCCGCCGCCATTTGCTGGAGCGCCTGCAGGTAGTCCGTTCCATCGGCATCGCCCGCGAAATGGCACGGGAGCTCTGGGAAGCGCCCGCGCCAGCCGAGGACCCGGCTCCAGCGGTAGGATAGACCGTTCTGCCGCGCAGTGCTGCGCTACGCGACCTCCCCGAGGGCGGACCATACGTCGGCCATGCTGTCAAATCGTCGCTCTGGCATCTGCTCCAGCATCGCGACTGCTTCGGCCGACGCCCCGTGTTCCCGGGCAAAGGCCACACAATCGGCCTTGCGGCAGGGGAAAGTCAGGCCCTTTAGTTGCTGCGCCAGCTGAGTTGTGGAAACCATCTCAATAACAACCTTTCCGCGGCTGCGCCGTCGACAGAATCTTGCTGTATCTGCCCAGGTCGCGTTGCAGGGGATGTGCCAGGTTGCCCCTTCATTGGCCACATATCCTGGCTCGCCCGACCGAAGCGGCGGCGAGAGCCGTATGAGTTGGCCGCCACTTGTTTTCCTGGCGAACCGGCGTATACTGGAGCCCGCTAGGGCCACGGGGGTTGCCTGGACCATCCCGCGGCGGCCTTGGCGTCTCGATTGCGGGAGCTTGCCAGCGCGGATTATACTCACTAGTGTCGATGTGCACTGGGCTTGGGCCTAGGCAAACGAGCGGCATGAGGCTAGGTAGCAAGCACGACTAAGGAATTGGGGCCTACTGTGGCAGGAATGGCGGAGAAGCGGCCGGATCGGAAGGCAGAGCCGGGGGGGGAGTCCCTTGATCTGCTACGCCACGGCGCGGAGCGCAGCCTGAGGACGCTGGCAGATGGCAGCGTCGCGCAGAGGCCGGGCCTCCCGCAGACAAGTCGATACTCGATTGAGAGCCTGATTGAGCTGGTAAGCGCCTACATGCCGCAGCCCGATCTTGACACGTTGCGCCGCGCCTATGCCTTCGCTGAGGAGGCTCACGCGGGGCAAATGCGACGATCGGGCGAGCCTTACATAATTCACCCTCTGGCGACGGCACACATTCTGGCGGAACTGCAGCTCGATACGGCGTCCATCGTCGCCGGATTGCTGCACGACGTCCCCGAGGACACAGGCCGGCCCGTGGCGTACATCCAGCAGCAGTTTGGTGATGAGGTCGCCGCCCTGGTCGACGGCGTCACCAAACTGAGCCGCATCGACTGGCAGGCCCTGGAAGAGAGTAAACGCCGGGTCCAGAAGCAGAGCGCCGATGAGGTCAACGCTTGGGCGGAGAATCTGCGCAAGATGTTCCTGGCGATGGCGGAGGATGTCCGCGTCGTTCTGATCAAACTCGCCGATCGCCTGCACAACATGCGGACCCTGATCTACCTGCCTGCCGCGAAGCGACGCCAGATCGCTCAGGAGACGATGGAGATCTACGCTCCCTTGGCGAATCGTCTGGGTATCTGGCAGATGAAGTGGCAGATGGAAGACCTCGCCTTCCGTCACCTCGAGCCGGCCAAGTACAAGGAGCTGGCCGGGCTGTTGGCCAGCCGGCGCGATACACGCGAGCGCTATGTCGCCCGCGTGATCTCGATCCTTCGGGAAGAACTGGGCAAAGCGGGGCTGAAAGCCGAAGTGAGCGGGCGCCCGAAGCACATTTATAGCATCTATCGCAAGATGCAGAAGCGAGGCGTCGACTTCAGCCAGATCTACGACCTCTTGGCGGTGCGGGTCATCGTCGAGGAGGTGGCCGACTGCTACAGCGCGCTTGGCGTAGTGCACTCGC
Organism: Chloroflexota bacterium; assembly: GCA_023473795.1. GTDB lineage: Bacteria > Chloroflexota > UBA6077 > FW602-bin22 > JAMCYS01 > JAMCYS01. The sequence goes on along the minus strand of JAMCYS010000023.1, from coordinate 33,503 downwards.
TTTGGCGGCCGATGCCTGGTCAGTTCGACGACTATATAGCCATGCCCAAGGAGAGCCTCTACCAGTCGCTCCATACCAGTGTCATCGGGCCCGACGGCAGCCCGCTCGAGGTACAGATCCGTACGCACCAGATGCACCGGCTGGCTGAGTACGGCGTGGCAGCCCACTGGCGCTACAAAGAGGGTGGCAAACGGGACAGTCGCTTCGAAGAGAAGGTTGCCTGGCTCCGGCAGCTGCTCGATTGGCAGAAAGAGGTCGCTGGGGGCGCGGTTGAGTTCGTTGAGTCGCTCAAGACCGATATCTTCCAGGATCAGGTCTACGTCTTCACGCCCAAGGGCGAGATCAAAGAGCTGCCTGCCGGTGCTACGCCTCTGGACTTTGCCTACAGAATCCACACTGACATTGGCCATCGTTGCCTCGGCGCCAAAGTAAACGGTCGCTTGGTAGCTCTGGATACCGCTTTACGTAACGGCGACATAATCGAGGTTCTCACCAGCAAGGCGCCCAAGGGTCCGAGCCGCGACTGGCTGAACCCCAGCCTGGGCTTCATCAAGACGTCGCACGCGCGCGACAAGATACGGCAGTGGTTCCGTCACCAACAGCGAGACGAGAACATCGTGCGCGGCCGCGAACTGCTAGAAAAGGACCTCGCCCGGCTTGGTCTGGCTGAGGAGAAGCTCGAGGAGATCGCCAAGCAGTTCAAGTACGAGAAGCTGGACGATTTTCTGGCGGCTATCGGCTACGGCGACATCAACACTCAGCAGATCGCGATGAAGCTGGTGGCCGCGGCGCAACAAGAGGAGGAGCGCCTGGCGCTACCTACCGTGGTGACTCCTCCGACGCCCTCCGGCATCAAGGTGATGGGCGTCGGCGACCTTCTGACCAGGTTGGCCTCCTGCTGCCATCCCGTGCCAGGCGATCCGATCATTGGCTACATTACCCGTGGCAAGGGCGTGACCATTCACCGTGCGGACTGCCATAACGTGGTCAACGAGGACGAACGGGAGAGGCTGGTACACGTCGAGTGGGGTCGGGTGGGCGAGATGTCCTACCCTGTCACCGTGCGCATAGAGGCCCTAGATCGAGAAGGCCTGCTGCGTGACGTAGCCACGATCGTCGCGGAGTCGAAGATGAACATGGTGGCCGCCAGTGCGCAGGTGCACGAAGACAGAACGGCGACCATCACCTCCACCGTCCAGGTGAACAGTATCGACAAGCTCACTCGCCTTATGTCCAAGTTAGAAGGCATCCGAGACGTGTACTCTGTCCAGAGAGTGATGGAGTCGCAGAGCCGCAACGGCAAGTAAGGGGGCGACCGCGGTCGGGGCTACTCGGCGATCAGTTCCACCTTGCGGGTGTATGATTCGTAGTCCCACCCCGAGGCGGCCAGTTCGATGTAAATCAGCTGCGCCGGACGTGGCTCGAGGGTGGCCAGGTCCCGCTCTACTAAGAACCACTCGCCTTTGGGTCTCTTCTGGCCGTAAGTGGTGGGATACCCTTGGTCGTTCTGGTAGTAGAGCCCCAATTCCAGTCGACCTTCCCGGCCGCGCGCGTCGCGGTAGAGCACGCGGATATGGAAGGGATACTCGCTTCCCGCCACACCGCCGCCGCTCAGCGACTGGTTCACCAGCTTCACCTCAAGGCGCAGCTTGAGCGAACGGAACTGCGTGACATCGCGCTCCAGCACCTGCACGGCGTAGTTCTCGCCGTGTCCCTGGCCGACACGCTGGAAGCGCAGATAATTGCCGGCGGCGTCGTCCACGACCTGGACCGTGCCTTTGTTGCCTTCACTATTCCGCTCGTCACCCTTCCAGCCAGGCCCCAAGGGGAGCTCGGCGCTGGTGGGCAGGGCGAAGTTGCCGTTGGTGAGCAAGTCCTTGCTTAGAGGCAAGGGTCCGACCGGAGGGGATCCCGACTTAAGAGCCACACGCTGTCCGGTGCGGCAGGTGACAGTCTGATCCGCCGCAGTAACCATGGCCTGGCCGATGCGGACCACTGCTTCGGCCGAGTCCGCCTGCGAGAGGTCGACTTCGTAAGCGCCCTCGTCGAGCTGAAGACTGCCGAAGCGAGTGCTGACGGTGAACTGCCGCTCCTGGGTGCCGGGAAGGGCGACGTTGACGATGGGCTTGCCTTCGGCGAGCCCGAGGGCGATCACACTGGCGCGGTCGGTGAACACCGTCGACTGTGAATCGAGCAGGGTCACGGTGGAATCGGGACCAAGTTCGACATTGCTGTCGTCGAACAGCCAGAGTATTGCCCTGGCGTCTCCCGCGGTCCGCACTTGGTCTCCCGGCTCTATCTGCATGCCGATGGTTGCGCTCTGCTCGCCCGGCGTGCCGGCACGGCGAACCAGGGTAGTGCCGCTGATGATATCCAGGCGGGCGGTCCGAGTAGTGGTGCGGGTGTCGATGAACTGCCGCGCTGCGGGGGGGACTACGGAGGCGGTCACGGCGCAGATGGCAAACGAGAGGACAAGCACGAGCCACGCCAGACGCTCGGGATTCCTCCTCATCGATACCTCGGCGAAGTAACGCTTGGATGTGGTTGTTGCGACTGCAGCGGCCAGTATAGGTTCGGCCGGCGATCGTTGTCAATCTCGCCGCCCAGTTGCAGCGGTTCGCTCAAGCGAACGCTGGATTGCGAATAGCGACCGAACGTCCTTTCGATTTGGTTGAATTGCAGAATACCGTTGTGCTATACTGTTGCCCGCTGGCTCAGGAGGTACCATGGGTAGGGATTTCAGACCGTTGGTCCTCATGCAGCTGGGGTTCACGATGGTAGGCTCGATTATCGTGAGCCTTGTCCTAGGCCTGTGGTTCGACAGTCACTTTGGTACGTCTCCCTGGGGACTCCTAGTGGCGATGATTCTCGGCGTGCTGGCGGGTACCGTCGGCGTGGCGAGGCTGGTCTCTCAGGCCATTGACGAATCGACGCGCGATAGGCGTCGCTGAGCAAGCCGACCGGTACCAGTATGGCAGTCGAGTACGACGTAGTTCAGTCGTCGCTCCGCCTGGGGTTGGGCACTGGTGGGCGCACCTACATCGGGCAAGCAGGCGGTAGCAGTCCATGAGGGGAATTTCCGGCATCCTCGCATCACGCTGGTCGATCCTAGTCGCTGTCGTAGTCCTCTTGGGCCTCAGTTTCGTTTTCCGCGCCCCTCTTGCGCACATTCAGCTGCCAGGCGAGCGCGTGTTCGAGATTGGCGAGATCGGCGTCACCAACACGATGCTGGCGGCCTTCCTGGCCTCTGTGCTTCTTGCCTGGTTCGCTCTGGCCTCCACTCACAACATGCGAGAGACGCCGGCAGGCCTGCAGAACGCGGCGGAGATGGCCGTGGAGATGCTGCTGGGGCTGGTCGAAGGCGTCGCTGGGCCGCGCCTGGGGCGTAAGTTCTTCCCCTTGGTGGCTACTATCTTTCTGTTCATTATCACCTGCAACTACATGGGCCTACTGCCGGGCTACGGCACGATAGGCGTGATCGAGCACGGGGAGGAAGGCACGGTCCTGGTACCGTTGTTGCGCTCGGCCAGCACCGACTTGAACACGACGGTTGCTTTGGCCTTGGTGGCGGTGATCGCGGTGGAGTATTTCGGCATCAGGACCCTGGGCGCCGGTACGTATCTGTCGCGCTTCATCAATTTCAGCGGGCCGATAGAGTTCTTCATGGGACTGCTGGAGACGATCTCGGAGCTGTCGCGCGTTATCTCCCTGAGTTTCCGTCTCTTCGGCAACGTTTTCGCCGGTGAGGTGCTGCTGACCGTCATCGGTTTCTTGATCCCGTTTGTAGCGGTGCTGCCTTTCTACGGCTTGGAACTGTTTGTGGGAGCAATCCAAGCCTTTATTTTTGCCATCCTCACCTTGGTGTTCCTTACGCTGGCGACGATGGGACACGGTGGGGAGGCGCACAGCCAGCACTAACCTGCGCCAGTTCTACACAACGTGCCGCGGGGAGCGGGAAAGGAGTTCGAGGAAGGGTGAGCGATCAAGGCATCAGGCTGTTGGCGGCTGCCATCGCCATCGGAGTGGGGGCGATCGGCCCGGCGTTGGGCATCGGCATGCTCGTGAGCAAGGCGATGGAGGCTCTGGGGCGTAACCCCGAGGCCGAGCCGGCCATCAGACTGAACATGATTCTGGGCATGGGCTTCACCGAGGCCATTGCCATCTACGCGCTTGTCGTTGCGCTGATCATTAAATTCGTCTAGGGTCATTCCTGCTCTGGCGCTGGCTGGACCTCGCGTCGCAAGGCGGCGGTCCGGCCGGCGCAGGCACGGCGCCCGCCGATGGCGCCCTGCCCGGTGAGCAGATGCCCACATCGGTATTTCTCTAGCGGGGGTTTCCCTTGGAAGGCATAGTGACCGCGATCGGGGCCTTGGGCATCAATACCGTGGGCCTGGTGGCGCAGATCATCAACTTCCTGCTGCTCATGTACCTGCTCTACAGGTTCCTTTACAGGCCGGTAGTGAAAATGCTCGACCAGAGGGCCCTGCGGGTAAAGGAAAGCATGGAACAGGCCGAAGAGGTCAAGCAGCAGCTCGTCCGCGTCCGCGATGACTATGCGGCCGAGATGAAGAAGGCGCGCCTGGAGGCCCAAGAGGTGATCGCTCGAGCCGTCACCGAAGGCGAGCGCCTGCGCGTCGTGGCTCGTGATGAAGGAAAACGCGAGGCCGAGGCCTTCTTGTCGCGCGCCAGAGCTCAAATCGAGCGCGACCGCGAGGAAGCAAGCAGAGCGCTGCGCGGCGAGGTGGCTAACCTCGCGCTGCTGGCGGCCGGTCAAGTAGTGAGTCGTAGCTTCGACAGATCTGCCCATCACCAGCTCATCGACGATGTGCTCAGGGACATGGAGCAAATGGATCTGAAGAGTGTCAAGTAGCCGCGGCGCGGCAAACGGAGGATAAGGATTGCCTGAGTCCAACGTCGGTGCGGCGCGCCAGTACGCCGAGGCGATGTTCGACCTGGCGCTCGACAAGGGCCGGGTCGAATTGTGGTTAGACCAGTTGCAGGCCGTGGCGCGGGCGCTCGCAGCGCCGGAGATCGGTGTCGCGCTGGCCAGCCCGGCGGTTCCCGAGAACGAGAAGTTCGCGGCTCTGCGCCGGGGTTTGCACGACGTCGATCCGCTCGTGCTCAACCTGCTCTTCTTGCTGATAAAGCGGCGGCGCGTCAACCAGGTCGGCCTGATTGCCGCGGAGTACGCTCGCCTGGTGGAGCAGAAGCGCGGCATAGTCCTGGCTGAGGTGACGACGGCCGTGCCCCTGGAGGATCGGGAGCGCGGTCTCGTGAGCGACCGTCTCTCCCGGGCAATCGGCAAGCAGGTGCAGATGCGGGCGCGGGTAGACCCCGGCATACTCGGCGGTCTAGTGGTTAGGGTTGGCGACAAACTGATCAACGGCAGCGTCGCCGGTCGCTTGGAGTCTCTACGCCGGCAAATGGCGTAGGCCAGGGCGAGCCGCGGCTGCTCGGAGGAGGTCCGCGTGGCTGTCAGAGCCGATGAGATAGCATCCATTCTGCGGGAGCAGATCGAGCACTTCGCGGAGCCCGTGACGGCGGTGGATGTCGGCACGGTGGTAGATGTTGGCGACGGCATCGCCCACATCTACGGGCTCGCCGGCTGTATGGCGAGCGAGCTCCTGGAGTTCCCCAACGGAGTCTACGGACTCGCCCTCAACTTGGAAGAGCAGACCGTGGGCGCCGTAATCCTGGGTGCTTACGAGGGCATCAAAGAAGGCGACCAGGTGCGCACCACCGGCCGCGTCATCCAAGTGCCGGTAGGCGATGCTTTGCTGGGCCGCGTGGTCAATGCGCTGGGCCAGCCGGTGGACGGCAAGGGGCCGGTAGAAGCCACGAAGTTCCGGCCGGTCGAGCGTGTGGCGCCGGGCGTGGTTGCCAGAGAGGCGGTCGACACTCCGGTGCAAACCGGACTGAAGGCGATCGACTCGTTGATCCCCATCGGCCGCGGCCAGCGCGAGCTGATCATCGGCGACCGCCAGGTTGGCAAGTCGGCCATCGCCCTGGACGCTATCATCAACCAGGTCACCGGCGACATGGTGTGCATTTACGTCGCAGTAGGTCAGAAGGCTGCCAAAGTGGCCCAAACCGTGGCCACTCTCGAGCAGTTCGGCGCTATGGAGCGGACGATCGTGGTCGCGGCCAACGCCAGCGACCCCGCCCCGTTGCAGTACCTCGCCCCCTATGCCGGCTGCGCGATGGGCGAGGAAGTGATGGAGTCGGGGCGCGATGCGCTGGTGATCTATGACGATCTCTCCAAACACGCCTGGGCTTACCGCCAGTTGTCCCTGCTCCTGCGCCGCCCTCCGGGACGTGAGGCCTACCCGGGCGACGTCTTCTATCTGCACTCGCGTCTGCTAGAGCGAGCGGCCAAGCTCAACGACTCCTTTGGCGGTGGTAGCCTGACAGCCTTGCCGATCATCGAGACTCTAGAAGGCAACGTCGCGGCTTATATTCCGACCAACGTTATCTCGATCACCGATGGCCAGATCTACCTTGAGCCGGACCTGTTCTACGCTGGCGTCCGCCCTGCTTTGAACATCGGTATCTCTGTCTCGCGCGTCGGCGGCAACGCTCAGACGAAGGCGATGAAGAAGGTAGCAGGCCGCCTGCGTATAGACCTGGCGCAGTACCGGTCTCTGGCGGCCTTCGCCCAGTTCTCCACCGACCTGGACAAGGCAACGCGCGATCAGCTGGAGCGCGGCAACCGGATCACGGAGATGCTGAAGCAGCCGCAGTACGAGCCATTGCCGCTCGATAAGCAGGTGATGTCGATTTTCGCCGTCACCAACGGGATGCTGGACGAGATCCCGGTGGCTAAGGTCCAGGAGTGGGAGCGGTCGTTCTACCGTTATATGGATGGCATGCACCCCGAGATCGGTCGTGCCATCGCGGAGAGCAAGGACCTCAGCAGTGAAACCGCCGATGCCTTGCGGGCCGCCGTCAACGAGTTCAACCACACGTTTAGCTAGGAGGGGCGGCCTTGGCTAGCCTTCGGCAGATCCGGCGGCGAATCAGGAGCGTCAAGGGAACCGCGCAGCTAACGCGGGCCATGCAACTGGTCGCCGCCTCCAAGATGCGACGCGCTCAGGCGCAAGTGGTGGCGGCCCGGCCCTACGCGGAGAAGATCAGTCAGGTCATCGCCGACGTTGCGAGCCAGACGGTAACGCCAGAGGGGGGTGCGCTGCATCCGCTCCTTGCCCGCCGCGCGCATCCGCAGAGAGTGGAGTTGTTGATTGTAAGTAGTGACCGCGGCATGGCGGGTGGTCTCAACACCAACCTTATCCGGGCTGCCGCTCAACAGATTTCCCAGGAACCGGCGCCGGTGGTGGCTACCGCTATCGGCCGCAAAGGGCGCGACTGGCTGTTGCGCACCGGAAGGGAGCTACGGGCCGAATTCATCGGGATCGGCGACCGGCCCGCCTACCTGGACATCGTCCCCGTTGCTCGCGTGGTGATGGATGACTTCATCAACGGCTACGTCGACCGGGTCGACCTAGTGTACACGCGCTTCGTCAACACCCTCGTGCAGCGACCCATCGTGCGCAGGCTGCTGCCGGTGGAGCCGGCCGAAGCGGACCGGCAACGGGCCATCGAGTACATTTACGAGCCCAGTCCCGAGCAGGTGCTGGCGGAGTTGCTGCCGCGCTTCGTCGAGGTGGAGATATACGAGGCCCTGCTCGAGGCGACGGCCAGTTTCCACTCGGCACAGATGGTGGCGATGCGCAGTGCCACCGACAACGCCAACGAAATCGTCAACGAGCTGACCCTGATGTACAACCAGGCGCGCCAGACGTCGATCACGACGGAGCTAATCGATATCGTCGGCGGTTCGGCCGGCATCGGCGTGCGCTAGAGGAGGGTTCTTGTGGCTGTAGGATCCGTCGTGCAGGTGATGGGCCCGGTAGTGGACGTTCAGTTCCCCGAGGGCCAGCTGCCGGACATATACAACGCCATTGAGATCAGCAAAGATGGCGGCAAGATCATCGCCGAGGCTCAGAATGAGCTGGGGAACAACTGGATCCGCTGTGTGGCTCTGGAGAGCACCGACGGCGTGAGGCGCGGTGCCCAGGCCGTCGACCTCGGCACCCCCATTAGCGTGCCCGTGGGTCACGCTACGCTGGGACGGCTTTTCAACGTCCTCGGCGAGGCCACCGACAACCAGGGGCCAGTGGAGGCGCGGAAGAGATACCCGATTCACAGGCCATCGCCGTCTCTGATCGACCAGTCTTCTACCGCCGACGTGTTCGAAACCGGCCTGAAAGTCATCGATCTGGTGGCGACCTTCACCAAGGGCGGCAAGGTCGGCGTCTTCGGCGGCGCTGGCGTCGGCAAGACGGTTATCATCCAGGAGCTGATTCGCAATATCGCCGCCGAGCACGGCGGCTTTAGCGTCTTCGCCGGTGTGGGCGAGCGGTCTCGTGAGGGCAACGACCTCTGGAACGAGATGAAGCACTCCGGTGTTATCGACAAGACGGTGCTCGTCTTCGGCCAGATGAACGAACCGCCCGGGGCGCGCCTGCGGGTGGGGCTTACCGCTCTCAGCATGGCGGAATACTTCCGCGACGAGGAGAAGAGGGATCTGCTGCTGTTCATCGACAACATTTTCCGCTTCATCCAGGCTGGCGCGGAGGTGTCGGCTCTTCTAGGCCGCCTGCCCTCCGCCGTGGGCTACCAGCCCACTTTGGCGACTGAGATGGGCGAGCTGCAAGAGCGGATCACTTCTACCAAGTCCGGGTCCATCACTTCCGTGCAGGCCATCTACGTGCCGGCCGATGACTACACTGACCCCGCGGTATCGACGACCTTCGCTCACCTCGATGCCACGGTGGCCCTCGACCGTGAAATCGCCGCCCAGGGCCTGTACCCGGCCGTGGACCCCCTAGGCTCGACCTCTCGCATTCTGGACCCGCGAGTGGTCGGCCAGGAACACTATGAAGTGGCACGCGGCGTGCAAAGGGTCTTGCAGCGTTACAAGGAGTTGCAGGACATCATCGCCATCCTCGGCATCGAGGAGCTAAGCGAGGAAGACAAGCTCACTGTGGCGCGAGCACGCAAGATCCAGCGTTTCCTCTCTCAGCCCATGTTCGTCGCGGAACCCTATACGGGCCGCCCGGGCGCTTACGTGCCGCTGAAGGAGACGGTGCGCGGCTTCAATGAGATCCTCGAGGGCAAGCACGACAGCCTGCCAGAGCAGGCGTTCTTCATGGCGGGGACGATCGACGATGTCGTCGAGAGAGGCAAGGGGCTCTGAATCAATGGCCGACAAGCTGCGCCTGCAGGTAGTGACCGCTGAGCGCGTGACCTTCGACGACGACGTGGACATAGTGGTAGCTCCCGGTTCCCTGGGGCAACTGGGCATATTGCCGATGCACGCGCCCCTGCTAACCACGCTGGGCGTGGGCCCGCTGCGGGTTCGCCAGGGAAGCGAGGAGACCATACTCGCCTTGACTGGAGGGTTCCTCGAGGTACGCGATAACCGAGTGATCGTCCTGGCCGAAGCGGCGGAGCGCGCGGAGGACATTGACACCGCTCGGGCAGAGACGGCGCGACAGCGGGCCCTGACCGCCCTGAAGGAGGCGAAAACCTCAACCGACTCCCTCTTGGCAGCACAGGCCCTCCAGCGCTCTCTCATTCGCCTCAAGGTCGCCCGCCCACGCCACCGTCCGCCGATGCCGCAAGACCGGGGTTGACCCCGCCGCGCGTCCTGAGGTGAGGACGCAAGTCGCGCGAGAAGGCGGAAAAGTAGATGGCTAGGCTTCTTATCCAAGGCCAGCGGCCGCTGTGTGGCGCCGTCAGAGTTGCCGGCGCCAAGAATGCGGCCCTGCCAATGCTGGCGGCTTCCCTCCTCAGCGCCGAAGAGTCGGTGTTCGACAACGTCCCCGATATCGAAGACATCCACACTATCGTCGAGCTCCTCAGGCAGCTGGGCGCTGAGGTCGACTATTCCCCCGCTGACCACCGCGTGCGCGTTCAGGCGCGCGAGCTGGGCAACCCCACGGTGCCGCCGGCTCTCGCGGCCAAGGCTAGGGCTTCATTCCTTGTCGTCGGGCCTTTGGCGGCGCGGCTGGGCCGAGTTTTTGCCCCTCATCCTGGTGGCTGCGCCATCGGCACCCGACCGGTAAACGTCGACATCAAGGGCCTGTCTTCGATGGGCGCCACCATCGGCGCTGAAGAGGGCTACTACGCCATTCGCGTGCCCGGTCGATTGCATGGCGGCAACATCTACCTTGACTACCCATCGCACACCGGGACCGAGAACCTCCTACTGGCGGCGACGCTGGCGAAGGGCAAGACGACGATCAAACACGCGGCGGCGGAGCCAGAGGTCACTGCCCTGGCGTCGTTGCTGTCCGCGATGGGCGCGCGCATCAAAGGCGCGGGCACCAGCATTATCGAAGTCGAGGGGGTAGACGAGCTGCACGGGGTGCGCTATACTGTGTTGCCCGACCGCATAGAGGCCGGCACCTTTGCCATCGCCGCTGCCATCTCAGCTGGCGAGCTAGCGATAAGCCCGGTGGTTATGCCGCATATGGATCCTCTGACCCACAAGTTGCGAGAGGTCGGGGTTGAAGTGGAGGAGGACGGCGACACCTACCGGGTGCGTGGCGGGGGGCCATTGGCGTCGGCCGAGCTGCAGACGTTGCCCTATCCTGGTTTCCCGACCGACCTGCAGGCGTGCTTCAGTGCGCTGCTGACTCAGGCCAGGGGCACCAGCATAGTGCACGAGCGGGTCTACGACAACCGGTTGCAGTACGCCTCGGAGCTCGACAAGATGGGCGCCAGGATCGAAGTGCAGGGCCAGACGGCCAGCATCTTCGGGCCGACGCCGCTGCGAGGGGCGACGGTGCGGGCCCTGGATCTGCGGGCCGGAGCGGCGCTGGTGCTGGCGGCGCTGGCGGCAGATGGGCAGACGACGGTCGAGGACGTTCATCACCTCGAGCGTGGTTACGAGGATATAGTAGGCAAGTTGAAGGCGGTGGGCGCCAGCATTCGCCGCGAGCAATAACGGGCGAGGTTTCTCAGTCGGGATGTTCTCCAAATCGATAGGTATCGACCTTGGCACCGCCAACGTGCTGGTCTATGTCCGAGGCAAGGGTATCGTGCTAACCGAGCCGTCGGTGGTGGCGGTTTCGACATCTGACAACAAGCTGCTGGCGATTGGCGCGGAGGCTCGCGCCATGCTTGGGCGTTCGCCGGATAGCATTACTGTCAGCCGACCTATGCGGGATGGGGTGATCGCCGACTATTTGATCACCCAGGCCATGTTGGAGCACTTCATTAAGAAGGTCTGTGGCCGCTTTCGCCTCTTCCGGCCCGAGGTCATGGTTGGCATCCCGGCGGGCGTCACCAGCGTGGAGCGCCGGGCCGTGCACGACGCGGCCTTGCAGGCTGGAGCCAAGGTCTGCTTCCTAATAGAGGAGCCCCGGGCGGCCGCCATTGGCGCCAGCGTGCCGATTCATCTGCCCAGCGGCAACATGGTGGTGGACATGGGCGGCGGTACCACTGAGGCAGCCGTGCTGGCCCTCAACGATATCGTCGTCGCGCGCTCCGTGCGCGTGGGCGGCAACAAGATGGACGACGCCATCGCCAACTACATCCGCCGCAAGTACGGTCTGATGGTGGGCGAGCGCACGGCCGAGGAGATCAAAATGAAGATCGGCTCGGCGCTGCCCCTGGAGCCGGAAGTCTCTCTGGAGATCAGGGGCCGTGATCAAGTGACGGGCCTGCCCAAGAACATCACGATCAACTCGGCCGAGGTCAGGGACGCTATCAGCGAGACGCTGGCGGCGATGGTCGCCGCCATCAAGTCGGTGCTGGAGGAGACCCCGCCCGAGCTCGCCTCCGACGTAATGGATAAGGGAATGGTCCTGACCGGTGGCGGGGCGCTACTGAGGAATATCGACAGACTGTTTGCCGCCGAGACTGGCGTTGCCTGCTATGTCGCGGAAAACCCGATGGATTGCGTGGCTACGGGAGCCGGCGTGGCGCTGGAGCACATCGACATGCTGAAACGGACTCTACCTACGGCCGATTGATTTTGCTGGGGTAGCGTGCTGCCGCGTTCAGGGGGAGTGACAGGGGGCCTTTGGTTCCCGGCTCACTCCCCTACGTTTGCGCGGCGCCTAGGGAGGGAAGGCATGAAGTTCGGGGTTGTCGTCTTCCCGGGCACTAATTGTGACTTGGATTGCCACCACGTGCTCGGTACTGTGTTCGGCCAAGCGGTCGACTACGTCTGGCACCGCCAGACCGATCTCTCGGCCTACGATTGCCTGGTGATCGCGGGCGGGTTCTCCTACGGCGACTTCCTGCGCGCCGGTGCGATCGCGCGCTTTTCTCCGGTGATGCGGAGCGTGGAGCGCTTCGCGGCCGACGGCGGCCTGGTGATGGGCATCTGCAATGGCTTCCAGGTGCTGACTGAGGCAGGTCTACTGCCCGGGGCCTTGATGCCCAATGATTGCCTCCAGTTCCGCTGCCAGTGGGTCAACGTCCGCGTGGACAATGCGCGAACCCCGTTTACCTCTGCCTGCCAACAAGGCGAGGTTCTGCGTATCCCCATCAACCACTACGAGGGTCGCTACTTCGCCGACGAGGAACAACTGGCGGACATGGAGGCCAACGACCAGGTTGTGCTGCGCTACTGCGCGGCGGACGGCAGCCTCACCGCCGACAGCAACCCCAACGGTTCGCTGCGGCACATCGCCGGGGTCTGCAATCGCGAGGGCAATGTCTTCGGCCTGATGCCCCACCCTGAACGTGCCTCGGAAGAGGTCCTCGGTTCCACCGATGGCGCACGCATCTTCGCTTCCTTGCTCCACAGTCTGGAGAGGCGCGGACGGGCTGCGCTGGCGGGAGGTGAACGATGATCGACCAGTCTCTGCTCGACGAGATGGCCCTGACCACCCAAGAGTATCTGCTGATCGTGCGTCTGTTGGGCCGCACGCCGACGTTGGTCGAGTTGGGGTTGTTTGGCGCCCTCTGGAGCGAGCACTGCGGCTACAAGAACTCGAAACCGCTGCTCAAGCGATTCCCGACCTCAGCCCCCTGGGTTCTGCAGGGTCCGGGCGAGAATGCGGGCGTGGTGGATATTGGCGATGGTCTGGCCATCGTCTTCAAGATCGAGAGCCACAACCACCCCAGTGCGGTGGAGCCCTATCAGGGGGCGGCCACGGGCGTAGGCGGTATCGTGCGCGACATCTTTACCATGGGTGCTCGCCCGATTGCCAGCCTGAACTCGCTGCGCTTTGGTCCACTTACGCAGGCGCGCAATCGTTATCTCCTGGGCGGCGTCGTGGGAGGTATCGCGGGCTATGGCAACTGCATCGGCGTGCCCACGGTGGGTGGCGAGGTCTGTTTTGATGAGGCCTACACCAACAACCCCTTGGTCAACGCGATGTCCGTCGGCCTCATCCGAGCCGAGGACGTGATCACTGCCCGGGCCAGCGGGCCGGGCAACCTGCTGTTGCTGGTTGGCGCCGACACGGGCCGGGATGGCATCCACGGTTGCTCGGGCTTGGCCTCGCGCGAGCTCTCCGACGAGACTGCCGAACAGCGGCCGACGGTGCAAGTGGGCAACCCGTTTCTGGAAAAGTGCCTCATCGAGGCCTGTCTGGAACTGCGCCAGAGCGAGTACGTCGTGGGGATGCAGGACCTGGGCGCGGCCGGCATAACGAGCTCCTTTGTCGAGGCTGCCTCTCGCGGCGGGGTCGGCGTTGAGTTGGACATCCGTAGGGTGCCCCGGCGAGAGGAAAACATGACTCCCTACGAGGTCATGCTCTCCGAATCGCAGGAGCGCATGTTGGTGGTGGTCAAGAAGGGCTTCGAGGACAAAGTGAAGGCCGTCTTCGAACGCTGGGACCTCCACTCCGACGTCGTCGGTTTCGTTACCGACGATGCGCGGGTGCGCGTGCGGGATGGCCAAGAGGTCGTTGCCGACGTGCCCGTGGAGGCGTTGATGGAGCCGCCCACCTACGTGCGCGAGGGCGTCGAATCGGCCGTGGTTCGGGAACGCCGCGAGCGGGACCTTTCCCAGCTGCCCCTGCCCAAGGACGGCAACGCCGTCCTCCTGCGTCTGCTGGCATCGCCCACGATCGCCAGTAAGGAATGGGTGTACCGCCAATACGACCACATGAACATGACGAATACTCTGTTGGCGCCGGGCGCGGCGGACGCCGCCGTGCTACGAATCAAGGGCACCGAGAAGGCCATTGCCCTGTGCACCGACGGCAACGGTCGCTACGGGTACCTGGACCCGCACCGGGGCGGGGCTATCGCCGTGGCTGAAGCCTTCCGCAACTTAGCCTGCGTCGGCGCCCGGCCGCTGGCCATCACCAATTGCCTCAACTTTGGCAATCCGGAGAAAGCGGAGATATACTTCCAGCTGAGCGAAGCCATAGACGGCATGGCCGAGACCTGCCGGCACTTTGGAGTGCCGGTGGTAAGCGGCAACGTCAGCCTTTACAACGAGACCCGTGGCGAGGCAGTGCTCCCCACCCCAGTCGTGGGCGCTCTGGGTCTGCTGGAACAGGCCGAGCGGCGCACCGGACAGGGTTTTAGACGCGAGGGGGATCTGATCGTCATCCTGGGACCGCTGGGCCAGGAGCTGGGAGGAAGCGAGTACCTCTGCCTCGAACAAGGCGAAATCGTCGGCCAACCTCCGCTTCTGGATCTGAGACTTGAGGCAGGTGTGCAGGAGTGCTGCCGGCAGGCGGTAGTGGAAGGATTGGCTCACTCGGCTCACGATTGCTCGGAAGGCGGTCTGGCCGTGGCTCTGGCCGAATCCTGCCTGGCTGGTGGCCTAGGCGCCCGCTGTGAAGTGCCTGCCGAGGGTCGCTGGGACGGTCAGCTGTTTGGCGAGTCTCAAAGCCGCATTCTACTGTCGCTCGCCGCGGCGGACCTGCCGCGGCTGACCGAAATCGCGGAGCGCCTGGACGTGCCCCTGCGGCTGCTGGGCCAGGTGGGTGGTGGGCGGCTGGTGATCGATCCCTGGATCGATCTTCCTTTGAGCGAGTTGGACGACGCTTGGCGGCACGCCATCCCGCGCTTGCTGGCGGGTTCCCAGGGGAGCTAACACATTGACGGACAAGCCCCGAGAGGCCTGTGGCGTTTTCGGAATCTATGCCCCAGGCGAAGACGTTGCCCGCATCAGCTATTTTGCCGTCTACACGCTGCAGCATCGCGGCCAGGAAAGCGCCGGCATTGCTACCGGGGACGGTGAAGCGATCAAGCTGCACGCCCGCATGGGCCTGGTGGCCCAGGTCTTCAGCGAGGAGGACCTGAGCAGACTTACCGGCAAGGTGGCCATCGGCCACAACCGCTATTCCACCACCGGCAGCAGCAAGATCATGAACGCCCAACCAATGCTGGCGGATGGACCGGGCGGTATCGTGGCCCTCGGGCACAACGGCAATCTCACTAACACCAAGGCTCTACGCGCGGAAATGGCCGCCGAAGGCTACGAGTTTACCACCACCACCGACACGGAGCTGATAACCCAGCTTTTCGCCAAGTCGCCGGGACAGGACCAGGTCGAGCGCATTCGCAGTGCTATGCAGCGTATGAAGGGCGCCTTCAGCGTTGTGGCGATGACCAAGGATGCTCTCTACGCCGTGCGCGACCCCTGGGGGGTGCGTCCGCTCGCACTTGGCCGCTTGAAGGGCCACTGGGTGGTTGCTTCCGAGACGTGCGCTCTGGATACCATCGGCGCCGACTTCGTGCGCGACGTGGAACCGGGGGAAATCATCCGCATCGACGGCGACGGCGTCCACAGCGAAGTTGGCGTGCCCATGATTCGCCACGCTCTCTGCGTCTTCGAGTTCATCTACTTCGCCAGACCAGACAGCGTCATCGACGGTCGCCTGCTCTACCTCGCCCGCGAGGAAATGGGACGGCGGCTGGCCCGCGAGTACCCCGTGGATGCCGACGTAGTCATCGGCATCCCTGACTCGGCCACGGCCGCAGGCATTGGCTACGCCCAGGAATCCGGCATTCGCTTTACGGAGGGCCTGATCAAGAGCCGCTATATCGGGCGCACTTTTATTCAACCAGAGCAGCGCATCCGGGAGCAGGGCATCAACCTAAAGTTCAACCCGATGCCGGGCGTTCTGGCGGGGAAGCGGGTCGTGGTGGTCGACGACTCGATTGTGCGCGGCACGACGACAAGGCCGATCGTGCGTTTGCTAAGGCGAGCAGGCGCCAAAGAGGTCCACGTACGCATCAGCTCACCTCCTTACAGTTATCCCTGCGTGTTGGGGGTCGACACAGCCCGCCGAAGCGAGCTGATCGCCGCCCGGCTCAGCGTGCCCGAGATTGAGCGGTTCATCGAGGCCGACTCTCTAGGCTACCTCTCCCGACAGAGCCTTATGGAGGCGATAGGCTTGCCCCAGCAGCACTTCTGCCAAGCCTGCTTCACCGGCGAGTACCCGTTGCCCGTTACGGTCGAAGTGGACAAGATGGCCCTGGAGCGCAAGTGAAAGAGACGACCTATCGCGACAGCGGCGTCGACATCGACGCCGGCAACCGGGCCGTGGCACTCATGCGCCAGCACGTTCGCTCTACCTTCGGCCCTGAGGTGCTGACCGACATAGGCCTGTTTGGTGGCGTCTTCGCCCTGGGGAAGTACGAGCAGCCGGTTCTTGTTTCCAGTGCCGATGGCGTGGGCACCAAGCTCAAGATCGCGGCCCTGCTGGAGAGATACGACACCATCGGCATCGATCTGGTCAATCACTGCGTCAACGACATTCTGACCACAGGGGCTCAGCCGCTGTTTTTTCTGGACTACTACGCGGTCGGCAGACTGGTGCCGGAGCACGTGGAACAGGTGGTGAAAGGGCTGGCCGCGGCCTGCCGCGAGTCCGGCTGTGCGTTGATTGGCGGCGAGACGGCCGAGATGCCTGACCTTTATGCTCCCGGCGACTTCGACCTGGCCGGCTTCATCGTCGGCGTGGCGGAACGGGGGCGCCTCTTGGTAGGAAAGACCATTGCCGCTGGTGATGTGCTCATCGGCCTGCCGGCGAGCGGTCTCCACACCAACGGCTACTCCCTGGTGCGCAAGGTATTCGGACTGGCCGGCGATTCGAGCGCCGAGGGCAGGGAGCGCCTGGCCGAGCAGCCTCCTGGGCTTGGCCACAGCCTGGGCGAGGAGTTGCTGGTGCCGCATCGCTGCTACTTCAGCGTGCTGCAACCACAGCTGAGCCACGTCAAGGCGATGGCGCACATCACGGGAGGTGGCTTGCTGGAGAACGTGCCCCGGGTCTTGCCCGCGGGTTTGGCGGCACGTTTCGTTCTCGGCAGCTGGCCGGTGCCTCCCATCTTTCGCTTGGTGCAGGCGCGGGGGAACGTGCCCTTCCTCGATACGTACAGGACGCTCAACATGGGCATTGGCATGGTGGTGGTGACTGCGCCTGACGCGGCGGGGGTCCTGCTGGCTGCATTGCCAGGGGCACTCGCCGTGGGCGAAGTCGTGACCCGGCAGACGGAAACCGTCGAACTAGTGGGACCGCGGGAATGAGCAAGCTGCGGGTGGGCGCACTGGTCTCCGGGCGGGGCAGCAACCTGCAGGCGTTACTCGAGCGCAGTGCCGAGCCAGACGCCCGCTTCGCGATCGTGTTGGTAGCCAGCAACCACGCCGATGCGTTCGCCCTGCAGCGGGCCCGATCGTTCGGCGTACCTGCCGCCGTGGTGGAGCGCAAGGAGTACCCCACGCGCGCCCAACAACAGCAGGCGATGGTAGAGCTCCTACGCCAACAGGAAGTTGATTTGGTCGTGCTTGCGGGATTCGATCGGGTAGTAGGGACTGAACTCCTGGTTGCGTTTCCAGGCCGGATCGTCAATATCCACCCTTCGCTGCTGCCGGCCTTCAGCGGCGGGCTGCATGCACAGGCCGAGGCCCTGGCTTATGGGGTGAAGGTCAGCGGTTGCACGGTGCACTTCGTAACGGAGACGGTTGACGGCGGGCCGATCGTGCTGCAAACGGCAGTGCCCGTGCTGGAGAACGACACCGCCGCTTCCTTGGCGGAGCGCATCCTGGCGGCCGAGCACCAAACCCTGCCGCGGGCGGTCGATCTCATCGCCCGCGGCCTGGTGAGGGTCGAGGGACGTCGGGTTTTCATCGATGCCGCGTGCGAGAGCAAAGAAATGAATAGTGAGGTGGAGCAACGGTGAGGGCTATTCTGAGCGTCTCTAGCAAGGTGGGCATTGCCGAGCTGGGCGAGGGCCTTTCCAAACTGGGGGTGGAGATCTACTCCACTGGCGGCACGGCGAAGGAGCTGGCCCAGGCCGGCATAGCGGTGCACAACATCTCTGAGCTCACCGGTTTTCCGGAAATCCTGGAGGGCAGGGTCAAGACCCTCCATCCCATCGTCTACGCCGGCATTCTGGCCCGGCGGCAGGTGCCTGAGCACATGGCTCAATTGGCCGAGCGACGGATCGGCACGATTGACATCGTCGTCGTGAATCTGTATCCTTTCCTGGCCACGGTCAGCAAGCCTAGGGCGACGCGGGAGGAGGCGCTGGAGAACGTCGACATCGGCGGACCCACGTTGATCCGCGCCGCCGCCAAGAACTATGCGGACGTTCTGGTGGTAGTCGATCCTGCCGACTACTCGTCGGTTCTGGAGGCGCTAAGCCACGGAGACCCCGACCAGGAGATGAGGCGCCGGCTGGCCGCGAAGGCTTTCCAGCACGTGGCCATTTACGATACCCAGATCGCCACCTACCTGCGCCCGGCGGATGAACTCTTTCCGCAGGAGTTTACCATCGCGCTGGAGAAGGCCCAGGACCTGCGTTACGGGGAGAACCCCCACCAGAAGGCGGCGTTCTACGCCGAGGCCGTGCGCGGCGGCGCCCTGACGGGGCTGGCCGGGGCGCAACAGCTCAATGGCAAAGCCCTCTCCTTCTGCAACACCATGGACCTCGACGCCGCCTGGAACTGCGTGCGGGACTTCACCTCGGTTGCGGTATCCATAATCAAACACACCAATCCCTGTGGCCTGGCCTGCGGCGACAGCCTGTTGGAAACCTACCGGCGGGCACACGGCGCCGACCCAGTGTCCGCTTTTGGCGGGGCCATTGGGGTCAACCGGGAAATGGACGCGGCGACGGCGAGCGAGATCGCCCAGACGTTCTACGAGGACGTGATCGCTCCCGGCTACTCGCCGGAGGCGCTGTCGATTTTGCGCGCGAAGAAAAATCTGCGAGTGCTACAGATCGGCGCCGCCGAGCCAGTGCCGGCCGCTCGCTTTGGCGGGCCGGACGGTCTAGACTTCAAGCGCGTTCACGGCGGTTTCTTGGTGCAGACTTTCGACACACATTCGCTCGACGAAGAGGGGATGAAGGTCGTAACCCAGCGCGAGCCCACTTTGGACGAGCTGACCGACCTCATCTTCGCCTGGCGGGTGGTCAAGTTCGTCAAGTCCAATGCCATAGTCCTCGCGCAACGGCTCACTACCGCAGGCATTGGGGCCGGCCAGATGAGCAGAGTCGATTCCGTGCAAATCGCCCTCCGTAAAGCGAGTGACCGCGCGGTGGGCAGTGTCATGGCTTCCGATGCGTTCTTCCCCAAGCCCGATGGGGTGGAAGAGGCTGCCGTGGGCGGGGTCACGGCCATCATCCAGCCCGGCGGCTCTATCAGGGACGAGGATATCATCCGCATGGCCGACCGGCACCACCTGGCCATGGTGTTTACGGGTCACCGCCACTTCCGCCACTAGGCGGCACTCCGCACTGGGGAGGCATACTGTGGACATTAGGGAGCGCCTTCTGGCCGCGATGAATTGGCAAGAGCCAGATCGCGTGCCGCTGACAATTTACGACTGGATGCTGCCACGCGGTACGACAGAGCGCCGCCTGCGGGAGATGGGGGTGGGTCTAATCCACCGCGAACCGGCCCACCGCACGCAGTACCGTGAAGTCGAAATCAGCACCCGGGAATACCAGGAGGACGGTCGCAGGCTGCTGCGCCGCACGATCGAGACGCCCGTGGGCGAGGTCTACCAGACCCTCGAGCCGGAGGGGGCTTACGACACGTCCAACTGGATTCGCGAGCACTTCATCAAAGGCCCGGATGATTACCGGGTAATGGAGTTCTACCTCAAGGATGCTGTCTACACCGACAACTATGCAGTCATTAGCGAGTACGACCGCCGCCTGGGGCCTGACGGCATCTGCCTGGTACGCGTCGCCAAGCTGCCGGTGCAGGAGATGTTGTACCAGATGATGGGTATGGAGCGCTTCGCGCTCGACTACTACGAGCGGCGCGACCTCTTCGATTCCCTACACGAGGTCATGCTGCAGCGCTACCGGGAGATGTACGAGTTCGCCGCCGGCTGCCCGGCGCCACTGCTGCAGCTCGGCGACAACGTCAGCAGCGTGGTGGTGGGTCGAGAGCGCTACCAGCGCTACCTGATGCCCCAGTATGCCTACATCCACAACCTGCTGTCTGGCACGGGCAAGAAGCTCGCAGTGCACATGGACGGCCGCCTGCAGTCCCTGGTCCCCTTGATCGCCGAGTCTCAGTTCGACATCGTCGAAGCGATCACGCCGCCGCCGATGGGCGACGTATCTATGGCGGAGGCGCGGCAGGCCTGGCCGGATAAGGCCCTCTGGATCAACTTCACCAGTTCGATGCACATCGAGCCGCCAGAGGTCGTGGCTGAACACACGCGCGAGTTGCTGTCGCAGGCCGGCAGCAAGCGCGGGTTTGCCATCAGCGTAACAGAGGACGCCCCAGTCGAGGCTCTGGAGCGGAGCCTGGGGGTGATCGCCGGGGTTCTCGCGGAGTGAATCCCCGCGCGTCCTAGCATTCGGGGGCCCGCCAAGAATGACGACTGGGCGGGCCCAACCGTTGTCTTGGGAGGTTCATCGGTGGGCCAGCTGGCCATCGCGGGTGCGCTTGTATTTGACGGCAAGACTTCAAGCGCGTTCACGGCGGTTTCTTGGTGCAGACTTTCGACACACATTCGCTCGACGAAGAGGGGATGAAGGTCGTAACCCAGCGCGAGCCCACTTTGGACGAGCTGACCGACCTCATCTTCGCCTGGCGGGTGGTCAAGTTCGTCAAGTCCAATGCCATAGTCCTCGCGCAACGGCTCACTACCGCAGGCATTGGGGCCGGCCAGATGAGCAGAGTCGATTCCGTGCAAATCGCCCTCCGTAAAGCGAGTGACCGCGCGGTGGGCAGTGTCATGGCTTCCGATGCGTTCTTCCCCAAGCCCGATGGGGTGGAAGAGGCTGCCGTGGGCGGGGTCACGGCCATCATCCAGCCCGGCGGCTCTATCAGGGACGAGGATATCATCCGCATGGCCGACCGGCACCACCTGGCCATGGTGTTTACGGGTCACCGCCACTTCCGCCACTAGGCGGCACTCCGCACTGGGGAGGCATACTGTGGACATTAGGGAGCGCCTTCTGGCCGCGATGAATTGGCAAGAGCCAGATCGCGTGCCGCTGACAATTTACGACTGGATGCTGCCACGCGGTACGACAGAGCGCCGCCTGCGGGAGATGGGGGTGGGTCTAATCCACCGCGAACCGGCCCACCGCACGCAGTACCGTGAAGTCGAAATCAGCACCCGGGAATACCAGGAGGACGGTCGCAGGCTGCTGCGCCGCACGATCGAGACGCCCGTGGGCGAGGTCTACCAGACCCTCGAGCCGGAGGGGGCTTACGACACGTCCAACTGGATTCGCGAGCACTTCATCAAAGGCCCGGATGATTACCGGGTAATGGAGTTCTACCTCAAGGATGCTGTCTACACCGACAACTATGCAGTCATTAGCGAGTACGACCGCCGCCTGGGGCCTGACGGCATCTGCCTGGTACGCGTCGCCAAGCTGCCGGTGCAGGAGATGTTGTACCAGATGATGGGTATGGAGCGCTTCGCGCTCGACTACTACGAGCGGCGCGACCTCTTCGATTCCCTACACGAGGTCATGCTGCAGCGCTACCGGGAGATGTACGAGTTCGCCGCCGGCTGCCCGGCGCCACTGCTGCAGCTCGGCGACAACGTCAGCAGCGTGGTGGTGGGTCGAGAGCGCTACCAGCGCTACCTGATGCCCCAGTATGCCTACATCCACAACCTGCTGTCTGGCACGGGCAAGAAGCTCGCAGTGCACATGGACGGCCGCCTGCAGTCCCTGGTCCCCTTGATCGCCGAGTCTCAGTTCGACATCGTCGAAGCGATCACGCCGCCGCCGATGGGCGACGTATCTATGGCGGAGGCGCGGCAGGCCTGGCCGGATAAGGCCCTCTGGATCAACTTCACCAGTTCGATGCACATCGAGCCGCCAGAGGTCGTGGCTGAACACACGCGCGAGTTGCTGTCGCAGGCCGGCAGCAAGCGCGGGTTTGCCATCAGCGTAACAGAGGACGCCCCAGTCGAGGCTCTGGAGCGGAGCCTGGGGGTGATCGCCGGGGTTCTCGCGGAGTGAATCCCCGCGCGTCCTAGCATTCGGGGGCCCGCCAAGAATGACGACTGGGCGGGCCCAACCGTTGTCTTGGGAGGTTCATCGGTGGGCCAGCTGGCCATCGCGGGTGCGCTTGTATTTGACGGCAAGGATACGCTGCCTTTCGGGGAGGCCATCGTTCTGGTGGAAGGAGAGAGGATCGCCTGGCTGGGGCCCGCGCGCGACGCGCCGGTCGGTTGGGACAGGGGGCTCGTGATCGACGGCACGGGTCAGACGCTGCTGCCCGGGCTCATCAATTGCCACGTACATCTATCGGCCGATCCCGACCCGCGCTTCTTGCCGGCAGTGGCGTTGGCCGACAGCCCCGCTTTGGCGACTCTGCGTGCCGCCCGGAACGCGCGGCTGACCTTGCAGGCAGGCGAGACGACGGTGTGCGACATGGGGTCGACCAAGCCGGGCATCGTGATAGACCTGGCGAAGGCCATCGCTCAGGGCCTGGTGCCGGGACCGCGCGTCCTGGCCGCGGGCAGCGCCATCTGTATGACAGGCGGCCACGGCTGGTTCATTGGCCGCGAGGCCGATGGCCCGGACGAGGTGCGAAAGGCGGCGCGGGAACAGCTCAAACTTGGCGCAGACCTGGTCAAGCTTATGGCCACGGGTGGCGTTCTGACGCCCGGTTTGGAAGTCGGCGGCATTGGCCTATCCGAGACCGAAATGAGGGCGGGTGTTGAAGAGGCCCACAATGCCGGCAAGCGTACGGCAACACACGCCATCGGCACGGCGGGCGTGAAGAACGCCCTGAGGGCAGGGATTGACAGCGTCGAGCATGGCTGTCTCCTGGACGACGAGTGTATCGAGCTGCTGCTGAAGAGTGGCGCCTACTACGTTCCTACCCTGGCCGCCGTCACCCAGATCGTGCGCAATGCCTCCCACGGTCAGATGGCCGACTACGCCGTGCACAAGGCCCGGCAGGTCTATGAAAGGCACTGCGCCAGCTTCAAGCAGGCGGCGGAGGCCGGCGCGCGCATTGCGGCTGGCACGGATGCCAGTACTCCCTACAACCCACACGGCGGCCTGGCCCTGGAAGTAGAGCTGATGGTCGAGAACGGCTACACAGCTCGTCAAGCACTGCGATCGGCGACGAGCGAGGCTGCCCGGCTGCTCGGTCTAGCGGACCAGGTGGGCGCGCTGGAAGTGGGCAGGCAGGCCGACCTGCTGCTGGTGGCTGGGGATGCCTTGAGTGATGTTCGGGCCTTGAACGCCGTGCGCGCCGTGGTCAAGGCCGGCGGCCTGGTGGGCGGCGGAGCTGTGCTTGCCGGGGCGTGACGGTGGCTCTTGGACGTTGCGCAACACGAAGGCGTTACAGAAACTTGTTGCAGCTGTCCTTCGTTCGCTTGACAGGGCTCTTGGCTCGTGCTATAGTGGTTATAAGCGGTAGGCGTCTTGCCTACTTGACGAGAGTTGATGCTATCCTCATGCAGTCGTGTGCCAGACAGACCAAACATCCTGCGCGGCGTGGCACACGGATCAACCCAGCCCAGCAGCACCTTAACAATTAGACGGTTTCATCACAGCAAGAGCGAGCGAGAGTGCGCTCAAGGTCCGAACGCGGAGCAACCATCGTGTTCCACGCGAAGTGGGTACAACGGTTTGGCGAGCAGGCGCCGGCAGTGGCGCGGCGGGCTCGCCCAAGCCGTTAGCACCATAGTTAGCGGGAGGAGAACGGATGAAGAGCACCGGGCAGGGCGACACGTCTTCGGGATTCCTCGGACGGCGGGCAACGAGGCGCGACCTACTGCGCGGGTCATTGGTGGGTCTTGGCGCAGTGAGCTTGACCACCACGATCGGCTGTAGCGCGGAGCCACCGGCGGCGCCAAGTAAGCAGGCAACAGCGCCGGCGGCGCCAGCTGCCACGGCCAAGCTGGTCAACAGCAACGGCAAGGAGATGCCTGCCGACGCGGCGGTACTGGACAAGCAAGTGGTGCACGTCTTTGGCCGCGACAGCAAGTACTACGACATCGGCTACTCGCAGTACGACTCCACCTGGCCGCAGGAGACGATGTTCGAGTCGCTGGGCCGGCTCACCAAGGACCACGTCGCCGTCCCCGGCGCGGCCGAGCGCTGGGAGTCGAGCGACGGCAAGGTATGGCGCTTCTTCCTGCGCAAGAGCGCCAAGTGGAGCGACGGCACCCCCGTCACCGCCCACGATTTCGTCTTTAGCTACTTGCGCCGCCTGAGCCCCAAAACCGCCTACGACTTCCTCTGGTTTTACACGGACATTAAGGGCGCCAAGGACTTTAGCTCGGGCAAGATCGATGACCCTAGCAAGGTGGGTCTGCGGGCGCTGGATGACTACACCTTCGAGATGGAGACGGAGACGCCCATCCCCTACTGGCCGCTCATCGTCTCTTTCCGCACCTCCAGCCCTTGCCCGAAGCACATCGTGGAGAAGGTGGGCAATGAGTGGTCCACGAACGTGGCCACGCTGATCGGCAATGGCCCCTACAAGGCCGATAAGTGGGAGAAGGGCAAGCGCCTAGAGCTTGTGCTCAACCCCGGCTATGACGGGCCGCACAAGGGGTATCTGGAGCGCTTCATCAAACCGTTCGGCGAGTGGCAGGCTTTCTTCCCAGCCTACGAGGCGGGAGAGAACGAGGCCATAATCGACATCGCCGTCCTCTCGGCCGGCGACATCGCCCGCGTGCTGAGCGACCCCAAGCTCTCGAAGGAAGTCCACAAGTACGTCGACTTCCTCACCTGGTATCTCTTCTTTCAAGTCAAGAAGCCTCCGTTCGACAATATAAAAGTGCGCCAGGCCTTCAGCCATGCGATAGACCGCGGCGCGCTGTGCAACACCGTGCTCAAAGACCAGGGTGTGCCGGCCTACTCCATGCTGCCGCCTGGCTTCCCCGGCTATCAGGGCGATGCCTTGAAGGGCATCCAGAACTTTGACCTGGCTCAGGCTAAGCGGCTGCTAGCGGAGGCAGGCTACCCCGACGGCAAGGGCTTCCCCACGGTGGAGATGTGGCTGCGCAACGCCCAGACGGCGGTGAAGATGGCCGCCGAGAGCATCCAGGGCATGTACAAGGAGAACTTGGGCGTCAACATCGTTATCAAGAACCAGGAACAGAAAATCTACATGGACGCCATGCGCAAGTACGAGATACCGATGAGCCTCATCTCGTACCAGTATGACTACGTCGATCCGAGCAATATGCTGGGCGGCGTGTGGCACTCCATGCCGACTGGCGGCCGCCATGATTGGCAGAACGCTACGTTTGACAACCTCGTCGATGAGGCCAAGGGCCTAATGGATGCGAAGAAGCGCACGGATCTGTACCAGGAGGCCGAGCGGGTCCTCGTCACTGATGTGGGTGGCGTCATGGTGTGGCACCCGATCATGTACCAGATGTGGAAGCCTTACATTAGGGGCGAGTCGATCTCCGCGAACAAGGCCGGTGTGGAAGCGTGGACGGTGGGCAACAACCCCGTGCCGTACATCTACATCGCCAAGCAGTAGGCCGCGCCCCCGCGCAGAAGGTCGACCGCGGCGCCTTTGGCGGATGAACAGTGCCTTTCACACCGAGCAGTTGCTGGTAGTGTTCGGCTACCTGTAAGGATGAAAACGGCCAGTCCTGTCATGCTGAGAGGCTGTGAATCTTTCGACTTAGGGCCGAAGAGCAGATCGTAACGTGTGTCATCGCTTGTCAAGGTAGTGCATTGTCTGCGGCCTCAGGGGCCAGAATCGATCAAACCACAACCTACGAGCGTTAGCGAAGCATCTCGTGTGTCCGTCTCCAACCTACGAGATGCTTCTGGTTGTGGCCCTAGGCACGACGCTGGCCTGAGCGAACCCTGGTGGCCCCTGCAGGGGCAAGAGGAACTTCGTTGTCTCGAGGTGAACGAGTGAACGAGCAGAGACAGGCCGCGCCGGACATCGCCGTCCTGAGGAGAGCTCTCCCCGTCTTGGAGAGGGTCGTCTACCTCAACACGGGCACCGCCGGCATCGCGGCGGCGCCCGTGCTGCGCCGGCTTTGGGAAGAAGTAGCGCTCTTCGAGACCGAGGGCGAAGTGCGCTACCACGAGATGCAGGAGCGGATGGAGGCGGGGCGGGGGCGCGTGGCCGCGCTCGTCGGCGCCGAGGCCGACGAGATTGCCTTCACGCGCAACGCCACCGACGGCGTGGACCTAGTGGCCTGGGGCATCCAGTGGCGGGAAGGGGATGAGGTCATCATCTCCGATCAAGAGCACCCGGCGATGAACCACCCCTGGTTCTACTTGCAGGCCCGGGGCGGTCCCAAGGTGAAGATGTTTGCCGTCGAGCCGGACCCCGAGGCCACCCTGCGCAACGTCCGCGCCCTCATTACATCGCGCACGCGTCTGATCGCCAGCAGCCACGTCAGCTGCCAGACTGGCATCCGAGTGCCGGCGAAGGATCTTTGCGCCCTGGCGGCGGAGCACGGCCTTCTCATCTTCCTTGACGGCGCCCAGGCCGTGGGCCAATTCCCTGTCGACGTGAAGGCCCTGGGCTGCGACTTCTACGCCAGCAATGGCCACAAGTGGCTGCACGGACCGAAGGGGACCGGCTTCCTGTACCTGCGGCGCGACCGCCTGGACGCGGTGCGGCCGACGCACGTCGGTGCCGGGTCCTTCGTGCGGCCGGTTGACCTCGACGACATACGACTGATGCCCTCGGCCCATCGCTATGAGTATGGCACCCGAGGCTACGGCGCCTACGCGGCCCTGCCGGCCGCCGTAGACTACCTGGCGGGCCTGGGCTGGGACTGGCTGGAGCAGCGCCTGGCGAACCTCTCAACCTATTTGAAGGTCCGCCTGCCAGAGGTTCCTAATCTGACGCTCTTGACGCCGCGAAGTTGGGACCTGTCGTCGGCGCTTGTGAGCTTCACCGTGGCCGGCAGGACCTCGCAGGAGATGGCCGATTTTCTCTGGCACACGAGCAAGATACGCTCGCGCACCTTCCCCGACAAGGCCATTCTGCGCGTCTCCACCGCCTACTTCAACACCGAGGAGGAACTGGATCTGTTGCTGGCGGCAATGCGACAAATGGTGGGGAGATGATCCTATTCCCACCAAAAGGCCACGGGTCTAGGCTATGCTGCGCTACGTTCTGATACGGCTCGTCGGCCTAGCCGGTGTGCTATTGGTCGTCTCTATTGTCACGTTTCTCCTAATGCACTCCATCCCCGGCGGGCCGTTCGATGAGGGTCAGATGCCGCTGTCCGAGGAGACCAGGGCTGCCATCGCCAGGAAGTACAACCTGGACAAGCCGCTCCACGAGCAGTACCTGAGCTATATGGGCGCGGCGCTGCGCCTCGACTTCGGCATACCTTTCCAGAGCCCGGGGGAGACGGTGACCGAGCTCATTGGCCGAACCTGGCTTGTGACCGCCCACCTGGGCATGATGACTATCGCTCTCGCCATCATCGTCGGCCTGCCGCTGGGCATCATCGCCGGCGTCAAACAGAACACCTGGATCGACTACCTGGCGACCGTCTTCTCGCTCTTCGGCTTCATAACCCCGCACTTCGTCATCGCCATCGGCCTCATCCTGGTCTTCAGCAACGTCCTGGGATGGCTGCCGACCGGCGGCTGGGACGAACCGCGGCAGTGGATCATGCCGACGCTGGCCTACGCGGCTGCCCCCTCGGCGATCATCGCCCGCTTCACGCGCGCCAGCGTCGTGGAAGTGATCAACGCCGACTTCGTGCGCACCGCCCGGGCCAAAGGCCTCGGCGAACCCGCGGTGTTGTTGGGGCACGTGCTCAAGAACGCGCTTATCCCCATGCTGACCATCGCCGGGCCGCTGGTGGCCGACCTGGTCACGGGATCGTTTTTCGTCGAAACCATCTTCCGCGTGCCTGGCCTGGGCAAGTACTTCACCACTAGCATATTTGGCCGCGACTACCCGATGATCATGGCCTGCACATTACTCTGGGCGGCGCTCATTGCCTTCGCCTTCTTGATCACGGACATCCTCTACTCCGTGGTCGACCCGCGGATCACGCTGGGACGGGAGAAGACGTAGGATGGCGGCGGGGGCTATCGCAGGTGGGACAAGGATCGAGAGAGCGCCCAGCAGCCTCTGGCGCGACGCGGCAAGGCGGTTCGCCCGCAACAAGCTGGCGATGGCCGGCCTTGTGGGCGTTATCGGCCTAGTGGGCATGGCCATCTTCGCGCCGCAGATAGCGCCCTACCACTACGCGAAGGCCAACTACTCCGCGGCCTGGCAGTTCCCCAACCCCGCCTTCCCGATGGGTACGGACGGGATGGGCCGCGACTTCCTGAGTCGCATTATCTATGGCGCCCGAGTGTCCATTACCGTCGGCGTCTTCGCTCAGTTGCTGGCCTTTGCCATCGGCGTGCCCTTCGGGGCCATCTCGGGCTTGTACGGAGGCAAGGTCGACTATTTCATGATGCGCGTGGTCGACGTAGCCGCGGCCTTCCCCCGACTCCTCTTTGCCATCCTCATCATGACGCTGCTGGGCAGCGGCTTGAGCAACATCCTCATCGCCATCGCCGTGACCGGCTGGATCGAGGTGGCCCGCCTCACCCGGGGCCAGATCCTCTCCTTGCGGGAAAAGGACTTCATCATGGCCGCCGTCTGCCTGGGCGCGGACGGCCGGCGCATCGTCACGAGCCATCTCTTGCCGAACTGTCTGACGCCACTCACCGTCTCTCTCACCTTGGGCATTCCGCGGGTCATCTTCACCGAGGCGGGGCTGAGCTTCCTTGGCCTTGGCGTGAACCCGCCTGATCCCAGTTGGGGCCAGATGGTGGGAGAGAGCATCGCCTACATCCGCTTCTATTGGTATCTGGCGCTGTTCCCGGCGGTGATGATCGGCCTGACGATGCTGGCGTTCACCCTCATGGGGGACGGCCTGCGCGATGCGCTCGATCCAAGCGCAACTGACTAAGAGCGTGTGTGAGATGTGATTGCATTCGGCGCCTTGCCAGGCGGCGGTAGGGGCGCGCCGCAAATGGCCAGGTGGCCGCATGCCAGGAAGGCTTTAGCCCGCGCCACGACTGCCGGACTTGAGTCCAGAAACGATCACAAACCGTTCTCACACACGCTCTGAGCGATGCCGACTGGTAGTGCGCACTGGTGGCAACGGTAGGCCCCGGTGAACTAGGAGCTGATCATCAACTTACGCGCGCTTGACGAGGGAGACGCGCCGGCCTTCAGGCAAGTCCGGCTTCGGGCACTGCTCGACCACCCCGAAGCCTTTGGCCAGGCAGTCGACGAGGCGTTGGCGATGTCGGTCGACGAGTACGCGCAGCGACTGCGCGACGGTCGGCTGACCGGCAGAAGCTTCGTGCTGGGAGCATTTGTCGACGGTCGGATAGTAGGCATGGTCGCCTGCGTCCACGATCAGGGACGGAAGGTACAGCACAAGGCCCGCATTTGGGGCATGTACGTGGCCGCTGAGGAGCGCGGGCGTGGCATTGCGCGCGTGCTGTTGGCCGAGACAATCGCTCGCGCCCGCGAGTGGCCCGAGGTAGAACAGGTCCGCTTGACGGTGGTCACCGAGAACCTGGCCGCGCGTCGACTGTACGAGTCGTTCGGATTCGCAGCCTACGGTCTCGAACGGTGTGCGCTCAAGCTCGGTAGCCGGTACCTTGACGAGGAGTACCTGGTCCTCACGCTGAAGGAGCCAATCTGCTAGCCCCCTCCGCCGAGAGACCGGATGGCGAGTTAGACGATCCGAAGAGAATGATAAGGCGGGTTACCGGTCGTGGCCCGCCGGGGTGCCGTCTCACTACCAGATAATACCGCGGCGGGCCAGTCCCAGTTTCCGCTTGATGGTCCGCCTTGGCGCTCGCCTGCTGGCCAGAGTCCACTGCGTTGGCACGTAACGGCTTGGTGGCACAAATGGGGCCGGGCGTCCTCCAGGCCAAACACTACCACAACCTATGGCCCCTGACGACGAGGAGCGACCGGGTTCGGCTTGCATCGCCCGGGGCACTGGTGTATTATTACGGGGCGCAAGCCGCCTACGGTAGCTGAGCAGTTGGCCCTCTGGGTAAGGGGCCGCCCTTGCCGAGGGGGCTGTTTGTGTGCCCGGGATAAGCGCCCGGGAGTCCAAGAACTAGTGTTGCGGAGGTGTTGGTCGGCTATGCCTCTCTACGAGTACGAGTGCCGACAGTGCGGAACGCATTTCGAGCGCCGGCAGAGCGTGCACGACGAGCCGGTGAAAGAATGTCCGGGCTGTGCCGGTGAGGTGCGGCGGGTGCTTTTCCCCGTTGGCATTATCTTCAAGGGGTCGGGTTTCTACGTTACCGATTCGCGTCGGCCGCAGCCGATTGGCGACAATGGCGACAACGGCAAGGCCAAGAGCGAGGGCAACGGCAAGACTGAGAGTAAGAGCTCGCCCGACAATGGTAAGGCCTCCAGTGAGTCGACCAGCAGCACGAAGGTCGAGACGGCCGGCGCCAAGAGCTGAGCCGTGCGGGCCGTACTGCAGCGAGTAGCCAAGGCTAGCGTGCTGGTTGGCGACGAGCTAGTAGGTGCCATCGATCAGGGGCTAGTCGTCTTCGTGGGCGTCGGCCCATCTGATAGCGTGGAAAAGGCGCGAGTCCTGGCGGACAAGACCGCGAACCTGAGAATCTTCAGCGACGAAGCCGGCAAGTTCAACTTGTCGGCTCTTTCTATGTCGGCGGAGATGCTGGTGATTTCCCAGTTCACTCTCTACGCCGACGCCAGCCACGGTCGCCGTCCGAGCTTCGTCGAGGCCGCCCCGCCTGAGATCGCCGCACCCCTGGTGGATGCCTACGCGGAGCAGCTGCGGTCTCTGGGACTGCGTGTGGCGACTGGGCGTTTCGGAGCCCACATGCTTGTGCAATTGGTGAACGACGGTCCGGTGACAATACTACTGGAGGCCTGAAGCCAGCTTGCTAGAGGGGGCGCTTCTTG
Source organism: Chloroflexota bacterium (assembly GCA_023473795.1). Taxonomy (GTDB): domain Bacteria; phylum Chloroflexota; class UBA6077; order FW602-bin22; family JAMCYS01; genus JAMCYS01. The sequence goes on along the minus strand of JAMCYS010000023.1, from coordinate 2,164 downwards.
AAGGTGACTTCCACGTGCACTCGCAGGCGGCTGATCACGGCCTCGTTACCGCGCCCGAGGGCGACCGTGGCTACGTCTAGAATGTAGACGATGGCACGCAGGCGTCGCGTCTCGAACGATTTCATCACCCCAGGCCGCGCGACTACTAATTCAGGCAGGCGCGCGTAGGCTACCCACTCCTTGAGGGCAACTTCGCTCGCGCTCGCGACCGGCATCGCCACTAGTCCGAGGGTCTGGGGCGGCTCAGCGCTGCCGCTTTCGTGCAACCAGATCAGGATGCCGAGGTGTCCGGCCGCCACCCCTGGGGCGCTCGGCCCTGTTGCCAGCCCGCAGCCGCCGATCAGTTTGCCGCTCCGCGGGTCATTGATGGGCACCATTTCCTCATAGGGCTCGCCAGTGCCACGGTACGTAAGGGTGGCCGTGACTGGTGCCGTCGCCGGCTTGCTAGGCGCAGCCGTCGGAGCAGCCGCCGACTCCACGAGAGTCTGGTCCTCGGACTCGAAGGTGTCGTCTGCCGGCAGCCTTGGTACGGTGGCGTAGTTCGGCCGGCGAGCACGAGCGCGCTGGGGCGAGCGTCCGGCCGTAGCCAGCCAGACAGCTGCCAGCAGACAGAGCGCCGCCCAGGATAGAGGGCTGCGCGCGGCCGCCGCGAGGCTCGCGACCGGCGAAGCCGCGCGCGCCGGCGTTGGCGTCGGGGCCGCCAACTGAGGCACGTTGCGGCCGGTCAAGGCGACGGCGAGGTCGCGGAGAGCGGACACTCCGTCGCCCAGTACGGGGTCGGCAACGTAGACGGCGGCTAAGGCCGAAACGGCCGTCCCTGGGTCCTCGATACCGATCTTGCGCAATCGCTCGGTGGCCCCGCTCAGGTCGCCATCGCGCTGGTAGAGGCTGGCCGTGGCGACGATGTAGTCGTCCCAGATCAGCGCCCGTTCTCGTGGCGCTGGCCTGCTGGCGATGACCGCGGCGTAGCCGCAGGCGATGCCTAGAGCCAGAACGACGACAGCATAGGCGTAAGTGCGCCAATTCCGCACGGGCCACAGCCAGGTGGTCATAACGGGTTCTCCACGAGAACGAGGTAGATGTAGCCTACCGTGTCGCCCACGCTCACCTTGTACCAGCGGTCCTCTGCCCCTTCCACCGGCTGTCCGTGTTCCAGGGCGAGTACGACGAATGCAGTATCCTGGCGCACGATACGCAAGGCCGGCGAGTCGGTTGTGGCCTTAGTGCGCAGGGTAGCCTCGGTTCGACCGGCGGCCAATCGTCCTGGGCGAGGGAACTCGGGGGTAGGGCGGGGCGCGGCGGCGGCCCCGGCAATGACCGTAGTGGTCGGTCCGGCACCCCGGCCGCTGGCGACCACGCGGGGCGTGCTCTCGGCAGGGCTACTGCTGGGTGGCGCGAGCGCCACCAGTATGGTCGCCAAATCGCCCTTGGGCGTTTCCCCGGGCTGGCCGCCATGTGCCGCAACGTTCTCAACCAGGCGAGCCGGCTCGCCGTAGCCCAGCCGTCCGAGACGGGCCTGCGCCTGGCTCAGACTCTCGCCGCGCGCGTACAGGGCACCGACAATCCGAACGTACTCGTCGATCAGAGGATCATTTGGCGGGGAAGTCATCCTGTCGGAGAGGAAAAGGCCCAGCAGTCCGCCCAGGCCAACGCCCAGACCTAGTAGCCCACTAACAATCCTATTCCGCATCCTCTGACCCCGCGGCTACGTCAGCCAAGTGCAGCGCCATTGTAACTCAAGAAGTAGGCGGTGAACAGGGCCAAAACCAAGCAATTTGGGCAGCTTTCGAGAACTGCCTTAGGCAATCGAGAAGCGCGAGAACTCGCCCGTGGCGGACAGCCACTCCACGTCCACCCGGTCCACATCAGCCCGCACCGGCCCCTCGTGGCACCAGGCCACCATTTCCTTGACGGCCGCCTCTTCACCCTCGAAGACGGCCTCGACGCTGCCGTCGGGGACATTACGGATCCAACCCGTAACATCATACACGTCGGCGACCCCGCGGGCGGTGCTGCGGAAGAAGACGCCTTGCACGTCGCCATAGACCCTGACGTGGGCCCTTGCTCTGGCCATATTCCACCTCTTGTCGTCAACGCTCGCCGCCGGCACGGCGCCGCGAAGGAAGGGTCGCGGAGTGCGTTCCCACACCGCGAAGCCGACCGC
>JAMCYS010000147.1 GCA_023473795.1 Chloroflexota bacterium | reverse complement strand
CGCAGGTCTGCCAGCCCGTACTTCAGGCCTCCGGCCAGGTCGGCGTGCCCCGGCCGCGGCACCGTCTGCTTGGCGATCTTCTTCCCCTGCCAGTTGGCGTAGTCCAGATTCTTGATCGTCAGCGCCACTGGCGAGCCGATCGTCATCCCCGCGACGACGCCGCTCAGTATCTCCACCTGGTCGTGCTCTATCTCCATGCGCGCCGAGCGCCCCACGCCGATCTGCCGGCGCGCCAGGTCGGCGTCGACGGCTTCCCGCCGCACCGCTAGACCGGCCGGCAGGCCCTCGACGATCCCCACTAGCCCCGGCCCGTGCGACTCGCCCGCCGTCAAGAAACGCAGCGTCATCGATTGTCCCCCCGTGTCCCCGCGCCATTTGGGGTCAGAGGACGCGGGGACAATGCCCGCCTGGCCGCGGCGAACATCGCCGCCAGCGGCGGCTCCTCGTTCTCGTGACCCGGGTGATCTGATGGTGCCAGGGCGCTGCCGGTCCATATCTCCAAAGAGGCTGCGGCCTGGTACACCAGCATACCCAGGCCGTTGGCCGTCCTTGCTCCCCTCGCCTCGGCCTCCCTCAGGAAGGGCGTCGTCGCCAGGCGGTAGTTCAGGTCGTAGGCGGCGGCTCCGGGAGCGATGTCCAGACTGACCCAGTCCAGCGGCGCCTCGGCCGGCACGGCGCTCACCGCCAGGTCGGCCGGCTCGACCGGCGCCAGGCGGACCGTCGTCTGGGGAAACCGCTCCCTCAGCTCGCTCGCCAACCGCTCGGCTCGCGCTGGCGTGCGGTTCAAGATCGTCAGGCTCCGGGCCCCCTCGCGCGCCAGGGCGAAGCAAACCGCCCGCGCCGCGCCCCCGGCGCCCAGCACCGTCACGCGCGCCCCAATTACCTTGATGCTCAAATCCGCCAGTCCCCGCAGGAAGCCCGCGGTGTCGGTGTTCTCGCCCACCAGCCGGCCCTCTCGCTTGACGAGGGTATTCACCGCGCCGACCTCCCAGGCACTCTCGCCGAGACCGTTCAGCAGGCGGATCACCGTCTCCTTATGGGGAATGGTCACGTTGGCGCCAACGCAGTCGTCGGCCCGCACCTGGGCGACGGCCTCGGGCAGGCCGGCGGCTGGCACCTCGAGCAGACCGTACTGCCAGTCCAGGCCGAGGGCGGCCAGGGCGGCGTTGTGAATGGCCGGCGATAGGGAATGGCCGATCGGCTGGCCCAGCAGGTAGAGCCGCTTCATCCGCTCACCTCGCGGCCGGCGACTTGCGCCAGTGTGGCCTCGAACTCCGGGAACGAGTCCGCCACGCACTCCCAGCCCTCAACGACCGTCTCCCCCTTGGCCAGCAGGCCGGCGATGGCCAGGGCCATCGCCAGGCGATGGTCGCCATGCGCATTGACGTGCGCTCCCCGCAGCCGCGTCGGCCCGTCGATGGCGAAGCCGTCCGCCCGCTCTTCCACTGCCGCTCCCAGGCGGCGCAGTTCCTCGGCCAGCGCCGAGATGCGGTCCGACTCCTTCACCCTCAGTTCCGCGGCGTCGCGCACGACCGTTCGCCCTTTGGCTTGCGTGGCCACCACCGCCAGCGTCGGGAACTCGTCGATGGCCCGCGGCACCAGCTCTCCCCCCACCTCGGTCGCCGCCAGGCCCTCGCAATAAGTGGCCGTTAGATCCGCCACGGGCTCTCCCGATTCCTCTCTCAGGTTCTCTTCGTCAATCCGCGCTCCCATCGCCCGCAGAACGTCCAGCAGGCCCGTGCGCGTGGGGTTGATTCCCACCCCCTCCACCGCGACCTGGGAGCCGGGCACCAGCAGGGCAGCCACCAGCAGGAAAGCCGCGGAGGAAATGTCGCCGGGTATGCTCAGCAGCCCCGGGGACTGCAGCCGTTCGGGCGGCGAGAGGCGCACCACCCTGCCGGCACCGGCGTCGGTCGACTCGACGGCCACGCCGAAGGCCCGCAGCATTCTCTCGCTGTGGTCGCGGCTCGGCCCGGGCTCGCGCACCGTCGTCGGCCCCTCCGCCCAGAGACCCGCCAGCAGGACCGCCGACTTCGCTTGCGCGCTGGCCACGGGCAGCGTCCAGTCCACCCCCCGCAGCTGCCCGCCCTGTATTGCCAGGGGCGGCAGGCGCCCGCCCTCCCGGGCTAGAACCGTGGCACCCATCGCCCGCAGCGGCTCCGCCACCCGGGCCATTGGGCGGCGCCGCAGAGCCGGCGTGCCGTCGAGCACCGTCAGCCCTGGCTGCCCAGCCGCCACCCCAGCCAGCAGGCGCATCGTCGTGCCCGAGCCCTGGCAGAACAGCACTTCGCTCGCTTCTTGCAGCCCGCGAAGGCCGCGCCCGCGCACGACCAGTTCGCCCTCGACCACCTTATTGCTCTCCACCCCCAGCGAGCGCAGGCAGCTAAGCGTCGCCGCGGTCGTCCTGCCCTCCAGGTAATTGCGGATGCGGGTCTCCCCGGGCGCCAGGGCCGCCAGGATGGCCGCGCGGTGCGACACGGACTTGTCGGACGGCACGCGAACGCTCCCCCGCAGTCCCCGGCCGGCGGGCACGATGCGCAGGCTGGTCATTTCACAACTCCTTCGGAACAGCGTTCCCGCGCCCTAGGCAGGCCGCTGGCGCGGGAACAGCGAGCGCCTGCTGACCGCTGCCGCTTCCAGGTATTGCCGCAGGGCGCCCTCGTCGGCCGACTCCAGCAGCTCGGCCAGTTTGGCCAGGTTGGCGGCGCAGGCGCGGGCGACCGGCGCCACGTTGTCCTTGTTCGTCAGCAGTATGTCCAGCATTACCGCCGTTTCCTTGGCGGCCACGCGCGTGGTGTCCCGGAAGCCGCTCGCCGCCAGGGTGTACAGCAGTTCCTCCCTGCCGGCCTGATCGTCGGCGGTCGCCATCAGCGCCACCGCCACGAGGTACGGCAGGTGACTGACCGTGCCCACTATCTCGTCGTGACGCTCCGCCGCCAGCAGCAGCGGCCGCGCCCCGATGCCGCTCACCAGGGCCTGCGCCCAAGCCACCGTCTCCGGCGCCGTGCGCTCTAGCGGCGTCAGCACGAAGACGGCGTTCCTGTAGAGCGCGGCTTCGGCCGCCCCGAAACCTGACGTTTCCTTGCCGCACATCGGATGAGCCCCGATCGGCTCCAGGCCGGCGGGCAGTTCCACCAAGGCCTGAGTCACTTCCCGCTTGGTCGAGCCCAGGTCCATCACTATCGCGCCCGGCTTGGCTACTGCCCCGACGGCCCTCATCTGCTCCTTTATGTTGCGAACAGGGGTCGCCAGCACGACAAGATCGGCTTCCCCCGCGAGCCGCAGGTCGGCGCCGGCGGCGTCCACGCTGCCGCTCGCTACCGCCGCGCGCCTGGTCTCCCCATCGCGGGTCACCGCCAGGATCCGCCGGCACACCTGCCGTTCGCGCAGCGCCAGCGCCAGCGAGCCCCCCATCAGGCCCAGGCCCACAATGGCCACCGTCGATTCTGCCAGGTCCTTCATTTTGCCTCGCTCACCCCGTCGTGCTCGCGACCCATAGACCCTAGAGGCTCGGGGGCCCCGGCTCTCCCCGCGCTTGCCACCTGCCCCGCCTGCGGCGCCATCGGCCAGGCGCCGAGCACCTTGAGAAACACCGCCTCTGCCTCCAGTTCGCGCAGCGCCTCCCCCACGGTCGCGTCGTCGGGGTGGCCCACCAGATCCACGAAGAAAGCGTACTGCCAGAGGTCGCGCTTCAGCGGACGAGACTCGATCCAGGTGAGGTCAATGCCGCGGCTCGCGAACACGTCCAGCGCGTCCCGTAGGGCCCCGGGCCGGTTCTTGATCGAAAAGACGATGGCGGATTTGTCCCGGCCCGTGCGCGCGCTCCGCTCGCGACCCAGCACCAGGAAGCGGGTCACGTTCACCGTCGAGTCCTCGATGTGGCTGACGAGGATGGGCACGCCATAGAGCCTGCCCGCCGCCTCGGGCCCGATGGCCCCGTCCCCGCGACCACCGGTCTCTAAGGACGCGGGGGCTGCGTCCCCGCGCTTATGAGAGTCTGAGGGCGCTGCCTCTCCGACGTCGTTTGCCGCGACTATCTTCACCGCCAGGCTGTTGCTGGCGACCGTCACCTGTTCGGCCTGGGGCAGGTGCTCGGCCAGCCAGCGGCGGCACTGGGCAAATGACTGCGGGTGCGAGTAGACGCGCCGTATCTCCGATAGCTGGCCGCGCGAGAACAGGTTGTGCACGATGGGCAGCTCGATCTCGGCGCACACCTGCAGGCTGGACTCCAGAAAAGCCTCCAGCGTGGGCACCACCGAGCCGGCCGTCGAGTTCTCCACCGGGATCACGCCGTACTCGACGTTGCCCCGCTCGGCCTCGCGGAAGACCTCTTCGATCGTGCCGCAGGCCACCATGGTGGCGCTCGCGCCGAACTTGCGCAGCGTGGCCTCGTGGGTGAACGTGCCCGGCGGGCCGAGGTAGCCCACGCGCACGTCCCGCTCGAGGGACCGGCAGGCTGAGATCACCTCGCTGAAGATCGCCCTGATGGCGGCCGCCCCCAGTGGTCCGCCGCTGCGGGCGGCCGCCTGAGCCAGCACCTGCTCCTCGCGCTCCGGCCGGTAGACGGCCTGCCCCGCGTCTCGTTTCACCTGGCCGACGGCCGCCGCCAGGCTGGCACGCCGGTTCAGCAGCTCCACTAGCTGCCTGTCCGTCGCGTCTATCTCGCCGCGCAGCTCCTCGACCCGCGCGGCGCTATTCTCGTCTGCCTGCATATCACTCCCTCAAATGCCCGTTTCCAGGTGCCTGCCTTCAGCTTGCAGCGCGGAGTCTGCCGTTCCCCTTTGGGGTGTTCTCAGCGGTCGCCGATCCCCGTAGCGCGGGGGCTCGTCCCCCGCGGTCTGGGCGTGGACTTGGTGGCAATTGGACCGGAAGGGCTGAAGCCCTCACTACAAACGCGGGGTCTACGTCGTTGTCGTTCGTAGTGCGGACTTCAGTCCGCTCTCCTCGAAGGAATCAGGAAGGGTGGCGACCCCCGCGCTATGGGCCGGCCGCGGCTTCAGCCGCCGGCACCGCTACTTCTGGCATTCATGCCAGAGACGGTAACCTTTCCTTACTCCTGGCATTCATGCCAGAGACGGAAACCTATCCCTACTTCTGGCATTCATGCCAGACACGGCAATCCCACCGTCCTGCCCACGGCCTCGGCCACCCGGCGCACGTCCGCCACCAAAGCGTCGAAACCCTCCGGCGTCAGCGACTGCGCGCCGTCGCACAGCGCCCGGGCGGGATTGTTGTGCACCTCGATCAGCAACCCGTCGGCGCCCGCGGCGACCGCCGCCCTCGCTATGGGCGTCACCAGCTCCCTCTTGCCCGTACCGTGGCTGGGATCGGCGATGACCGGCAGGTGGGTCAGCGACTTCAGCACCGGGATGGCGTTGATGTCGAACGTGTTGCGCGTCGAGGGCTCGAAGGTGCGGATGCCCCGCTCGCAGAGGATCACGTTCTGGTTGCCGCGCGACAGGATGTACTCCGCGGCCATCAGCAGCTCCTCCACCGTGGCCATCATGCCCCTCTTCAATAGCACCGGCTTCTGCACCTCGCCCACGGCGGCCAGCAAGGGAAAGTTGTTCATGTTGCGCGCGCCCAGCTGCAGCACGTCCGCGTACTGGGCGACCAGCGTGACCTCCTGGGGGGACATCACCTCGGTCACGATGGGCAGATGGTACTCAGCCTTGGCCTCGCGCAGCAGCTCCAGCCCCTTCAGACCGAGCCCCTGAAAAGAGTAGGGAGAGCTGCGCGGCTTCCAGGCGCCGCCGCGCAACACCTGGGCACCGGCGGCCTTAACGGCGGCCGCGGTCTCCATCAGCTGCTCGCGCGACTCCACCGAGCAGGGGCCCGCCATCAACACGACCTCTCTGCCGCCCACGCTCACGCCGTTTATTCGGACCAGCGTGTCGTCGGGATGAAAGTCGCGGGAGGCGAGCTTGAACGGGTGCAGAATGCGCACCGCCCGCTCGACGCCCGGCAGCAGCTCGAAGCGCTCGGGCTCCACGGGGCGCTCGTCGCCGATGACGCCGATGATCGTCCGTTCCTCCCCTCGGGACAGGTGCGCCTTGTAGCCGAGGGACTCGATGTTGGCAACAACCTCTGTGATCTCGTCGGCCGTGGCATTGTGCTTCATCACGATGACCAAGTCAGCCCTCCTTGTGTAATGCCGGCGCTGCGGACTGGCGGCGAGAATGCCTCTCGCTGGCAAAACAAAAAGAGCGTGGGGGGCGAATCCCACGCTCTTTGTTCTCGGTTGCTAGATGCTAGTCAGGTGGCGTGACGACTCGACCCCGCGTGCTCACGGCCGCGTAGTACCAAAAGAAGCGATAAAAATAGTACGCGCAGGTCGAATCTAGTCTAGCCATCACTTGCCTTTATCCGCGGTTAGTGTACTACGGCCGGGACTCATCTGTCAAGCGGTCCGACGAACTTCGTCGTCTTTTCCCCGGCCAGAACGGCCGGTCGCTGGCCGCGCCCGCCGGACAGTCCCAGCAGGCCCAGCAACACGCAGGCCGCCGAGATAGTCCACATGGCACCGAAGCCCCAGCTCTGGCTCACCATTCCCAGCGCCACCGACGAGATGGAGATGCCCAGGTCAAAGCCGGTGTAGTAGGTGCTCATAGCCATCCCCCGCCGCTGGGAGCCCACCCGGTCGATCAGCAGGGCCATGGTGGCGGGCTGGGCCAGGCCAAAGCCCAGGCCAAAGAGCGCGCCCGCGGCTAGGATGCTCGGGAAGTCGCCGGCCCAGGGCAGAACCAGCAGTGACAACGCGGTCAGGGCCACCCCGGGGAGCAGCACTGTCTCCCGTCCTCGTCGGTCGGCCAGGCGCCCGGCGAAGGGCCGCGAGATGATCAGCGCCAGCGCCTGTACGGTGAAGAAGAACCCCGGATTCTCGACGCCGCGCGCGCTAGCGTAGATGGCGATGAAGGCGCTGATCGGCCCGAAGCCCATGCCCAGGCACGTCGTCGTCCAGGCCATCGGCAGCGCCTCCAGCGCCACGATACCCGTGCGCAGCGACCAGGCCGGTCGCGGTCCCGCCGGCCGGCGACGGCGCTCGCGGGCAAAGAAGGAGACGGCGCAGGCTAGGAAGGCCAGGCCGGCCGCGAAGTAGAACATGCTGCGGAAGCCCAGCCAATCGACGATGAAGAAGCCTGTCGCCGGACCGATGATCAGGCCGACCGCCTGCGCGGCGCTGAACAAGCCGATCGCTTCCGCCCGCCGCCTCAGGGGCGCGATGTCCGCCAGGTATGCCCCCGAGGCGGTGGTGTAGTTGGACAGCCCGAAGCCGTGGACGACCCGGCCCAGAACGAGCGTCGGCACCGAGTTGGCCAGCAAGTAGACTACGCTGCCCAGCCCGTAGCAGGCTGTCCCCACCAGCACCAGCGGGCGTCGCAGCCAGACATCGGTCAGCCAGCCGATGGCGGGGCGCAAGAGCAGCGCCGTGAAGGCCAGGGTGCCGCTGACGACGCCCGCGTCGGTCTGGTTGCCCCCCAGAACCAGGACGTAGACGGGCAGCGTCGCCGTCAGCATCTGCGTGCCGAACGAGTTGACGAAATTGGCCAGCGTTACCAGGACGAAGTCGCGATTGAGCAGGCTGTCGGGAACGCCGGTCGGGGCGGAAAGAGACAAGAACCGGGCCTCCGGCTGAGATTGGCCAGCGTCCCCGCGTCCCTCGATGTTCTAGGATGCGGGGGCAGCGCCCAGTATACGACTGCCCGGACCGCCGTGCGCGCCCTCTTCGGGCAAGAGGTTCGGCCCGCTGGGACTAAGGGGGCCTTCCTCTCGTAGCGCGGCTTGTCCCCCGGCAGGGGGCTGCCACCCTCCACTAGGGGGCCCGCCGGGCTCCGGGTTCGTAGCGCCGCGCTTTGTGCCCGGCTCCGGTCGGCCCTAGGGACGGAGACGCCGGAGCGCGGGCTGCCACCCGAGGGGTGGCGACCCCCTTCGGCGCGCGCGGCCACCTGTCGGGGGATTCAAGGTTTGCCCCTGCGGACGAGGTAGCGATTGGTGGTCAGTCGCCTATCCGTTCCGTAGCGGCCGGGCAGCGCCCGGCCATCCACGAGCGTTCCCTTGTCCAGGGTGGGTGCGCGGGCAGGCAGTCCAGAGCGGAGTGGAGTAAAGGGAAGGCGCGGCCCCGCTCCTTGAGCTTTGAACGGGCGGCCCAGTCTACGTGCGGCGGCTTCCTTGGCTCTACCCGGCGCCCGGCAACCGCCACGGGGACGGCGCAGCCCACTAGCCAGCGATGAGAACCAACGCGTCGCTATGGCTAGCGGCGATTGCGCGCCAGGGAGTGGGGACTAGGTTCGCATGCGGTAGGTGATGCGACCACGAGTGAGGTCATAAGGCGAGAGCTCTACCTTGACCGTATCGCCGGCAAGAATCTTGATGAAATGCATCCGCATTTTGCCGCAGATGGCTGCTAGAACCACGTGGCCGTTGGGCAGTCCCACCCGGAACATGGCGTTGGGCAGAACGTCGACTACTTTACCTTCGACTTCGATTGCGTCCTTTTTCGTTGTAATTCCTCCTAGTTGTGCTGGGTGATTGCGGCAAGCATAGCACGCCATCGTGCCAGCTGACAACCCGGCGACGACGACCGCCGCTCCGCCCTGCTGCCGACCGCGTTCGCGCGTCCATTCGAACCTTGGCGCTGATGGCCGCCGAGCCGGTTTCTGTCGGCGGCTATGAGCCTGCTGCCGCTGCTCACCGTGAGGGCAGGAATCGATCCGCCACATGCGTATCGCGGGTTCTTGCCCGTTTGCCGCCGCTGACTCGCCTTGCGCCTTGCCGGTCCGCGGCCCTGCCCAACGAGACGCTTTCGCAGTCTGAGCGGGCGAGCGCGCCTACATAGTTCCTCTCAGCGGCGCGGCTGACGCGCTCGCCGCTGTCGTTGCCAAACATGCATATTCCCCTCGATGCGGCGAACTTCCCGGTTCCTTACACTTATCCTCGATGAGAGGGCCAACCAGTTGAGTCGTAAATGGCTTGTTTAGATAGCATCAGTACGCTACCATGAGGGAGTCCACCGGTGGGTGGGCAGGCCAGGCGGCGTAGCCCGCCCGCAGGGTAGGCAATAAAGCGAAGGAGCAGCGCCGTGAAAGCCAACCGCCTCGTCAAACTCGTCGTCACCGTTCTTCTGCTGGCGTCCCTGTGTGTCGGCGGCCTGGCCGGTCCTGTCCCCGTCCAGGCCGCCGACCCGCCCAAGGATTGGGACATTCAGGGCGGCCACTTCTTCAGCCAAACCGGCAAAGGCCAGAACAGCGGCTTCTCGATCACCGACGACAACGGCGTTGCCTTCTGGAGCGAGTTCCAGCGCTTGGGCGGTGTCAACGGCGCCGGCTACCCCGTCTCTCGGCGCTTTGAGTGGAACGGCTTCACCTGCCAGGCGATGCAGAAGGTCGTCTTCCAGTGGCGGCCCGATGCCAGGCAGGTGTCGTTCGTCAACGTCTTCGACCTGGCCCACGAGCAGGGCAAGGACGCCTGGCTCAAGACCGTGCGCCAGACGCCCGAGCCCAAGCAGTGGCAAGAGGCCGGCCTGCCCTGGGACCAGGTCGTCAAGGGGCGCCTGGCGGTGATGGACAACTTCCCGGCCATCAAGCAGGCCTACCTGGGCGTGGGCGGTGACCCGGTGACGATGAACGGCCTGCCCACCACGGACGTGGTCGACATGGGCAACAACTACGTCCTGCGGGCCCAGCGGGTGGTCATCCAGCAGTGGAAAGAGGACGTGCCCTGGGCCAAGAAGGGCCAGGTGACATTTGGCCTGGGTGGCGCCATCGCGGTCGAGGCGGGGCTACTGCCCGTCGCGACTGCCGGCGATGCGGAGCTGGTGTACCAGGACAAGGAACGCCACTTCCAGGCCCTGCATCCATACAACTGGACCTACACGGCCAACAAGGCGGAAGGGTGGACGGGTGGCTTCTTCGCCTCCTACGTAGAGGAGGGACTCTACAGGCCGGGCCTCGCGTTCGACACTGGCACCGACGAGGTGACCTACTCGCCCGAGCAGATCGCGTCCATCTGGAGCAGCGATGCCTACAAGAAGGAGTTTGGCTCCGAGATCAGCGTCGATAACCTGGCCATCGGCAACGCCACGGTCGTCAGGTTTGGCGAGCGGGTGATCGTCAAGCAGGGCTACAGTGGCACCGGCCGCGAATCAGGCCTCAAGCTGCGGGCTATGCGCTACAGCTTCTATGTGGATAAGAACTACTACTACTTCTGCGGCGTGGCGCCGGAGAGCAGCTGGAGCAGGAACGAGGGCATCTTCGACTGGATAGCCAGCTCGCTGCAACCGCTGCCCTAGTAACTAGCTAAGACGCGCGGCCGGTGTGATATAGCCGGCCGCGCGTCCGAAGCCGTCCAGTCGGCCCGTCTTCGTGACACGGAGGTTCACCATGAGACGGCTACTTCCCTTCGGCCTCGCCTTGCTCCTGCTGCTGGCGCCGTTCGCCGGCCTGGGCCACGCCGCCGCCCAGTCGCCCGCCCGGGACTGGGATGTGCCCAGCGGCCACTTCTTCACCCAGACCGGCGGCGGTCAGAATAGCGGCTTCGCGGTCTCCGACGGCAACGACGGCGCCTTCTGGAGCGAGTTCCGGCGCCTGGGCGGCGTCGAGTCGCTCGGCTACCCCATCAGCCGGACCTTTGCCGCCCAGGGCTTCACCTACCAGCTATTCCAGCGCGGCGCCTTGCAGTGGCGGCCGGAAAGTAGCCAGGCCGTTCTCGCCAATATTATGGACTGGCTGAGCGACGCCGGCCAGGAGCCCCTGCTGGCGAGTATGGGCATCCCCAGTCCCCTGGCCGACGGCGGCGGTACCTGGCAGCAGGCGGTGGCGGAACGCGAGTCCTGGTTGAGCGAGCCCGCCATTGCCCAGGTCTACCGGCAGGGCGGCGGCTACAACCGCTACGGCCTGCCGGCCTCCCGACCGCAGCGCGTCGGGCCGTTCCTCGTGCAGCGCTTTCAGCGTTACGCCTTCCAGTTGTGGCTGGAGGACGTGCCCGGCATGCCGGTCAAGGGCAGCGTGGTGGGCGTGCTGGTCGGCGACCTGGCCCGACAGGCCGGCCTGGTGCCCGCCCCGGCCGCCGTGCCGGAGACCAGCGCCGGCCTGGCCGTGAGCGACGCCGCCGGTTGCCAGTCCAACCCCGCCAGCGCCATCAAGAGCGCCGACGTGGACATCGTGCGCTATCGCTTCTTCGCCCTCGCCTTCGACAAGGTCGCGGCCGAGGTGACCGTGCGCAACAACTGCCCGGTGCCGCGGCGCATCCGCCTGGGGGCACGCGTCTCGCCCACACCCGGGGCGCTGCCAGTCGTGCTGGGCGGCGAGCTGGAGGCCGACTTCGCGCCGGGAGAGGAGAAGACGCTTCTCTACGACTGGACCCGCCCCGACGGCACCTACCCTGCTATCGACCCCAACCACAGCCTCTCGTTCCGCTGGAACTGGCAGCGCCAGGGCTCGACCGAGATGGCCTGCCTGCCGGTGGGGGCCGAGCGCTGCCTGCAGGTGGACCCCTGGCTGCGGACCACCGTGCGGGAGCTGGCGGGCGTGCCCGTCGGCGCCGACCTGCTGCGCCGGGCGGCAGGGCATGGCGTGCCCGTAATTCGCGCCGACCTACCGGACGGCGAGCTGGGCTCCTATGGCCTGGGACTGGTGCGGCTGAGCGACGAGCTGGACGACTACAGCGAGTTTGAGCGCGCGGAGGTGCTGGCGCACGAGCTGCGCCACGCCGTGGAGGACGCGAAGACGCCGCTTCCCGAATCCGGCCAGGGTTGTCTCGATGCCGAGGTCAGGGCTTTCCAAACGAGCGCGGAGGCCTGGTATGCCCTCTGGGGCGGCAACCTGCCCCAGCCGCAGAACGCCCTGCAGGCGCGCTTCAACCAACTGGCCGCCACCGCCCACGACTCGCCGGCCGCCTTACGGAGCTACGTCGCCTCCGCCTACGCCACGCAGTGCCGGTAGGGGCGCGGGAGGTTGCTTGCTCCCTCTCCCACAGGGAGGGGGAATGGCGGCGGCCAGGCGGCCGTAGGGGCGACCGGCCTGTCGCCCCTACGGGGCCACAGGCCAACCTAACAATCTCTTGGCGCAATTTGACCTATACAGGAGGGGCGCCGGGCGCGGCGCGCCCCCCGGGGGCTCTGCCGGCGGCGGGCCCCTAGAGGGCGCTAGTTATCTGGTTCCTCTCGAGGAAGTTGTTCTTCGCGTTCTTGATGTGCTCGGCCGACTTGATCTCGGCGGCGCCGGAATCGCGCTTGGCGATGGCCTCGAGAATCTCGCGGTGTTCCTGCACCGCCACCTTGGCCCGGCCCGCCGTCTTGAAAGACAGCGCCCTCGCCTTCTGTATGTAGTGGTGAAAGCTGGACAGGGTGTGCTTGAGCGGCCGGCTGCGGCAGCAGTCGTAGATCAGCTCGTGGAAACGGCCGTCGAGATGCCACACCTGCAGCGTATCGCCCCGGCTGACGTAGTACTCCTGCAACTCGACGATCTCGCGTAGGGCGGCAATCTCATCGTCCGTGATGTGGCCGGCCGCCCACTTCGCCGCCAGCCCCTCGATGTAGCTGCGGATGGTGTAGATGTCGTCGATGTCCTTCTCGGAAACCCCCACCACGACCGCGCCCTTGTTGGGGATGGTCGTGACCAAACCCTCGAGCTCGAGCTGCCGCAGCGCTTCCCGCACCGGCGTGCGACTCACGCCCAGCTCGGCCGACAACCTCAACTCCGTCAGACTATCGCCAGGGGCAAAGGCCCCGTTCAGTATCGCCTGTTCAATCTCCTTGAAGACCTGTGCCCGCAAGGAGCTGCCGCCGCTCGGGATCGTGTCCAGTCGCTTCATCTCATGCTCTCACCCTTTGCCGGGCGAACTTGACCGGGTCATACGCCTGCGCCAGGCCGACTAGTTCCTCATCGCTGATGACCGTCTGCCTGCCGCCGGCGTACTCCAGGTCAACCCAGGCTTTGATCACGGAGGCTATTTCGTCCTTCTTGTCCACGCGGTTAGCGCCCTGCAGGCCGAAGTAATCGTTCAACCAGTAGGCAATGCCGGCCAAACCGGACACGTTGCTCACCGACACCGAGGCGGGCCGGTTGAGCAGCTTGCCGGTGTCGAAGATATTATAGATCTCCTCGTCCTTCAGCAGACCGTCCGCGTGGATTCCGGCCCGGGTGACGTTGAAGCTCTTGCCGACGAACGGCGTCATCGGATGGATGTCGTGGCCGATTTCGCGCTCGAAGTACTCGGCTATCTCGGTGATAACGGTCGTATCCATGCCATCGGTCGAACCCCGAAGCGAAGCGTATTCGACCACCATGGCCTCCAGGGGCACGTTGCCGGTCCGCTCGCCTATGCCGAGGAGCGAGCAGTTCACCGCCGAGGCGCCGTAAAGCCAGGCGGTGGAGGCGTTGACCACGCCTTTGTAGAAGTCATTGTGCCCGTGCCACTCCAGCATCGCCGACGGCACGTCCGAGTAGGTCTGCAGGCCGTAGATGATGCCGGGCACGCTG
The DNA here is from genome assembly GCA_023473795.1 of Chloroflexota bacterium. Lineage (GTDB taxonomy): Bacteria > Chloroflexota > UBA6077 > FW602-bin22 > JAMCYS01 > JAMCYS01. The sequence continues at coordinate 18,789 of JAMCYS010000147.1, read as the reverse complement.
CGCGGCAATGCTACGCCGGTGTAGGGCACCCCGTAGCCCATGGTGTCGCAGGCGCGAATCTTCACCGGGATGCCCGACTGGCGCGACAGGTCCATCAGCTCGTTGGCGAAGGGCACTACGAAGCCGTAAAAGTCGGCGCGGGTGATGTCCTCGAAGTGGCACCTCGGTCTCAGGCCCGCTTCCATGGCTGCGGACACTATCTCGAGGTAGTGGGTCATCGCCTGCGCGCGGGTCATGTTGAGCTTCTTAAAGATGTGGTAGTCGGAGCAGCTGACCAGAATGCCCGTTTCCTTGATCCCGATGTCCTTGACCAGCTGGAAGTCGCCTTTCGTGGCTCGTATCCAGGTCGTGATCTCCGGAAACTCGTAGCCCCGGTCCATGCACTTGAAGAGGGCTTCCCGGTCCTTGTCGCTGTAGACGAAGAACTCCGTCTGCCTGATCAGCCCCTTCTCCCCGCCCAGCCGGTGGAGCATGTCGAAGAGATCCACCATTTGCTGGACCGTGTAGGGCGCGCGCGACTGCTGGCCGTCGCGGAAGGTGGTGTCGGTGATCCAGATCTCGGCCGGCATATTCATGGGCACGCGGCGGTGATTGAACGGCACCCGCGGGATCTCGTCGTAGGGATAGAGGTCCCTATAGAGGTTGGGCGCGGCCACGTCCTGCAAGGAGAACTTGTAGGGATCCTGCTCGAGAACATTGGACTTCTTGCTCAGCTCGATCACCGTCAGTTACCTCCACGGCCTGGATTGGACTGGCATTCGTGCATAATCCCGTAGGGGCGGGGCTCCGTACCCGCCCGCCAGCCATGTCCCCGAAGCGTAGCGAAGGGGGCGGCCGCGGCCGCCGTAGCGGCGTAGTTGCCAGCTCGGCGTGGGGATTAGACGGGCGGGCGGGTACGGAGCCCCGCCCCTACCGCCATACCTGCCAATTATGCACGGATGTCAAATTGGATGCTTGTATACAACGATACATGTATGGTATTGTAGCAGCGTCCCTGCCAAAGTCAATAGCTAAGTTGGCCAATTTTGGCAGCAATTGCTCTTCTGACGAGCAAGCCGGCCGCTGTTGGTGCCAAATGTGGAGCGCGGCGGCTTGCTGCCGCTTTCAGGACCTCGCACCACCGGTCGCCACTACGAGTCGTTTCCGTAGGGGCCGGGCTCTGCCGCGAGGGGGCGAGTCCCCGGTGGGGACTCGCACTGCCGGCCCGCGGGCAGCCGCAGCCGCGGGGATCTGCCCCAAGCCAGGCTGCGGGCCCTGCTGGGCCTGGCGGGCGGGGCGCGCCCCGCCCCTACGGCACGGAACGGGGTCGCGGAGCCCAACGAAACCGCCCTCTAGCCCGCGTGTAAACGCGTGTAGGCCGCCCCGAAACTGGCCGGCGCCCTTTTATGGCCCTCCCTTATGGGCGAGACCCTATGAGGGACAGGTTGGCGCTGCTTTCGGGCGCGGCCCCTCCAAGCGACCTGCGATGCCGACCGCTGGCACGCTGCCTGCGGTAGGAGACTGAAGAATTCTTCTTTCTTATCAAGGTCTGTCCGCGGAGAGAGTGAAGGAAATGGTGGCTACAGCCGTCGCGGCCGAGCGAATCGTCGAGTGGCTTGCCGTCATAGCGACGCCGGTGCAGGACATCGCCTCCCGGCAGCCGAGTCTATACGCCAGCCTCCGGCCCGCCCTGGCGCGCGCCTACCGGGACGCCGGCAGCCCCCTCGGCGAGAACGAGTCGGCCATGCTCGCCTGGTGGCAGAAGCGCGCCGAGGCCGAGCGCACGCGCGGCCTGTCCAGACTGCCACGGACTGGCGACCCGCGCCCCGGCAAACGCGAGCGTGGCCGGGCCAAGTAGTCTCCTAGCTGCCTTCAGCGCGCACCCTCCCTCGATCTGCACTCCAATGCCCGACTTGGTCGGCGCTGATGCCCGCTAACCCCTGCCAATGACCTGGCTACTGGCGCCAGCGGCCACCTGGCCAGAGCGCCAGAGCAGATCGCCCGCTCCGTCGGCAAACCGCGGGGTTCCGCCGGGGCGCACTATCTGGGCCTGCCAACGGGCGGACCTTGGAGTATCTCCGCCCCTCCTTGCCGGCGCAGCGCCGTTCGTTCTTAGGTGCCATCAAGCGTTTGGTCGAGGCTGGAAAGCGCTAACCTCTAGGGCGTTCGGGCCACGGCTAAGGAAGCGCCAGGGCACGGGCACCTGCGCCTGGGGCGCGAGGACCTGCCCATCCTTGATGGTCAGCTGGGGAAGCAGGCGCCGGCGCGAGACAACGCTGTTGCCGAAGTAGTCCCGGTATTCTAGGCACCGCTAGCGTTCCTCGGGACGCGACCGTTTACCTAGTTGACAAGATGTCTTCACGTGTATGTCTTGATGGGGGGTCGCGACGCCCGAGATCTTGCGGGCGTCGCGACATACAGATTCATTCGCGACCCCTCTCTCAGTCTTGATAGCGGCCGCTCCCCCCCCGGGTACCGCGCCCTGGGGCGTTCCCAACCGTCACATCCACTCGGTAGCCGCGCCCCAGGCGAGCAGAATGCGTGCCAACATCTCCTTGCACGAGGCGCCGCGGGGGGAAGTCGCGGGACTGAAGACGCCGATGCGAGAGAACCACGAAGCCTGCTCGACTCGCGGTGACCCGCCGGCCAGCCCTTCCGGTGCCGATCTCTCAGATCAAGCACCGTTCAGCCGCACGTAGCTCTTGAGTCCTTCCCCGCCGCGCCGATGCTCGATGGCCCGGCGAACGTCCGCCAACTCGAAACCGTGACTGAAAAGCCCCTCCATTTCCAGTTCGGGCAACAGGCTCACGGCTCGTGCCATTTGCTGCCCCACGCCTATCGTGCCCGCGATGGCCACCTCACGATAGAATAGGTCGAACGGATTGTAACGGGCTGTGGCCTCCTGCGCGCTCACTCCCACGATCACTGCCGTGCCGCCCTTGCGCACGAGACGCGGGCACTCCTCCAGTGTAGGCACAAGGCCCACGGTCTCCAGGACGCTGTCCGCCCCCACGCCCTCGGTCGCTTCGGCAACCGCCGCGGCCAGGCCCTCTCGACGGGGGTCGACCACCAACGCTGCCCCGAGTTTGCGGCCGAGTTCGCGCCGGTAGTCGTTGGGTTCGGAGAGGATGACGGTCTTTGCCCCGGCCAGGCGTGCCACTTGCAGGACGGTCAGGCCGATCGGCCCTGCCCCGATTACCACGACCGTATCGCCTGGGGACAGCCGGGCCCTCTCCACCGCGTGCAGGCAGACGCCCACCGGTTCCGACATTGAGCCCGCCAGCGCGGACACTCCCTGGGGCAGCTTGTACACCTGCCTCTCGGGCACGGCGGCGTATTCCATATAGCCGCCACGCCGGGGGGCTGGATTGGGGCAGAGGTGTTCCAAGCCCCGTCGGCACAGGTAGCAGTGACCGCAGCCGGCAGCAACTAGCACCGTGACGTTGTCGCCCGATCTCACGCTGCTGACGCCCTCCCCAACCTCGACCACCGTGCCCGCATACTCGTGCCCTATAGTGATGGGCAGGCTGCGCACTGGGTAGGCGCCTTCCAGGATCGCCAGGTCTGTGTGGCAGGCGCCGCAGACCTGAATCTTGATGAGGACCTCGCCCGCCACCGGTTGTGGCAACGGCATATCCTCGACCCTCAGGTCGTTCTTGCCATAGAAGACCGCGCCGCGCATTCTCACTCTCCTCATTGGTTGAACCGGCCCTCACTCTTTCCGCAGTGAGGGCCCTCTGCGACCATCTCGGCCGCTCGCGAAAACAGTCTGCCTTACTGGTAGAGCATCGGCCCCACGGTCTGAACGTTCAAACGCGCCAGGATGCCGGCGATCTCCGACGCATATCGACCGTAGACCATCACATAGTGACAGCTGGGCAGACTGCGGAGGAAGCGCTCAGAGTCAGGTATGCGAATCGTCGCCCGGCTGCGGCAGGCACCCGACCCCGTGTCCACGATGGTGCCCGGCCAGATGCTGAAGGTCCGGAGGTCCTTGGCGAATTGCCCCAGCGTCACCTCGGTATCGCTGGGGAAGGCGACCTCCAGAGAAACACCCCTGCCAAGATCGTGATAGTGCCGCAGCCCATAGGAGACGGGCTGGGTCCCGTAGCCTACCAGGCGCAGGGGCACCACGCAGTGCAGAAGGCTCATCGTGCCCCGGGCTAGGTCCACCTCGCCGACGTTGCCCATGAAGGCGGGCTTGCCCGCCACCCCTTCTAGGAGCAGCTCGGAGAGCATGGACCACACGTCCGCTTCGCAGGGTGCGGCCACGCCCTCGTCGCGCAGCCGCGAGAAGGCCAGGCAGGGATGCGGCAGGGCGGGCTTGCCCTCGCGGGTGTGGCGCACGCAGTCAAGCGATACCCCCGCCAGGTTCTCCCTCTCGACGAAATCCTTGAGCGCGAGGTAGAGCTTGCTGCACTCCAGAACGGTCGCCGACGAGGGTTCAAGGCCTTCACTGGCGCCGGCCAGCCAGCGCTCCATCTCGGCTCGCGCCCGGGCTTCATCCACGTCGCCCAGCGCCTTGGCGAGCTCGGTCACCGGGCGATACTGCACGTCCACGCCCGTGCGACCTTTGATGTACTCGTAAGTGAGGTTGGGCGCGGGATGGGTGGCCGAGTCGAACGGCTCGGCGAAGATAAGCACGCGCTTGCCTTCCAGGATGGGCGTTCCGAGGATGTCCCTTACCCGCGCGACGGCATCGTCCCAGGAGACGGCGAGGGAGGCGTTCAGCCCCAGCCGGCGCAGGGTGGCCACCACGTCGGCGGCTCTGCCAACTACGGCATCGGCCAGCGACACGACGATCACCGGTGCCTTGGCCTGCGGCAGCACGTGGGGGTCGATGCGGGCAACCGAGGAAAGGATTACCGCGAAGCGGTCTGAGGCCAGCGCCTTCACGGTCTGCGCGCGGTACTCGTCGCTCTCGGCGTCGAGTTGCTCGATCTCGATCTCAGCGCCAAACCTCTCAGCCAGAAGCGATGCCACCGCGGCGCCCCTGTCCGCGGAGAGACCGGGCGTGAGCAGTGCTATTCTGGTAGTCACGGGATACCCTCCTCTTGCCTCGCCGCGGTCGCCGGCCACTTGGCGAGAAGCCGTCAAGCCAAATCAAGGCAACGTTGCCGCGGAGCGCTTCTGTTCGGCCGGCCGCCATGCCAGAGTGCGCCAATTCTACCAGGTTGAAACTCCAACCGGAGAACGATTTCGCCCTGGCTCCCACAGGTGACTGGCCCTAGGTGGACTGATCCGGGTAGCGTGCCCCGGCGTCGAACAGATTCCGTAGAACCATCCGGCCGCGTGGTCTACAGTCGACGCGAGCGGTAGAACAGCGGCCGCTTCCCTTCCTCCGCTAGTGCCGCCCGCGGCAGCCTGGTCGACGGCCGCCACGAGAGGGTCGACCTCTGGCAGCAAGGCCCGCCGGCGTGCGCGAGCCAGATGCCGAGAGGCGAGCGCTGTCTGAGCAGGACTTCTATGTTCAGGCGCTCGCGAGGCAGTGTATTGCCGCCTCCCGCTCACTCGCCGGAATGGAAGCCAAGGCTATCTGGCCAGCAGTAGTCTTGACTCGCGTGCTACGCTAACCAGGCTGGCGCTCGTACGTCTGGTGGAGGTGCTGCCAGAGGCGGTGTCGACACGTGTCGCCGCTCGTAAGGCGCGTGCCTTGGAACGGTCGGCGCCGCTGGTGGTCTCGACGCTGCAGAGCGTGCGCCGGGGACGGCCAACGGAGAATGGCACCCCGACCGGCAACCCGCCGTCTATGGAAGGCGGCGCCGAACCCTACTGTCAACAGCCCAAGCGATCCTCCCCAAATGCCCCATTGCGGGGCGGGCCGATCCTCAAGAAGGAGGCCCGTCTACACTGGCTGACGTCGGCCGGTGGGGGGACCGCGTATTTCACTCTGCGCGCGCCGAGATCTGGCTCCAGGCGCCGGCCGAGCCCAGGGAGCGCCTGCCGGGTAAGACTAGAGCACCGGCAGGCGCTCGGCCGGGACGAGGCCCATCTCAACCGCCAGCGCGGACTCGGCGCCACCCAGCAAGGCGAGGCCAACACGCGCCGACCCCTCGGCCGCGGCTTTGACTCTCCCAGCCCGGCGCACGATCGTCTCCGTTGCCGCCCACGGCGCGAGCCCCCGTTCCACGGCCCCCCTAACCCAGTCAACGTCGGCAAGCCTGCCCGATAGTACAACGGGCTGTCCCGGGCCGACTATGGGTAGCAGAGCACAGGCAGTCTGCAGGGCTCTTTCAACCAGGACAGAGGCTGCCGGCCCTGCTGGCGGCCAATCCTCCACGAGAGCCTCGCCGGCCAGCTCGGCGGCACCGTAACGAAAGAGATCGAGATACGGCACCTTTCCCCGCCGGTAGGCCAGCTCCGCGTCGACGAAGCCACTACTATGGCAGCCGCCGAAGCTCATGCTGCCCCCGATGCCGTCTACGACCCGACCCTCGACTACGGCCACCGCCGCCGTGAAGCCGAAGCCAATCTCGAGCAGGACGAACGTCTGGGCTTGCCCACCGCCCGGCTGGCGCCGCGTCCGTTCCGCTAGAGCGAGGAACGCGACCGCGAGCTTGTCGGCAGTGCCCATGTCAAAGCGGTTCAGCTTGCGGTGCTCGGGCACAGTGGGCAGGTGAACCACTCCGGGAGTGAACACCACCGGCGCTCCCTCTTGCCGCAACAGCCTCAGCGCCGAACGGATGCCCTCATTCACCGCTACCTCCCCCTCATCAGCGGGCAGCAGGCGCTGCAGCACCGCCTCATCCGCTGCTCTAAGGGTGCAGACCGGCACGCCGTAGCCGGAAGGGCCGACCACAATGTCGGCTCTGAGTTCTCGCACTACGTCGACCAGTCGCAGCGGCCGAGCCATGATCTCGGTCGAGGGTATGGATGTCTCTGCCAGCACGGAGCCGTCCTCCGCGAGCAGGCAGAAGTCGAAGCTCATCGTGCCTGGATCGATGCCAAGGCTCCTCACTAACTACTCCTCCGCTTGATTTCTGGGACAATTCGGGTCGGCCGCGCCCCAATCCCCGCTCGCCGCCGCCGAGACAACCCGGCAGCCCCCGCAGCGGGCGCGGTCCGGGCAAACGCCACAGTGGCCGCCGAGCTGACTGCGGTCGCGCGCGCGAACGATCTCCGGATCCACGCTGATCGCCTGCCAAGCTGCGGCCAGGGGAGAGCGGGCAACCGAAGCGACGGAATCGGCGAAGGTACAGGGGCTAACGCTACCGTCGGCGCCCAGGAACAGATATCTGCCAAAGATGCAGCCGGCGCCGGCAGCTGCCACTGATCCCTGTGCGTCGCCTTGGCCCCCGCCGAAGCAAGGTTCGAAGAACGGTTCGTCGACGAAGATCGGGTACCCGGTGTCCTCGCGGTAGGAAGCGATCTGACGGTACAAGCCGGCCTTCTGCCCCGCGGTGAGTCGCAGCTGCTGATAGGACGGGCAAGGCTTGATTGGTATGACAGTGGCACCGGGTGCGCCACGCGCCCGGGCTCGTTGGAGGACGGGCAGCACCTCGGCCACATTCAGGGCGGAGGCAGTGATTACTATGCCGGAGAGGCTGCCGCTCTCCTGCAGGCGATGCACGGTTTGCCAAACGGTGGCCAGGTCGGCGCCCGGTCTCACCTGGCGGTAGACGGACTCGTCGTCGGCGTCGATGCTTACCGCGACGTCGACTGGCAGATTCCGCAGCCGGGCAAGCCACTCGAACCTCACGGCGGTGCCGTTGCTGAAGATGGTGAGTGGGATGCCAGCCCCGGCGATGAGCTCGGCCACCTCTGGCAGCTCGGCACGGAGGAACGGCTCTCCCCCCTCGACCATTACTCGCTCGGGACGGAGCGCGGCTATTTCGGCCGCCAGAGTGACGGTTCGCTGGCGGTCCAGTTCAACCGTGGCGTAGCCGCGGCAGAATGGGCAGGCGAGGTTGCAGCGTGAAGTGAAGGACCAATCGATGAGAAGGGGCCTCTCCAAAGTTCTTGCTCCCTCGTACAGACGAGACACCCTGCGGTTATGTCTTGCCTGGGTGGCCCGCGCCTGTCATAGCAAGAACCCTGGTGAAGAAGGAGCCCACGCCTTGGGCTTGACGTGATTGTAAGCTAGCCGTCGTCGCTGGTCAAGCGGCAGGCACGAGCGGCAGTCCGTGCTCTTCCATACTCGCACCCCTTGCGATAATATAATAGAGGCAGTGGCCGGGGGATCGCCGTGACGAGCGAGCTGCTACAAACCAAGATGCGGGCCCCCGTAACGCGGACCGCGCTGGTACCGCGGCCGCGCTTGTTCGCGTGTTTAGCTCACTCGCGCGAGGGCCGGCTGACAGTCGTCTCGGCGGGGGCCGGCTGCGGGAAGACCACGCTTGTAAGCGAATGGCTGCGCAACGCACGGCTGCCGTTTGCCTGGCTCAATCTGGACGATGGCGACAACGACCCGGCACGCTTCACGGCCTACCTCATAGCCACGCTGCAGGGCATCGACGCTACCTTCGGCCAGGCGGCCCAGGCAGCGCTCCATTCGCTGCCACCGTCTACGCCGGAGGCGGTCGCGACGAGCCTGCTGAATGATGTCGCTAGCACGGCCAGACCATTCGTCTTGGTGCTCGACGACTATCACCTCATACACTCCCTGCCTATCCACCACCAGCTGGCTTTTCTCGTCGAGCACTTGCCAGAACAGATGCACCTGATCGTTATCTCTCGTGAGGACCCGCCCCTGCCGCTGGCGCGTCTGCGGGTGAGCAACCAGGCCCTGGAGATTCGCCAAGGCGATCTGATGTTCAGCGTCGCCGAGACGGCCGACTTTCTCCGGCGAGTAATGCGTCTCGACCTGTCGTCCGCCGATGTCGCCACCTTGCACCGGCGCACAGAAGGCTGGGTCGCCGGTCTCCAGCTGGCCGGCCTCTCGCTGCGCGACTGTGAGGACCGCCATCACTTCGTGCAGTCGTTCGCGGGTAGCCACCGCTACGTTCTCGACTATCTGATGGAGGAGGTGCTCCAGCGCCAGGTCGCGGACGTTCAAGACTTCCTACTGCGCACTTCGGTGCTGGACCGCTTCTGCGCTCCACTGTGCGACTGGATTGCCGAACGCAACGACAGCGCGCGGTTACTGCGGGATCTCGAGCAGACCAACCTGTTCACAGTACCGCTTGACGAAGAGCGCCACTGGTTCCGCTTCCACCATCTCTTCGCCGATCTGCTCCGCCACCGCCTGCAGACCTCGGGTGAGCACGATCTGGAGGGTTTGCATCGGCGGGCGAGCGAATGGTATGACGCCAAAGGATTCGACGCCGAGGCCGTACACCACGCACTGGCCGCCCGCGACTGGGGACGAGCGGCGGCGCTGATAGGCAAGGCGTACCCTGCCCTGCTGCGGCGGGGCGAGGTTGCCACGCTCATCGGCTGGTTTCGGCGGCTGCCAGAGGCAGTCGTTCAGGCCAGTCCGGAGCTGTGCCAAGGCTATGCCTGGCCACTACTGCTCGTCGGCCAGCTTCAGGCAGCCGAGTCGCTGCTCGACCTCGCCGAGAGCCAGGCTGAGGAGGATTCACGGCTAGTTGGCGGCATCGCCGCCGCGCGGGCCTACCTCGCGCGGGCACGCGGTGACGGTCCCCGGATGGTGGCGCTATCCGAGCGCGCTCTGTCGCTCTTGCCCGAGTCCGATGCGTCGTCGCGCGGCATTCTCGCCGCCAACCTGGGCCTGGCGTACTGGCACGGGGGACAGCTGGCAAGGGCCGAAGCCACGCTGCGCGAGGCGCTGACCGCCGCGCGGCAGTCCGCCAACCATTACGCTCGCGACACCGCGGAGACGTTCCTGGCCAGAACGCTGGCTTCGCGAGGGCATTTACGCCAGGCCGCCGACTCCCTCGCTCAGATCGCGGCCCAGGGCGGTCACTCTCCAACCCTCGCCTTGGTCCAGATGGACTTGGCGCTACTGCACTACGAGTGGAACGACCTCGAGGAGTGCGGGCGGCACCTCAGCCAGAGCATGGCCATCAGCCGTCACGGCGGCAACTCCGAGTTCCTCGTCTCCGCCTATCGAATGCAGGCTCACCTAAGACTGGCGGAGGGCAACCTGCCAGCTGCCATGGCCACCATCGAAGAATGTCACCAGCTGGCGCAAGAGTACGACGTGCCGGCGCTCACTCGGGCTCGCTGCGTGGCCTGTCACGTCCAAATCGCTCTCGCGCAGGGCGACCTCTCCTCGGCTGAGCGAATGGCAGAGATGGTGGGCGAGAACGTCGACTCGCACGGGTTCTACCTTTTCCTCGGCCTCACGCGGGCCCGCCTTCTGATCGCTCGGGGCGATAAGTCGGGCGCCGCCGAGGAGCTGGGCCGGCGATCCGAGATGGCCTCCGCCGCCGGCTGGGGCTACGGGCTGATTGCCGTGCGCGTGCTGCAGGCCGTGGCCTGCGAGAAGGCGGACGACGGGCTGGCGTTTCTCCTCGACGCTCTTGATAGGGCGCAGCCCGAAGGCTACCTGCGCTCGTTCGCCGACGTCGGCGGCCATCTCGCGCCGCTGCTCCACGAGGCGGCGCTGCGCGGCATATCGCCCGAGTACGTGGGCAGGATTCTGGCTGCCGGCGGCGGGAGTCCCCGGCGGCCACCCGGCACGCCGTCGCTGCTGGAGCCGCCGAGCGAGCGCGAGCTTGAAGTGCTCAGATTGCTGGCGGCCGGGCTGTCAAATCGTCAGATCGCCAGCAAGCTGACAATCAGCCTGGGGACAGCCAAGAGCCACGTCCATAACCTCTGTGGCAAGCTGGGGGCGCGCAGCCGCGCCGAGGCAGTCGCCCGCGCCAAGGCGCTCCGTCTTCTCTAGACTTCACTTGCCCTGTGGCTCCATGCCTTGGCGAGGGCAGGCTACCCGTCGGTAAGGCCTTGCCCCTAAACCCCCCGGCTAAACCCCTGGATCGATCCTTCGGTAGATGACTCTGTGCCCCACGGGTGACAGACTTGAGTCATACCATCAGAGTCGACCCTCACGTCTCGGGCAGAGCGCAACAGCGCCCGTCTTGACGGGCCACGGGCAACGCCTGCGTTCGGGAGGACAGCCAATCTCACGAAGAAAGGAGGAAGGCGGCGTGGACATGATCTGGATGGCGTTGTGGTGGGGTGGGCCAATCGGACTGGGCATCTTCTTCATGGGACTCGGAATGCTGGCCTGGGGCGTTGGCCAGGCACGGCGAAAGATATAAGAGGCGCAAACCCGGACCTCCGCGACGTCTCGTGCTCCGCGGAGGTCCGCCGGTGTTCGCCATCGCCCTGATCCGTATTGGCGCCAACCCTCTCCTCAAGCCTCTGTTCGAAAACGGGCAGCAGTGAGCGGCGGCAGCGCGGAGCGAAAAGCATGCTGAGCGTGGAAATAGTAGTCAAGGGGCGGCTGGACCCAGACTGGGCCGCGTGGTTCGCCAGCCTGACTATCGCCCATACCGATCGGGACGAGACCGTCTTCACAGGCTCGGTTGCCGATCAGGCGGCGCTCTACGGGCTGCTATCAAGGTTGAGGGACCTGGGCTTGCCGCTCGTCTCGGTAAGGCACTTAGAGGGACAGGCCAACTAGAGGTTCTTGGCCGGCCTGCCCGGCAGTAGAGGAGGAATCGCTATGTCGGAAGAGGTCGCGACGCCGGTCGCCAAGCGGCCGCCGTCGTTACGCACGCCCTGGCGCTGGACGGTACTCCCGGTTCTGGTTAGCGTTGCCCTGGTGTCGTTCCTGGTGGCAGCGCCTCAGGCGCAAAGAGGCAACCCCCTAATCGGGGTGGCGTTTGTGGCGCTAGCGCTGGGCGTCACGGTTTACATTCTGCGCAGCGGGCGCGTGGAAAACGCGCGCCTCCTAATCTTCCTCTCCACCGGGTTGCTGTTCACCGCTGTCTTCGAGATCAGCAACACGATCAACCGCGGCTCGATCCTGCTCAGCGAACAACAGCTGGCGACAGTTGGAGCGCCGATTTGCCCGGTTACGATCGGTTTCGTCTTGCCCCCTCTGTTGCTGAACGGCCAAATGATCTTCCCGACGACGGTGCAGGCGGCGCTGAGCATAACCGTGATGTGGGTCGGCTTCGGCCTGCTTCTCGGACGCGGCTGGTGCTCGTGGATGTGCTTCTTCGGTCCCATGGACCAGTTCTTCTCCCGACTGGGCCCCACGCGCCGCGGCGGGCGCCCTTTGGTCGAGATCCCCGAGCGCTGGCATAGGCAATTGCGCTGGCTGCCCTACGGGTTGCTCCTCTTCTTGATCCTCGTCGCCCTGGTGGCGCTCGAGCCGATCTTCTGCGCCTGGCTATGCCCATTGCGGCTGGCCTATGACCCTCCGGCGGTGACCAGGACCGTCGAATGGCTGACGGTCATAGTCATCGTGACGCTGGGCATGGGGCTGCTCGTGATCGGGCCCTTTCTCACCAAGAGACGCTTGTTTTGCACGTATGGCTGTCCTTTGTTGCCCCTCAATTCCATAGTCGGCCTGCTCAGCCCCTTCAGGGTCAAGGTGGACCGCGAGAAGTGCAAAGATTGCGGCATTTGCGCGCGAGTCTGCCCGAACTCGGCCATCACCCCGGCTACCGTCGCCAAGGGGGGCACGGCGATGGAATGCACGCGTTGTGGCACCTGTATGGATCGCTGCCCGCAGAAGGCCATTGACTACCGGCTGATCGGCTCTAACGCTAGGGCGCGTGGCGCCTTTATTGCCCTAGCGGTCGCCTTCTCACTTCTTCTTCTGTCAAGCTACGTTAACGGTCTGGAGATCTACTGGCAGACCGGCACGATGCCGCCGATGGGAGGGGCCTGATGATTCGCTCTCGCACCCGCTGGCTGACTGTGGCCTCCTGGGCCTACCTAGTGCTGATGTTCTTCGTGGCCATGGGCTGCCTGTTGTACGCCTCCCAGTAGCGGCACGGCGACCATGCATTTGCTCTGGCAGGGCCTGCTTCTGGGGTTATCTACGGGCTTGTTCTGCCTCGGGGCCTGCGCGCCGGCCCTGGTGCCTGCCCTGCTCGTCGGTCAACGCGGCTGGCGAGGCAGCGCCGCCGTCGTCGCTCAGGTTGCCGGCGGCCGCCTGCTCGCCTACCTTATCTTCGGCGCGGCCGTAGGCGCCCTGGGGACGGCTCTGGACCCGGGTAGCCAGGCCCTGCGTCGGCTGGGCGGCGTAGCCATGCTGTTGCTGGCCCTCGTGCTTGCCGCCCACCTCGCCGGCCTGGGGCCACGTGTCGCCACCCTGCCGGTGTGCCGGCTGCTGCCTGCCCGTGTCTTTCGCGCCCCCTGGGCCTTCGGTTTCCTCACCGGTCTTAGCGTTTGCCCGCCGTTTCTGCTGGCGCTGGCTACGGCGCTGGGCGCGGGCGGCCCTCTGGAGGGCGCGCTGTTCTTCGCCGCGTTCTTCGCCGGCACAGCTCTCTACCTGCTGCCGCTCGTGCCCCTGGGCGCTCTGGGCCGCTGGGAGGCCCCTCGTCTGGTGGGGCGCATAGCTGGAATGCTCGCCGCTGGCCTCTTTGCCGTCCTCGGCCTCGGGCAGGTGCTGTTGGCCTAGGAGTGGGTGGGTGCTCAGATAGCCACTGCCTGCGGCCACGGCTGGCGACGAGCTTCCGTCCACAGCGTGTTCACGTAACTCAGCGCAAAGTGGTTCTGCGCCAGGTGGAGCCAGAACGCGCCCGACTCGCTGAGCTCCAGATACCCGGCCTGGCGAACGGCAAGTCCGGCCTGTTCCACGACCCTCAGCCACCGACGGGCCTTGGGTGCGTCCCTACCGAGAGCCACGTCGAGGTCGTCCAGTGGAATGCGCCCGTCATAGAAGCGCCAGTAGAGCCACCACCAGCCAGACATCTCATCGGCAAACGGCATACACAGGGCCGTTGCCGCTCGTCCCGCGCGCATCGCGTCGATCCAACTGGCGAGATCGAAGGTGTTCAGCACGAACCCGTCGGGCAGGTGCGAGCCAGCCCCCGGGCCGACCCCAATGTAGCCGTCCCTGGTAACCGACGAATAGCGCGGAACGGCACCCCGCTTGAAGCCCCACACCGACACGCGCTCGAAGCCGTGCTCCGCGCACCAGTCGCCGATCGCCCGGTAGTGCGTCCGGCGAGTGCGCGGATTCGGCAGGCGCACCGCTCTCAGGCGCAAATACTCCCCGACTGAGGTGTAGGGAAAGGTGAAGAGCGGGTAAGTGGTGAGCTGGTTCGCCCCGAGCTGCGCGGCCCGGTCCAGGTCGGCGATCACGTCGCCGACCGTCTGTCCAGGGAGGGCAAACATGAGATCCACGTTGACCGAGGCGAAGCTGCTCTCCACGAGCAAGCCAAGCGCGCGCTCCGCGATCGACGGTTCGTAGCGACGCCCCAGCAGCTTGAGGTTCTGGGCACGGAACGACTGAATGCCCAGCGACACGAGTCTTACGCCTGCATCGTGCAGTTGCGCGATGGTTGCATTCTCCACATCAGCGGGGTTTGTCTCGATACAAACGTCGCCTGTCAGGCGGAAACGCTGGCGCACCCGCCCAATTACACAAGCGACGCTGCCCAGCGCCAGCGTCGGCGTGCCGCCGCCAATGTAGACGCTTGTCACCTCGGCCGGCCCGATTCTGTCGGCCCACCAGTCGACCTCGGCGAGTGCGGCCGAAGTGTACGGCTTCACAAGCGCCTCGTCATAGGGAACTCTGGTATAGGGACAGTATGGGCAGCAAGAGCGGCAGAACGGCACGTGCAGATACAGTGAGGTGCGCTCAACGCGCGACGGCGTCCAGCCGGGCGCAGGCGGCTCGAAGGTCCAGCGCTGACTGGGACCTACGAGGTAGCGGCGGACGGCGCGGGTTGCGAGCCGTGAGAGCGTGTGGCCTAGACTATTCACCAGTACCTCGCCATGCCGAGCAGTGCGCTTGGGCGCAGACGTAGAGACTCCGTGATCTCGGTGCAGGCCGCATAGCCGCAATCCGCGCATACCGCGTCAGACGCGCGGCAACATACATACTCCCCATCGATATCCACGACATGGGCCGTAGGTATCCGTCGTGTCCAATCACCGGCTTTCAGGGCGAGCAGACCGGCCCGCGAGTTGATGATCGGCAGTCCTGCCCGTATGCACCCCAGAAGCCTGTCGATGATCGGCGAGCGCTCATCAGCGGTCAAGAACAACTCGTCGCGCCCATAGTAGGGTGTATGGAAGTAGAACATGACGCCGAGCACTGGAAACCCCGTTTCGTCCACCCAGCGCAGGAACGGTTCGATGCCGCTAGCAGTGTTGCGGTCAATGGTGTAGATGATGGCCGCTTTGAGGTGCCGGCCCTCGCGTATGGCGCGTTCAACTTGGTTGAAATGGTCGCCTCGCCGCAACTCGAAGGTGCCGGGCAGTCCATCCATACTGACCCAGACGAGGTCGGCCGACGTGTCAAGGCCGAGCGTGCCATTGGTGTAGACGTGCACGTGGAAGAAGCCGGTTCGCTTCGCCGCGGCGATCGCATCCTCAAGTGTACGTTCTTCACAGCGCCACAACATCGGTTCCCCACCAGTGAAGTACAACTCGCGGAAGCCGCGGTTCCAGGCGTTCCGCATCACATCGACCAGCTGGCCCCAAGTCATGTCGGGACGTCCGGTGTTGGAGACGTCGCAGCCACGGCAGCTGAGGTTACACCGATCCGTCACGGCGACGCCGTAGATGAGCAGGTCCCAACGCTGCAGCACAACGCAGCGCCAGACGAACCGCGTATAGAATCGAAGTCTATCCCACATGGTTCGTGCACCCCCGCGTGATCGTCCCTGCCTCGGCTCGCCGGCCGCATGGCTGGTATGCTCGCCGCTGGCCTGTTCGCCCTACTTGGGTTCGGGCAGGTGCTGTTGGGCTAGGCGCAGCAGCACCTACCCGAGCGCAAGTCAGTACGTCAACTTGTCCACCGTATCGGCTAGGGCCGCGTGTCGGTCAGGGCCTCGTCGACGGCCGCCACGAGTGCTTCGATCTCCGCCTCCCTCATCGGCGTGGAGATCGCGCCCATACCCCGTGGGGCGAGCATTACGCCGTGGTTGAGCAGCGCCAGATGGAAGCGCTTCATCCGAGCTCTGTCCGAGCGGGCCACGTCACGGTAGTTGCGAATCTCCCCGGCGGTGAAGTGAATGTTGAACAGCGACCCCACGCCGATGGCTTGCGCCTTCTCCCGGCGCCGGGCGAACAGGTCGTTGAGCCGTTGGCGAACGAGTTCGCCCAGCTGGTTGAGCCTGGCGTAGACGTCGGGGGTCAGCAGTTCCAGGGTAGCGATGCCGGCTGCCGTGCCAACCGGGTTGCCGTTGAAAGTGCCCCCGTGCGGCACGGCCAGGGCACCGCTGCGCCTGGCGTCGGTGAAGGCCATCACGTCCGCTCTGCCGCCGAAGGCTGCCACTGGGAACCCGCCGCCGATGATCTTGCCCATCGTGGTCAAGTCGGGTGTCACCCCGTAGAGCTCCTGCGCCCCGCCGGGCGCCAGCCGTAGGCTGATCACTTCATCAAAAATCAGCAGCATCCCGTGGTCGCGAGTGATCTGCCGCAGAAAGCCGAGGAAGTCGTCGCGTGGGGCGATGATGCCCCCGGCGCCCATAACCGGCTCGACGATGATGCCCGCCAACTCATCCTTGTGCGCGCGCACGATGGCGGCGGTGGCGTCTCGGTCGTTGAACGGGAGGACCACCACCTGCGCCGCCGTTGCCGGCGGCACCCCGGGAGAGTCCAGCACTACCTCTGGCCGGTCGTCGGCGCCGGCCGCGTCCAACGATGGGGAGGTGCTGACCAGGGCATAGTCGTGCGTACCGTGGTAGCCCCCTTCGAACTTGGCGATCTTGGGCCGGCCGGTGTGAGCTCGCGCCAGTCGCATGGCGAACATCGTCGCCTCGGTGCCCGAGTTGGCGAACCTGATCTGCTCGACTGACTTCACCCGGGCGCCAATCAGCTCGGCGAGCCGCACCTCCCTCTCCGTTGGCGCGGCAAAAGCGGAGCCCAGCTGCACCTGCGCGGTGACAGCCTCCACGACCTTGGGATGAGCGTGGCCCAGTATCAGAGACGTGTAGTTGTTCAGGAAATCGATGAGCCGGTTCCCGTCGATGTCGACGACGTAGCAGCCCTCGCCCTTGGCGATGTAAGCCGGGTTAGGGGTGTAGAACGTCGTGCTGCGCGTCGTGCCGCCGGGCATCAGCTCTAGCGCGTGCTTGTATAGAGCCTGCGATCGCTGCGTGCGTCCCAGATAGGCCTCCGTGACGCTGTCCTGCCTCTGTGCCATAGTGCTCGTCTCCTCTCCCTCATGCGGCTGAGTTACTTACTTATCATCCTCCCTTGAGGGGTTGGCTGCAACAGTAGCCGGCAATGAGAAAGGGGAATTCCATCTGAGCGCGGCAGTGACAGTGACACCGGCCGATGGTCGGGACGTTGCCGCGTTCATAGTTCCACTCGTGCCGGTTGACCCTCCAATGCCTTGGCCAGTCGTCTTGTAGCCTGCGTGTAGGCGCGTGTAACTCCTCATAACAGTGCTGATGCACAACAAGAGAGACGGCAGGCAGCCGGCGTCCAGTGTCGCTTGGCGCCGATGTGGTAGCGCTGCTGCGCCAGCACCGAGTCGGGCAGAACGTCACTCGCCTGCAGAAGGGACCGCTCTGGAAAGACAACGACCTCGTGTTACCCTCCGAAGTGGGGACGCCGCTGGAGGACACGCGTATCCGCATCGTGTTCTTCCGGGTTTGCGACCGGGCGGCCGTGCCGAGGATTCGGCCCTACGACCTCCGGCACTCCTGTGCCAGCTTGTTGCTCGCCGCGGGTGCTAATCCCAAGGTAGTCGCCGAGCGTCTTGGGCATTCTAGTGTCGCCCTGACCCTGACAACTTATAGCCACGTCCTGCCGACACTGCAGAAGGATGCCGCTGATACCCTCGACCGCATGCTTCGCCAGGTGCAATAGAATCCTGCCGTATCGCACAGGAGGCCGTACGAGACTAGTACCGAGCGGAGTAGGCAGACCCATATGGCGGTTTGCCTCTCGGCGTCTCATTAGCTGCGGGCGGCGCCGTATGTGCCTGACGGGACGGCCAAACCTTTGTCTATCATTCAACCACATAGGCCAGGACAGCGACGGGGGCTTTGCCGGGTTCGCGGTGGCGCCCGCGGCCAACGCGCACCACCTGCCCGAGCAGCTTAGTTTCGCGGCCGGCGCCCTGGTAGAGCCCTTCGCAGGGGCACTCCACTGTCTGCAGAGAGCGCGCTTTCACCAGGGGGAGGACGTGCTGATTGTGGGCGACGGCTTCTTCGGCCAAGTGTTCACGCAGCTGGCGCGTGCCCTCGGAGCCGGACGTATAGTGGTCCTCGGCCACCACGCGGAACGTCTGGCCAAAGCTCGCGAAGAAGGGGCCGATGTCGCCCTGGACGAACGCGGCGGTGAGGTAACCGCTACGGCGGCAGGGCTGGGCGAGGGCTGCGGTCCGGACGTCACGATCGCTACCGTGACCACGGGTGGGGCATTCGCGCTGGCACTCGACCTGGCCGGACGGGGTGGGCGCATAGGCATCTTCGGGGCCTCGAGCTTGCCCTTCGCCACGCCCACCCGGCCAATCACCGCCAAGGAGCTAGATATCTTCGGTTCTCGCGGCAACCCCGGCGTGTGGCCCGACCTGATCGCCCTGATGGCTGAGGGCAGAGTGAAGCCAGAGCGCCTGATCTCACGAACGATGCCACTAGACGATCTGCCACACGCCTTCGTGCTCAAAGCCAGCCGGGCTGTTTCGTTGAGCAAGATCGTTTTGCAGCCTTAGTACTACAACCGTAGTTGGATTATGATGTGTCGTAGTAATCTGCCTGCAACCCCGTGGCACGTTGGTGCCGCCGGCAGTGACCACGGCGGGCCTGCCAGCGCTTGTGGCGG
>JAMCYS010000007.1:20956-32268 GCA_023473795.1 Chloroflexota bacterium | reverse complement strand
CTTGGCAAAGCCCACCACCGTCAGCTGCTCCCCCTCCGGCAAGGCCCGGGTGGTGGCAAAGGTCGCCGAACTGGCGGTGCTGCTGGACTGGCAGGACTCGCGCGACCCCTGGCTGCCCTGGTAGCAGGCGACCTGCCGCACGCCGTCCGCCGGCAGGGTGACCGTCGCCTCGGTGCGCAGGGTGCGCACCGGCCACTGGCCGTTGACGTTCCAGTACAGTTCGTCGTGGTCGGGGAAGCCGTTGAGGGCGCCGCGCACCGTGTAGGCGATCTTGTACGTCTGGGCCCCGGAGACGGTAACGTTGGCGTCCCCAATCTTGATCCGCAGGTAGCTGCCTTCCTGGCTGACCTCGTAGCGCCAGGGGCGCCCGTTGGCATCGGTGACGGAGGTGACCGTTAGGTCGTAGACCCGGTTGAGGTTGTCGCCATAGTCGTAGACGACCGGGATGTCGCGGTAGATGCCGTGCTTACTCTGGCCGTCGAAGTCGACGAGGACGTTCTCCTGGATCCGCAGCGCGCCGTCGGAGGCGATGTGGACGTTGGCCTGGAAGGAGTTGACCACCCAGCCCTCGTCGGCCAGTGCTGGCCAGGGCGAGGCCAGCAGCAGAAGCAGCAGGCAGCCGGCAAGGAGCAGCCCACGCCCGGCGGTCGGCGACCCGCGCACTTCAATCCCCCTCACAATCCGTCACCCAACTCTGCCCCTCGCCTGGCGAAGGGCAGAGCGCTATCCCGCGCATTATAGACGATTGGCGAGCAAATGGGGGAAGGCAGTCCCCTAGCCCCCTCCCTCTCGAGGTTCAGGGGCCTGCAGCCGTGGCCTGGGGCGGAAGGGCTGGGTAGCCCCCTTCCTCTCGGAAGGCGAGAGGGAGGGGGTTGGGGGTAGGAGAGGTTACCCTACCCTTTCCACCTTCACGGCGCAGACCTTCAGCTCCTGGATCTTGGACACCGGGTCCAGGGCCGCGCTGGTGAGGACGTTCGTCGGCGTCTCGGCGAAGTGGAAGGTCATGAAGACGATGCCCGGCGGCACGCGGTCGGTCACCTTGGCTTTCGCCACCACCCGGCCGCGACGCGAGCTCACCGCCACCGGCTCGCCCTCGGCCACACCCAGGGCGACCGAGTCGGCCGGGTTGATCTCCACCCGCTCCTCCGGCATCAGTTGGTCCAGCCCCGCCACCCGGCGGGAGAGCGTGCCCGTGTGGTACTGGTAGAGCGAGCGCCCGGTGGTCAGGAGCAGCGGGTACTCCTCGTCCGGCAGCTCGGCCGGCGGCAGCTGGCCCACCGGCACGAAGCGGCCCAGCCCGCGCGTGAACTTGCCCACGTGCAGGATAGGCGTGCCCGGGTGCTCCGGCGTCGGGCAGGGCCACTGCAGGCCCTGGTCCCCCAGGCGGGAGTGGGCGATGCCGCCGTAGCTGGGGGTGAGCCGAGCGATCTCTTCCATCACCGCCTCGCTGCCGGCGAAGTCGAACAACCCCTCCGAGAGGCCCAGCTTGCGGGCCGTGCGCCGGGCGACGTCGAGCAGAATCTCCAAGTCCTCGCGCGCCTCGCCCGGCCGGGCGACGGCACGGTTGACTAGCTGTACCCGGCGCTCGGTGTTGGTCACCGTGCCCGTCTTCTCGGCGAAGCTGGAGCCCGGCAGCACGACGTCGGCGAGTTTCGCAGTCTCGCTCAAGAAGATATCCTGCACCACCAGAAAATCCAGCTTGGGCAGCGAGTGGGTCACGTGCGAGGCGTCGCCCTCGCTGAGCACCGGGTTCTCGCCCAGTATATACATGGCCTTGACGTCGCCCTCGTCCACAGCGCCCATCATCTGGGTGAGCGCCAGGCCCAGCTCGCCGGAGAGCGGCACGCCCCAGGCTTCCTCGAACTTGGCCCGCGGGGCGGCATCGGTCACCCGCTGGTAGCCGGGGAAGACGTCGGGCAGGCAGCCCATGTCGCAGGCGCCCTGCACGTTGGACTGGCCGCGCAGGGGGTTGACCCCACCGCCGGAGACGCCCACGTTGCCCGTCACCATGGCCAGGTTGGCGGTGGCGATGACGTTGCTGGTGCCGGTGGTGTGCTGGGTGATGCCCATGGCGTAGACGATGGCCGCGTGGCCCTGCTTGGGCTTGGCGTAGGCCCGCGCCGCCGCCCGCAGGTCGGCCACGCTCACACCGGTGATGGCCGCCACCGTCTCCGGCGTGTACTCAGCCAGCGACTCGGCCCAGGCGGCGAAGTTCTCGGTTCGCGACTCGACGTAATCTTTGTCCCACAGGCCCTCGTCAAGGATGATCTTGGCCAGCCCGTTGAGCAGAGCGACGTTCGTCCCCGGCTTGGCCCGCAGCCAGACGTCCGCATAGCGGCAGAGCTCGATGTAGCGCGGGTTGGCCACGATCAGGGCGGCCCCGTGCTGGCGCACCGCCCGCTTGATCGCCAAAGCGGCGATGGGGTGCGCCTCGGTGGTGTTGGAACCGATGACCAAGAGAGCCCCCGCGTTCTCCAGGTCCGCGATCGGATTGGTCATGGCGCCGCTGCCGAACGTGGTGGCCAGACCGGCCACCGTGGGGCTGTGTCATATGCGGGCGCAATGGTCCACGTTGTTGGTGGCCATCACCCCCCTGGTGAATTTCTGCAGGACGTAGTTGTCCTCGTTCGTGCACTTGGCGGAGGCCAGGGCGGCGAACTTGCCACGGTGCTCGGCCAGCTTCGTGGCCACCAGCTCCAACGCCTCGTCCCAGGAAGCCTCCTGGAGGACGCCGTCGCGCCGGATGAGCGGCCGCGTCAGGCGGTCGCGATGGTTCACATACTCGTAGCCGAAGCGCCCCTTGACGCAGAGCGAACCACGGTTCACCGGGCTCTCCCGGTCTCCCTCCGCGGCGATGACCTTGGACCCTCGCACGTGTAGCAAGAGGCCGCACCCTACACCACAGTAGGAGCACACCGTCTTTACCTTGCGGCTGGGTTGCTGGTAGTTCTTAGCGGTGATGGCCCCGACGGGGCACTTGGCCTCGCACTGGCCGCAGCTCTCGCAGAGGGAACTGATGATCGGCCGGTCCATGAGAGTGCCTATCTTCGTGTCGTAGCCCCGGTTGACGAAGCTGATCGCGCCCACCCCCTGCACCTCGTCGCACACCCGCACACATTTGCCGCACAGGATGCACTTGTTCATGTCGTAGGTGAAGAAGGGGTTGGAGTCGTCTACCGGCAGAACACGCGTGGCCTTGGGGAAGCGCCTTTCCCGCACGCCCACATAAGCCGCCGCCGTTTGCAGGGAACAGCGGTTGTTCTTGGCGCAGGCGAGGCAATCGTCCGCGTGATCCGCCAGCAGCAGACTCACCAGCGTGCGGCGGGTCGTCTCCAGTAACGGGGAGTCCGTCCGCACCACCATGCCGTCCCCAGCGGGGACCGTGCACGAGGCGGGCAGGCCTCGAATCCCCTCGACCTCCACTATGCAAAGCCGGCACGCTCCGAAGGGTCGGAGGTCGGGATCGGCGCAAAGGTTCGGAATGTAGATACCCGCCGCGAGGGCGGCCTCCAGCACCGTCATGCCCTGTCGGGCCTCTATTGCACGACCATCTATGGTCAGATTGATAGTAGACACTGGTTGTGACCTCCTCCAGCGGGGCTACTCAGTTTCCAGGTCGCAGCGCAGGCAACGCCTCGCCTCATAGGCAGCGGCATCGGCGCCGTACCCAAGCTCTATCTCGCGAAAGCCGGCGAGCACGCCCTCCGCCAGGCTGGGCATCTCAGGTCGATGTCTCTCGCCTTCCTCCAAGGGAGGCAGATCCAGCAGGTCTTCCAGCGGAGCCAGCCTCTCGTCGATATCCCCATCCCCGCCCAGATACTTGTCAATGGAGATCGCAGCCTGGCGCCCCGCGGCTATCGCCTCGATGACGGACGCAGGGCCGGTCACCACGTCACCCCCGGCAAAGACCGCGCCGCCAGCAGCGCGGAGAGTATCGGCATCGACTTGGATGGTGCCGCCTCTTCCCTTTGCCAGGCCGAGACGGGCCGTGCTTTCCGGCTGCTGGCCGATGGCCACTATCAGCGTGTCGCACGCGATGGGGAACTCAGTGCCTGGCATCGGCTCCGAGCGCCGCCTCCCAGTGGCATCCACGCTGCCTAGCTCGTTGCGGAGCAGCACCAAGCTTAGTCTCCCATCCTTCGTGGTTACCCTGACGGGGCTGACTAGATACTCCAGTTCCACGCCCTCGGCGACCGCCGCGTCTATTTCTTCGTCGGCGGCGGGCATCTCCTGCCTGGTGCGACGATAGACGATCTTCGCCCGCCTGGCCCCCAAGCGCAGCGCTGTGCGCGAGGCGTCTATAGCCGCGTTACCTCCCCCAACCACTACCACCGTGTCGCCCACGGCCAGCTCTTCTCCTAAGTTGACCCTTCGCAAGAAGGACACGCAGTCGATTACCCCGGGGCTATCCTCGCCTTCCACGCCCATCTTCATCCCTTGATGTGCACCGGTGGCGACGAACACGGCATCGTAACCGCCGCGCAGGAGGTCCTGCAAGGAATCGATCCGGCTGTTGGTCCGTATCTCAGCCCCTAGCGCTTCGATCTCTGCGATCTCTTGGTCTAGGACATCCCGCGGCAGCCGAAAGGCCGGAATGCCCAACCGCATCATCCCGCCGGGCTCCGGAGCTGCCTCGAAGATGGTGACGAGATGTCCACGCTTGGCCAGATGATAGGCCGCCGTGAGACCTGCCGGGCCCGACCCGATAGTCGCCACTTGTCGCCCCGTCGGCGGGCTCACTCTGGTCTTCGCACGCCACGACTCGCCGCCATAGGTTGCCGCGGCGCGCTTGAGTCCCATTATCGAGACAGCTTGCTCGACCTGGCCCCGCCGGCACTTGGATTCGCAGGGGTGAAAACAAACGCGGCCCAGGACGGCGGGGAAGGGTACCTTCTCGCGGATCACAGCCAGCGACTCGGCAAACTTGCCCACGCTGGCGAGCCGAACGTAGCGAGGGACATCTATGCCTGCCGGGCAGGTGTGGCTGCAGGGCGCCTTGACGAGCCCAGCGCACACCGCCGCTCGGCAGTGGTGCTTCTTGATGTGTTCTTCGTACTCCTCGCGGAAGTAGCGAATGGTCGTGATCACAGGGTTCGGCGCCGTGCCGCCCAGCGCGCATAACGCCGCTGCCTTGATCGTTTCGCCTAGGGCGAGAAGCTCGTCAATATCCTCGAGCTTGCCCTCGCCACGAGTAATGCGCTCCAGGATGCCGCGCATCTGATGGGTGCCCAGGCGGCAGGGGACGCACTTGCCGCAGGACTCCTTCTCCGTGAAGGAGAGGAAGTACTTGGCCAGATCGACGATGCAAGTATCCTCATCGACGACCACCATGCCCCCCGAACCCATTATGGAGCCGGCCTGCGCCAGGGTCTCGTAATCAACCGGCAAATTCAGCAGACGCGCCGGTAGGCAGCCGCCGGATGGGCCACCGGTCTGCACGGCCTTTATCCGCTTGCCCCCAGGGATCCCCCCGCCGATGCCAAACACTATCTCCTCTAACGTGGTGCCCATGGGCACCTCGACCAGGCCACTATTGGCTACCTTGCCGGTCAGGGCGAAGATCGCGGTCCCTTTGCTCTTCTCCGTGCCGATACCGGCAAACCAGTCTCCGCCCTGCCCGATAATGAGGGGCACGGATGCCCAGGTCTTGACGTTATTGATGTTGGTTGGCTTGCCCCACAGGCCCGACTGCGCCGGAAAGGGAGGACGGGAGCGTGGCATTCCGCGGTTACCTTCAATTGAGGCCATTAAGGCAGTTTCCTCGCCGCAGACGAAGGCCCCGGCCCCCTCCATTACTTCGACCTCAAAGTCAAAACTGGACCCGAGAATGTCCCTGCCGAGGAAACCCCGCTCGCGCGCTTGCCGCAAAGCCGTCCGCAAGCGGCGAACCGCCAAAGGGTACTCCGCGCGAATGTAGACGAAACCTCGGCGGGCGCCCATACAATACGCGCCAATGATCATCCCCTCGATCACCGCGTGGGGAACGGCCTCCATAATGTCGGCGCCGTGCCGCCCAGCGCGCATAACGCCGCTGCCTTGATCGTTTCGCCTAGGGCGAGAAGCTCGTCAATATCCTCGAGCTTGCCCTCGCCACGAGTAATGCGCTCCAGGATGCCGCGCATCTGATGGGTGCCCAGGCGGCAGGGGACGCACTTGCCGCAGGACTCCTTCTCCGTGAAGGAGAGGAAGTACTTGGCCAGATCGACGATGCAAGTATCCTCATCGACGACCACCATGCCCCCCGAACCCATTATGGAGCCGGCCTGCGCCAGGGTCTCGTAATCAACCGGCAAATTCAGCAGACGCGCCGGTAGGCAGCCGCCGGATGGGCCACCGGTCTGCACGGCCTTTATCCGCTTGCCCCCAGGGATCCCCCCGCCGATGCCAAACACTATCTCCTCTAACGTGGTGCCCATGGGCACCTCGACCAGGCCACTATTGGCTACCTTGCCGGTCAGGGCGAAGATCGCGGTCCCTTTGCTCTTCTCCGTGCCGATACCGGCAAACCAGTCTCCGCCCTGCCCGATAATGAGGGGCACGGATGCCCAGGTCTTGACGTTATTGATGTTGGTTGGCTTGCCCCACAGGCCCGACTGCGCCGGAAAGGGAGGACGGGAGCGTGGCATTCCGCGGTTACCTTCAATTGAGGCCATTAAGGCAGTTTCCTCGCCGCAGACGAAGGCCCCGGCCCCCTCCATTACTTCGACCTCAAAGTCAAAACTGGACCCGAGAATGTCCCTGCCGAGGAAACCCCGCTCGCGCGCTTGCCGCAAAGCCGTCCGCAAGCGGCGAACCGCCAAAGGGTACTCCGCGCGAATGTAGACGAAACCTCGGCGGGCGCCCATACAATACGCGCCAATGATCATCCCCTCGATCACCGCGTGGGGAACGGCCTCCATAATGGACCGATCCATGAAAGCCCCCGGGTCACCCTCATCCGCGTTGCAGATCACGAACTTCTCCGTGCCGGGCGCCTGGCGACAGAACTCCCACTTCTGGGCCGTGGGGAAACCCGCTCCCCCGCGTCCGCGCAACCCCGACCGCCGGACTTCCGCCAGGGCCTGCTCGGGCGTCATTTCGACCAGCGCCTTCTTAAGCGCGTCGTAGCCACCTACCGATAGGTATTCCTCAATATCCTCGGGGTTGATGCGACCGCAATGGCGAAGAACCCTGCGCTGCTGCCCGCTATAGAAGCGGATGTCCTTCGCGTAGGGGATGGCCTTGCCGCTAACAGGGTCGGTGTAGAATAGCCGCTCCACGGGTTGGCCCGAGGGCAGAAGCGAGGCAGCGATAGCCTCGGCATCTTCTACTGTCACCTGGCTATAGAAGATGCCATCAGGCTCGACATCGACGATCGGGCCTTGTTGGCAGAACCCGTGGCATCCGGTCGGCTTCACGGTAACCGCGTGCTCCAGCCCTAGCGATCGCACCGCCTCTTCCAAGCGCTGGCGGATCTGGGGCGACTTGCTGGAAACGCAGCCCGTCCCCTCGCAAACACACAGGGTTCGGTGGCCGTTCTCAGCGCCCATTCAGACCGCCTCCTCTTTGTCCGCGCGCAGGATCTCGAGAGCTTTCTGAGGAGTCAGCCTACCGTGCACTTCGTCGTTGATCGTCATATTGGGGGCCAAGGCGCAAGCGCCGATGCAGGCCACGGTCTCCAGGCTATAGCTCAAATCGGCCGCGGTTTCGCCCTCTTTTATGCCCAGCTCCCGCTGGATCGCCTGCAAGACGCGCCGGCCGCCGCGCACGTGGCACGCGGTGCCGCGACAGACCATAACCTGCTTCTTGCCGGTGGGGGTGGTCCTGAAAAACGCGTAGAAGGTGACGACGCCAAAGACTTCCGACTCGGATAGATGCACATGCTCAGCGATGAGGCGCACTGCCTCCTCCGGGACGTAGCCTAGC
This sequence comes from Chloroflexota bacterium, assembly GCA_023473795.1. Taxonomy (GTDB): domain Bacteria; phylum Chloroflexota; class UBA6077; order FW602-bin22; family JAMCYS01; genus JAMCYS01. The sequence continues at coordinate 24,363 of JAMCYS010000007.1, read as the reverse complement.
TTACGCTGCGCCTCTTCCAATATGGGGATGAGCCATCGTCTCTCCCTCTTATAGCCAGAGAGAATGACACGCACCTGCTCGCCGCAATCGTCGTTCAACGCATGCCCCCTTGCCAGTCTCGTTCGAACGCCCGCCTCGACCGCCGCACCTCGATCCGTATCGCTCCCAAGTGAAGCGGGCAGGAACGGGATCTGGTAACAGCGCATGCCAATCCGTTGGCTCCGCCACCACCCGTCCGGTGCGGTGCGGTGCGGTGCCGGCCCGGCCGCGTAGCCGCCGTAAGATCGCGGTGGCCAAGCGTACACAGTCCTCTGAGCCTCCGGGCCGCACGGATTGTAGCATTAGGCACAGGGAGCGTCAACGCTCAACGGGAGCTAGCCGGCTAGCGGGCTAGGCGCTGGTACTACCGTAAGGACGTAGAGAGCGCGGCGGCGGGACGAGGAGACCGTAACCACCGAGTCGCCAAGAGGGGGAAAGGAGCCTGTCGCCGCCTGTATGCCAATGGAAGGTGCCAATTTGGAGTGCGGCGCCCGCCGGCGCCGCTTTGCCGCTCGTCACGGATGGCGCCGATTTGGAGTGCGGCGCCCGCGGGCGCCGCTTTCGAAAGCGCAGGCAAGCCTGCGCACTCCGACACTCGCCTCGCCCCACGCCACCCTCTAGCCTGCCGTTCGCGGTGCACTTGACCTTGCCGCTTTGCCGCTCGTCACGGATGGCGCCGATTTGGAGTGCGGCGCCCGCGGGCGCCGCTTTCGAAAGCGCAGGCAAGCCTGCGCACTCCGACACTCGCCTCGCCCCACGCCACCCTCTAGCCTGCCGTTCGCGGTGCACTTGACCTTGCCGCTTTGCCGCTCGTCTCGGATGGCGCCGCCTTGGAGTGCGGCGCCCGCGGGCGCCGCTTTGCCTCTCTTGAAAGCGGTGGCTGCGGCCGCCGCACTCCACATAGCAAGCTCTCCCGGAAATGCGAGGCGCACCCCGCGGCAGCCAAGGAATTGACATCGACCCCCTGCCGGTACTAAACTGCCGTACAGCCAAGGGATGGATGCCGCGCCGGGCGGGCTGGGGGACTCTCTGCTTTCCGCCCGCCCCGCGCGCTCTAGCGTTAGCCCTGTCCTCACTCCGTGAACCCGCTCAGGAGGTGGCGCGGCCGTGGCGCGACTGACCGAACAGGAACAGCAAGAGATCATCCGTTACCTGGAGGCCGACAAGCCCCTGCCGGACAAGTACCGCTTCCTCCTCTTTGCCGACAAGCGGGAGGTCGAGCTGGTCTGGAACGGCAAGACGAACGAGGTCAGCAGCGTCGTCCTCCCCTTCCAGGTGATCGAGCAGGTGGACGAGCCCCGGGCGGAGACCACCAAGCACCACGACCCGCTCTTCGCCTACGCCGGCATCTCCGTGGACTCGCGCGGCCGCCAGCTGAAGGGCTGGACCAACAAGCTCATCTGGGGCGACAACAAGCTCATCCTCTCCAGCCTCAAGAACGGCCCGCTGCGCGAGGAGATCGAAAAGCAGGGCGGCCTCAAGCTGATCTACATCGACCCTCCCTTCGACGTGGGCGCCGACTTCTCCATGGACATCGAAATCGGCGGCGACACCTTCACCAAGAAGCCCAACATCCTGGAGGAGATCGCCTACCGCGACACCTGGGGCAAGGGCGCCGACTCCTTTATCGCCATGATTTACGAGCGGCTGATCTTGATGCGCGACTTGCTGGCGGAGGACGGCAGTATCTACGTGCATTGTGACTGGCGGGTCAATTCTCTGATCCGGCTTGCCCTCGACGAGGTTTTTTGCCGCTTTGAGAACCAAATAGTATGGAAACGCTCGGCCATAGCTACTAACGTTAGTACTCAATGGCGTAACAGCCACGACATGATTTACTTCTTCTCGAAGACCGGAAATCACAGGTTCAACGTGCAGTATGGAGAGTACACCGACTCCTCAAAGAGCCACTACTCAAAGAGCGACGCGAAAGGCGTGTTTCGGACGGTCCCGCTTATGGCGTCAGGTAGAACCGCTGGCGTCTCCGGTCAAGCGTGGCGAGGCGTGGACGTGGCAGGGCGCGGCAAGAACGGTATGCACTGGCTTAAGAAGCCAGACGAGCTAGATCGTCTTAATGCTGAGGGATTGATCTACTGGAACTCGAATGGTGTCCCTGAGCTCAAATACTACGAGAAGGAAGCGAAGGGGGTATATATCTCTGATTTCTGGGACGACATCAGTGTCATCAATTCTATGGCATCAGAGTCAGTGGGCTATGCCACTCAGAAGCCGGAAGCATTGCTCGAACGCATTATCAAAGCGTCGTCAAACGAAGGCGACCTGGTAGCCGATTTCTTCTGCGGCTCCGGCACCACGGCAGCGGTAGCCGAGAAGTTGGGACGCAAGTGGCTCGCCTGCGACCTGGGGAAGTTCGCCATCCACACCACGCGCAAGCGCCTGATCGGCGTGCAGCGGCAGCTGAAAGCAGAGGGCAAGGACTACCGCGCCTTCGAGATCCTGAACCTGGGCAAGTACGAGCGCCAGCACTACGTCGGCATTAATCCCAACCTGCGCGAGGCGGACCGGCAAAAGCAGCTGGAACAAAAAGAAGCCGCCTTCGTCGACCTCATCCTGCGCGCCTACCGCGCCGAGCGCGCGAGCGGCTTCAACACCTTCCACGGCAAGAAGGCCGGCCGCCTGGTGGCGGTGGGGCCGGTCAACCTGCCGGTGACGCGGCTTTTCGTGGAGGAGATCATCCTGGAGTGCCGCCAGAAGCACATCAGCCGAGTGGACATTCTGGGTTTCGAGTTCGAGATGGGCCTCTTTCCCAACGTACTGGACGAAGCCCGCGCCAAGGGCATCGACATCGCCCCCAAATACATCCCCGCCGAGGTCTTCGACAAGCGCGCGGTGGAGAAGAACCAGGTCGTCTTCCACGACGTGGCCTTCATCGAGGTCAAACCCCTGTGCAAGGGCAACAAGGTGGCGGTGCAGCTGACCGACTTCTCGGTCTTCTACTCGCAGGACTCCATCGCCAACGCCGAAGCCACGTTGAAAGACAAAGCCAGCAAGATCGTGGTCGAGAAGGGGCAGATCGTCAAGGTGAGCAAGGACGCGCGCGGCGTCGTCACGCGCGAGGTCCTAACAAAACAGTGGACGGACTGGGTCGACTACTGGGCGGTGGACTTCAACTTCGAAAACAAGCGGGAGATCATCCGGGTGCCGGTGGAGAAGACCAAACAGGCGGCGATGCCGGGGCTGGAGAAATCCGAGCAGCTGGACCTACCCGAGTACGAAGAGGTCTGGACGGGTGACTACGTCTTTGAGAACGAGTGGCAGTCGTTCCGTACCAAGAAGAACCGCACCCTGGAGCTGACCAGCGCCTGGCACGAAGGCGCGCCGGGCCGGCGCAAGCTGGCGGTCAAGGT